>NZ_JBVVPW010000019.1:0-142808 GCF_055811385.1 Mesorhizobium sp. WSM4849
TAGGGGAATAGGGGAATAGGGGAATAGGGGAATAGGGGAGGGGAGATGCTAGTCGGCTGAAAGGTTGCGGATTAGAAGTCGAAGAAGCTTTCCTACACTTTCGGTGCTCGCCAACAATGGCGCCGCGGTGGCATTCGGCGTGATGCCGGTACGCTCAGCGATCAGAAGCTGAGTTTCCAGTTCCTTCAGTGACCCTTGAGCGATACGGAGGAATTGCTGATAGGAACCCCTGACCTCTCTGCCATAGCCTTCCGCTATGTTCGCCGGCACCGAGCTTGCGGCGCGCCGCACTTGGCTGGTCAGTCTATAAAGCTCCTCCTTCGGCCAGGATTTCGTCGCGCCGTACACAGCCACCGCAAGGTCCATTGCCTGCTGCCAGACTATTAAGTCCTTGTAAGAACCCGTTTTCTCAGCCATTCGCCCTACTCCCCTACTCCCCTACTCCCCTACTCCCTCCTACACATTCAACAACAGATACTCCCGCTCCCACGGGCTGATCACTTCCATGAAGGTCTCGAATTCCGCCCGCTTGATCGCCGCATAGGTCGCGGCAAACGACTTGCCGAGCAGCGCGCAGAGTTCCTCGTCGGCTTCGAACAGGTCGACGGCTTCGAGCAGGCTGCGCGGCAGGTCGATCTCTGCCTCGTTGGCGGTGGTGAGAACCGGCGGTTCGGCCTTGATCTTGTTGGTCATGCCGATGAGCCCGCAGGCAAGCGATGCGGCCAGCGCCAGATAGGGATTGGCGTCGGATGAGGGGATGCGGTTCTCGACGCGCCTGGCTGCCGGGTCGGAGCGTGGAACGCGGAAGGCGGTAGTGCGATTGTCGTAGCCCCATTTGTTGTTGACCGGCGCCGAAGCCGACTGCGTCAGCCGGCGATAGGAATTGACATAGGGCGCAAACATCACCAGCGCGTTCGGCACATGTTTTTGCATGCCGCCGAGGAAATGGAAGAAGGCTTCGGTTTCCGAGCCGTCCTCGGCGGAAAAGACGTTCTTGCCGGTCTTCTTGTCGATGATCGACTGGTGGATATGCATGGCCGACCCGGGCTGCCCCTGGATCGGCTTGGCCATGAAGGTGGCGTAGATCTCATGCTTCAGCGCCGCCTCGCGGATGGTCCGCTTGAACATGAACACCTGGTCGGCGAGTTCGATCGGATCGCCATGGCGCAGATTGATCTCGAGCTGGCCGGCGCCTTCCTCGTGGATCAGCGTATCGATCTCCAGGCCCTGGCTTTCGGAGAAATGGTAGATGTCGTCGATCAGTTCGTCGAACTCGTTGACGCCGGCGATCGAATAACCGGCGCCACCGCCGATCGCCCGTCCCGAACGCCCGACCGGCGGCGTCAGCGGGTAGTCCGGATCGGGATTCTTGCGCACCAGGTAGAACTCGATCTCGGGCGCCACCACCGGCTTCAGCCCGCGCTTGTCGTAAGCGGCAAGCACACGCTTCAGCACGTTGCGCGGCGTGAACTCGACCGAGCGGCCGTCCTGGTGGACGAGGTCGCAGATGACCGCCGCCGTCGGGTCCTCTTCCCACGGCACCACGGTCAGCGTCGACAGGTCCGGCATCAGCTTGAGGTCGCCGTCGTCCTCCGGATAGTGGAAGCCGTTGCCGTCTTCCGGGTAGCCGCCGGAGATCGTCGTCATGAACACCGCCGAAGGCAGCGCCAGTGAGGTGTTGGAGGTGAATTTCTTCGACGGCATCATCTTGCCGCGAGCAACACCGGCCTGGTCGGGTGTGATGCATTCGATATCCTCGATGCCGCGCCACGCCAGCCAGGCGCCGACTTCCTTCCAGTTTTTCACACCACGTTGATTTTTCACGAAGGCAGGCGTGCGGATACGTCCTCCGCGGCTCGACGGACGGACTTCCTTTTTTGCAGGCGGCATCATTCACCAGATTGGGTTGCGGATTTGGGAGTATAGCCGGGGCCGGCGATGGAAGGGAAGGGGAGCGCGGTTGCGTTCGCCTGCCCAGTTGAAAACCGCGCCAAGCAGCTTAGGTTCGACGCATGTTCAATGACCTCGGTTGAAGACGTCGAATGCCGAACAATCATGAGTTGACCACGATCGGCTTCGATGCCGACGACACGCTCTGGCAGAACGAGCAGTTCTTCCGCATGACCGAAAAGCGCTTTGCCGCGCTGCTCGCCGATCATGCCGAGGAGGAGCACATCTCGGCAAGATTGCTGGAGGCCGAGAAGCGCAACCTCGCCGTCTACGGCTTCGGCATCAAGGGGTTTACCCTGTCGATGATCGAAACGGCGATCGAGATTACCGAGGGCCGCGCGCCGGCCTCGGTCATCGCCGAGATTCTTGCGGCGGGCCGCGAGATGCTTGGCCATCCGATCGAGGCGCTGCCCCATGCGCGCGAAACCGTTGAAAAGCTGGCGGGCGCGTATCGCCTGGTGCTGATCACCAAGGGCGACCTTTTCGATCAGGAACGCAAGCTGGCGCAATCGGGCCTCGGCGACCTGTTCGATGCAGTCGAGATCGTCAGCGACAAGAGCCCCGCTACTTATAGCAGCATCTTCAGCCGCCACGGTGATGGCGCCGAAAAAAGCATGATGGTCGGCAATTCGCTCAAGTCGGACGTGGTGCCGGCCATCGAGGCCGGCAGTTGGGGCATCCACGTGCCGCATGAGTTGACCTGGGTGCTGGAACATGTCGAGCCGCCGGTCACCGCGCCTCGCTTCCGCCAGATAGCCGATCTCTCGGAACTGCCCGGGCTGGTCGAAAGCATCGGGAAAGCCAGCTGATTGCTTGTCCCGGCGTCGAACCGGACGTGCGCCGCAGAGCATCGATGCCGGACATTGCGCATCGCAATCCTAGTTGTCCGCTTCGCCAAGGGCCGCACTGTCGCTGAACTCCATCGCGCGGCCGTGTACAATCCACGATGCAAAACCGTTTTCTACTTGCAAATCAGTCGCAATTGCAGAATATGCGACAAGCGCGGCGTCACTGTCGCATAATGGCGGCCGCCCGCGGGACATGCGAGCAAATCGCGACAGGAGATTTTGATGATCGAGAGATACGGGCGGTTGGTTGTCGTCGGGTTGATGGCTACAATGTTCGCTGCGGCAGTTGCTTCAAGCCCAGCGAAAGCGCAGGAAAAGTTCAAGGCCGTGACGACCTTCACCGTCATCGCCGACATGGCGAAGAACGTGGCGGGCGACGCAGCAATCGTGGAATCGATCACCAAGCCGGGAGCGGAGATCCACAATTACGCGCCGACCCCGGGCGACATTCAGCGGGCGCAGGGCGCACAGCTCATTCTGTGGAACGGGCTCAACCTCGAACTCTGGTTCGAAAAATTCTTCCAGAATCTCAGCGACGTGCCAGGCGCTATCATCTCCGAGGGCGTCCAACCGATGAGCATCGCCGAGGGACCCTATACTGGGAAACCGAACCCGCATGCCTGGATGTCCCCGACAAACGCGCTGATCTACGTCGACAACATCCGCGATGCCTTCGTCGAGCACGATCCGGCGCATGCCGAGACCTACAAGGCCAATGCAGAAGCCTACAAGGCAAAGATAGAGGCGGCCGTCGCGCCGATCCGCGATAAGCTTGCCTCGATCCCGAAGGACCGGCGCTGGCTGGTATCGAGCGAAGGCGCTTTCTCCTACCTCGCACGCGATTTCGAGCTGAAGGAGCTTTATTTGTGGCCGATCAACGCTGACCAGCAAGGCACCCCGCAGCAGGTTCGCAAGGTGATCGACGCCGTCAGGGAAAACAAGATCGTCGCCGTCTTCAGCGAAAGCACCGTGTCGGACAAGCCGGCCCGGCAGGTCGCGCGCGAGACGGGGGTGCATTACGGCGGCGTGCTCTACGTTGATTCTCTCAGCGAGGCGGACGGCCCGGTGCCAACCTATATCGATCTGCTGCGTGTGACTTCGGATACGGTTCAGAAAGGCCTCGCCGCAGGGCTGTCGCAATGAACGAAGCCGTTCCGCCTCTTGCCCCCGCGTTCGAGGATGCGGGAGGCGGCCTCGCCGTCCGCGGCGCGACCGTCACCTACCGCAACGGCCAGACGGCGCTGCGGGATGCGAGCTTTGAAATTCCGACAGGCACGATCACGGCACTTGTCGGTGTCAACGGCTCGGGCAAGTCGACGCTGTTCAAAGCCATCATGGGCTTCGTGCGGCTGGCAAAGGGAGAGATTTTTGTTCTCGGACAGCCGGCCGCGGCCGCGCTGAGGAAGAACGTCGTCGCCTATGTGCCGCAAGCCGAGGAGGTCGACTGGGACTTTCCAGTACTGGTCGAGGACGTCGTCATGATGGGTCGCTACGGCCATATGGGCATGATGCGCATTCCGAAGGCTGCTGATCGCGAGGCGGTTACCGCCGCGCTTGCGCGTGTCGGCATGAGCGATTTCCGCAAGCGCCAGATCGGCGAGCTTTCGGGCGGGCAGAAGAAGCGCGTCTTTCTCGCTCGGGCGCTGGCGCAGGATGGGCGCGTCATCCTGCTCGACGAGCCCTTCACCGGCGTCGACGTCAGGACCGAGGACGCTATCGTCGAACTGCTGCGCGCGCTCCGGGACGAAGGCCGAGTGATGCTGGTCTCGACGCATAATCTGGGTAGCGTGCCGGAGTTCTGCGATCGTGCCGTGCTGCTCCGGAACACGGTCCTTGCCTACGGGCCTACAGGACAGACCTTCACGCAGGCGAACCTGGAAAAGGCTTTCGGCGGCGTCTTGCGTCATTTCGTGCTCGGCGGCGCCGGGCTGCATGAGGACGACGACAGGCGCCGCCTTGCCGTCATCACCGACGACGAGCGGCCACTGGTCTTCTACGGAGAGAACGGAGCCATGCAGCAAAAGATGCGGGAACGCGACGAATGAGTATCCTGTTCGAGCCGTTCGGCTACGAATACATGCTCAATGCCATGTGGGTGTCCGCCTTGGTCGGGGGTGTCTGCGCCTTCCTGTCCTGCTATCTGATGCTGAAAGGCTGGTCGCTGATCGGCGACGCGCTCTCGCATTCGATCGTGCCAGGCGTCGCCGGCGCCTATATGCTGGGCCTTCCCTTCTCGATCGGCGCCTTCTTCTCCGGCGGGCTCGCCGCTGCGGCGATGCTCTTCCTCAACCAGCGCACCAAGCTGAAGGAAGACGCCATCATCGGCCTGATCTTCTCCTCTTTCTTCGGCCTCGGCCTGTTCATGGTGTCGCTGTCACCGACCTCCGTGAATATCCAGACGATCGTGCTCGGCAACATCCTGGCCATCACCCCGGAAGACACGCTTCAACTCGCCATCATAGGCTTCGTCTCGCTCGCCATCCTGCTGGTGAAATGGAAGGATCTGATGGTGGTCTTCTTCGACGAGAGCCATGCCCGCTCGATCGGCCTCAACCCGAGCGCGCTCAAGATCATGTTCTTCATGCTGCTATCGGCCTCCACGGTCGCCGCGCTTCAGACCGTCGGCGCCTTCCTCGTCATCTGCATGGTGGTGACTCCCGGCGCGACCGCCTATCTTCTGACGGACCGCTTTCCGCGCCTGCTCGTCATCGCGGTTGTAATCGGCGCGGCCACGAGTTTCAGCGGCGCCTATGCCAGCTATTTTCTCGACGGCGCCACCGGCGGCATCATTGTCGTCCTGCAGACGCTGATCTTTCTCGCCGCCTTCTTCTTCGCTCCCAAGCACGGAATGCTGGCAGCCCGCCGCCGCGCGGCGAGGATCTTGGAGGCCAGCCCATGAGCATCCTCGATACGCTGCTTTCCCCCTTCCAGTTCGGCTTCATGGTCAATGCCCTGATTGTTTCGGTTCTGGTCGCTGTGCCGACTGCGCTGCTCTCCTGCTTCCTCGTTCTCAAGGGCTGGTCGCTGATGGGCGACGCCATCAGCCACGCCGTCTTTCCCGGCGTGGTCATCGCCTACATCGTCGGATTTCCCTATTCGGTCGGTGCCTTCGCCGCCGGGATGGTCTGCGCTCTCGCCACCGGCTTCCTCAAGGATAACAGCCGCATCAAGCAGGACACGATAATGGGCATCGTCTTCTCCGGCATGTTCGGCCTCGGCCTGGTGCTCTACGTAAAGATCCAGTCCGACGTGCATCTCGACCACATATTGTTCGGTGACGTGCTGGGCATCGGCTTGCGCGACATCGTCGAAACGGGGCTCATTGCTGCGATCACGGCCGGCATCATCGGGATCAAGTGGCGCGACTTCCTGCTGCACGCCTTCGATCCGGCTCAGGCTCGGGCGGTTGGCCTTCGGGTCAACCTGCTCCACTACGGCCTGCTTTGCCTGATCTCTCTCACCATCGTCGGCGCGCTGAAGGCGGTCGGCATCATCATGGCCATCGCCATGCTGATCGCGCCTGGCGCCATCGCTTTCCTGCTGACAAGGAAGTTCAGCGCCATGCTGATCCTGTCGGTGATGATCGCGGTCGCCGCGTCGTTTCTCGGCGTCTATCTGTCCTTCTTCATCGACAGCGCACCGGCGCCGACCATCGTTCTCATGCTGTCCGCCGCCTTCATCGCGGCCTTCGCCGTTACCACACTCAAAGTGAGCCGAATGGAGATTGCCGAGGAAAGCTAGAAACGGGCAGTCATTCTCCGGATTTACGAGAGCGTCGCGTTTTCTGGATTGGCTTCACGTAGATCTCCAATCTGTGGCTGATGATCGTGAATCCGTGCCGTCGAGCGATTTCCTCTTGGAGCCGCTCGATCTCCGCCGACTGGAATTCGACGACGTCTCCCGTCTCGATGTTGATGAGATGATCGTGATGCTCACGGGGGACCGTTTCGTATCTGGCGCGCCGATCGCCAAAGGTGTGCCGCTCCAGAATGCCCTTTTCGCGCAGAAGGCTGACGGTGCGATAGACAGTGGCGAGCGCGATCGTTGGCTCAATGGCGACAACGCGGCGATGGAGTTCCACCACATCCGGATGGTCACTGGATTCGGATATAACACGCATGATGACGCGGCGCGGACCGGTGATGCGCAGCCCGAGTTTCCTGCAAAGCGCGGCGATGGTCTGTTCTGAGGACATGTCATGATCCGCCAATATCGACAGCCATGTCGCGAAGTCGGAACATGCCTGCGGATTTGTTCGAAGCTGCTACCCCAGATGCGTCGCAATTGCAAAAGGACATCGGACTGGGTTCGCTGTCAGGCGGTCATCCACTCAACATAAAGATATCCAGATCCGATCGCAAGGATCGAGGGAGGGCATGTGAGCCGGATAGAGGACGCCGGCTAGCTGCGTCCGAGCCCGATCAAATGGTCGATCACCGGCTGCAGCCGTTCGGTCGTGATTGGTTTGACGACTACCGCATCGATGACGCTCGACAGGCCGAGGCTCTCCGGTGTGCCGTTCTTGGTCGAAAGCAGGATCACCGAGGGATGCGACCTGCCCGAGGTGCGCCGCAGCGCGTCGATACCGGACATCAGCGCGTCGCAGTCCCGGTTGTCCGCTCCGCCATCGAGGACGACAGCTCCGGGAATGAGCGATCGCAGCGTCGTTGCTGCCGTTTCGGGCGATTCCGAGATCGGTTTGAGCCCGGATCGTTCGACGATTTTCGAAACCACCACCCTGTTGACCGGCGACTTCCCGACGACGAGCACGCGGGTGAAGTCCGTGAGCATCTCGCGGTCCACATTCCGGCTCCCCAAAGTCAGGTGGCTTACGGTCCTGGGATCGCGGTTCATGGGGCGCATGAGCGTGGGGGCACTCGTCTGGTTTCAATGCAGGGTTGAAACTTTAGAAATAATTGCCGTGAGATCGCTGCCTGTGTCAAGCTGAAATGGCGGATATCCAGAATATCGCAAGAAACGTTAAAATTTAAAGCAAGTTCTGTTCTTGCCCTATGCAAACTGGTCGTGCAGACGCAGATCACCTGCGCAGAGACTGCGCAGGTGATGCCGATTCCACCGACAGGCTTTGGTCGGATTTCGGTCAGCCGAGGCTCCGCTGGGTGACGATCACCGGGATAAGCAGATCGCCCCAGTTGCCGTCGCCGCCATGGTGACGTGCCGAGCGCACGAGCTCCACCGACACACCGGCCTCGACCGCCTTCATCACCGACTGGTTGAGCCTGTGCAGGTCATTCGCCAGCATGCGGATGGTCGCTTGCTGGTCGACGGTCATGGTGGTGGCCTGTTCTTCGGCCCGTTCCTTGACGCGGCTTATCGATGCCATTGGTCTTCTCCTTTATACCCCTTCGGGGCGTTACCTCTATTTTGTTGTTTTTGTGCTATTCCGCCGCCGGTTTGAACTGGGCGTGCTCGGTCGATTCATGCATGGCCGTGGTCGAAGACCGGCCACCGCTGATCGCCATCGACACGGCGTCGAAATAGCCGGTGCCGACTTCGCGCTGGTGCTTGGTCGCGGTATAGCCGTGGGCTTCCGCCGCGAATTCAGCTTCCTGCAACTCGGAATAAGCCGCCATCTGCCGCGCCTTGTAGCCGCGGGCGAGTTCGAACATGCCGAAATTGAGCTGGTGAAAACCGGCCAGCGTGATGAACTGGAACTTGTAGCCCATGGCGCCGAGTTCCTTCTGGAACCTGGCGATCGTGGCGTCATCGAGGTTCTTCTTCCAGTTGAACGACGGCGAGCAATTGTAAGCGAGAAGCTTGCCGGGATGGTGCCTGTGCACGCCCTCAGCGAACTTCTTGGCCTGCGCCAGATCGGGCTTGGAGGTTTCGCACCAGATCAGGTCGGCGTAGGGCGCGTAGGCGACGGCCCGCGCGATGCAAGGCTCGATGCCGTTTCTGACGTGATAGAAGCCCTCCACCGTGCGGCCGGCGCCATAGTCGACGAAGGGCTGGTCGCGCTCGTCGATGTCGGAGGTGAGCAGCTTTGCCGCTTCCGCGTCGGTGCGTGCGACGACCAGCGTCGGCGTGCCCATGACGTCGGCGGCAAGTCGCGCGGCGTTGAGGTTGCGGATGTGTGCGGCGGTCGGGATCAGCACCTTGCCGCCGAGATGGCCGCATTTCTTCTCCGACGCCAGCTGGTCCTCGTAGTGGACGCCGGCGGCACCCGCCTCGATGAAGGCCTTCATGATCTCGAAGGCATTGAGCGGTCCGCCGAAGCCGGCTTCCGCATCGGCGACAACAGGCGCGAACCAGGTGTCGACCGAAAGTCCCTTGCCTTCGGAGGTCTCGATCTGGTCGGCGCGCTGCAGGGTGCGGTTGATGCGCTTGACCAGTTCGGGCGCCGCATTGGCGGGATAAAGCGATTGGTCCGGATACATGGCGGATGCGGTGTTGGCGTCGGCGGCGACCTGCCATCCAGACAGGTAGATCGCCTTCAGCCCGGCCCGGACCTGCTGCATCGCCTGATTGCCCGACATGGCGCCGAGCGCGTTGACGAAGTCCTCTTCGTGGATGAGCTGCCAGAGCCGGTTGGCGCCCATTTCGGCGAGACTCTGCCGGATCTGGACCGAACCGCGCAGCCGCTTCACGTCGTCCGGCGAGTAGGGCCGCTCGATGCCGTCGAAGCGGCCTTCCGGTGCCGAGGGGACGAGGTTGTAAAAATCGGTCATTTGTCACTCCGGATAAATCGCTGCTGGGATGGAAACGCCGCCTCATGGAGATTTCTGCGTCGTTTTGGTGTGACAGCATTTACATTTCAGTGAGAAACAGGCGAGGAAAACCAGAAGATTGGCTGGAAAATAAGAGAAAACCTGTGTTGCGTTTGACAGGCAGGCACTGTAAATCCGTCACGATTGTAAAAGCCGGATATGGCCCCGCCGCACGGAAGCCATGTAAATTTCTGTCAAGGACAGTCGAGTGGCCGATCAGAAGATCTTCGCCGGGCCGCGCATCCGCCGCATCCGCAGCGCCAAGGGCCTGACCCAGACCGCGATGGCCGAAGGGCTCGGCATCTCGCCGTCCTACCTCAATCTCATCGAGCGCAACCAGCGGCCGCTGACGGTTCAGCTGATCCTCAAGCTGGCATCCGTCTACAAGGTCGACCCGCATGAATTGCAGGGCGAGGCTCGGGGGTCGGTCGCTGCCTTGAAGGAAGTGTTTTCAGACCCGCTGCTGGTCGGCGAATTGCCTGGTGACCAGGAACTGATCGAGCTTGCAGAGGCGGCGCCCAACGCTTCCGCCGCGGTGATAAAACTGTTTCGCGCCTATCGCGAGCAGGCCGAGCGCCTTTCCGATCTCAACGAGCTTCTCGCGCGTGAGGGCAAAGCGACGGCACTCTCCGGCGCCCGCTTGCCGATCGACGAGGTGCACGAGATTTTCGAGCGCCGGCCGAACCATTTTGCCGCGCTCGAAGAGGAGGCCGAGGCATTCACGTCGGTTCTCGATCCCGGCGACGATCTGTTCGGTGCGTTGAAGGCCTGGCTGAAGCGCGAATTCGCCATCGTCGTCAAGGTGCTGCCGGTCGCCACCATGCCGAACTGGCGCCGCCGCTACGACCGCCACTCGCAACGCCTGTTTCTGTCCGAGCGCCTGTCGCCGTTCGATCAGTTGCGCGAGGTGGCGATGGAGGCCTGCCTGATCCGCATGACGGTCGCGGTGGCAAGCGAGATCCAGGCGCTGAAGCTGACCACGGATGAAGCCCGCCGGCTTGCCCGCTTCGAGCTTGGCCGCTACGCCGCCCACGCGCTGATGATGCCCTATCAATCC
The DNA here is from genome assembly GCF_055811385.1 of Mesorhizobium sp. WSM4849. Lineage (NCBI taxonomy): Bacteria > Pseudomonadati > Pseudomonadota > Alphaproteobacteria > Hyphomicrobiales > Phyllobacteriaceae > Mesorhizobium > Mesorhizobium sp. WSM4849. Next base: position 10,584 of record NZ_JBVVPW010000019.1, read on the forward strand.
TTTCACGCAGCCGCGATACGCGCGCGTTACGACATCGACGTGCTGCGCTCGCGCTTCGGCGTCTCCTTCGAGCAGGCGGCGAACCGTTTGACCATGCTGCAGCGGCCGGGCACGCCGGGCGTGCCGTTCTTCATGCTCGAGGTCGATAATGCCGGCAACCGCTTCCGCAAGGCGGGCAGCCAGGGTTTTCCGCAAAGCCGCTTCGGCGGCGGCTGTCCGAAGCTTCCCGTGCATGCCGCCTTTACCCAGCCCGGCCAGATCTTCGTAGAGGCGGTGGAAATGCCCGACGGCGCCGAGTTCCTCTGCGTCGCCCGCACGCTCGAAGGACCGCAAGGCTCGTTTTCGGAGCGACCGCGCCGTACCGCCCTTCTGTTGGGCTGCGATATCGGCTTTCGTGACGAGATCGTCTACGGCGCGGCACTGCCGGGGGCAGCCGCCGCGACCGGAAAAGCCGGACAGGGCGCCAGTCCGGCCACGCCGATTGGCCCGGCCTGCCGGCTGTGTGAACGCATCGGCTGCCTCGCCCGCGCCGAGCCGCCGGTGACGCGCCCGCTCGGCCTTGACGAGATGGTGACCGGACTAAGCGCGTTCGATTTCCAGTGACGGGCACAGCGTTTCCATCAAATTGCGCTCGGCGCATTGTTCTACCGCCCACCGCTGCCTATCAGGACGTCCATCTCAATCGTCAGCGGCTCTCCAACGCTCGGCGAAGCCAGCCCGCGCCAGACTTCCTCGCGCACTGTGACCTGCATGACTGGAGGAAGCTGGACATACTCCTGACCGCTCAATGTTGCTCCTTTGGTGATTCCGCTGAAATAATGGTCGAAAGATGAGAATTTGATGGGCCGAGTTTCAAGCTGGACATAGACCTCTTGAAACCCGGCGCGGTGGAGCAAGGAATGCAAGCATGTCGCGTCAGGGATGGAGAAGAAGCGATTTAGCTTTTCGGCTTTTTCAGGTGCGCAACGAGCGATTACCGCGCCTATTCTGGCGAACAGCGAGCGCTCCGGCGTCGTCGTCACGCTAACTGCAGTCCAGCCGTTGGGGCGCAGAACCCGACGAAACTCCGAAAGCGCTCCAAGCGGGTCTGAGAAGAACATGAGCCCAAGCTGACAGATCACCGCATCGAACCGACAATCCTCGTAAGGGAGCGCGTGAGCGTCGAACGTTGCGAGGGTGATTGGCTGGTTCTTCAAATTGCGTTTGGCAGATTCGAGCATGGCCGGCGAGATATCGCCGGCAGTGACAGAGCCGGATGGGCCTACCACGATCGCTGCAGCTTGCGCTGCTGCTCCTGTACCCGTTGCGACGTCGAGCACCCGATGGGCAGGCGCAATTTGCGCTGCCTTCAGCAAGGATGGAATGAACGAGTTCGTTGCGCGGGCGAACAGCTCGTCATAGCCAATCGCCGCCGTCTTGTAGAATGGCTCATCCATGGGTCGCCCTACACATGTTATTTACGTCGGTCACGGGGCTTCTCTTGTCACGCAGTAGCCGTCCAGCCTCGCATCGTAAACTATCCCTGCCAGCTCCGCACGACCGTCTTGCCCCGTGTGTGCGCTAGTCAGTGCGCCAAACGGAACACGGTGCTGGATCACGCCCGATCTTCGTCTTTGCGTTACGCGATTAATGCACGTTTCTGTCGTCCGCTGTGCATCGTGCTGCCCCGAAATCGCCGACAGTCGCATTCATGACCGATTCATCATCAGCGATAGTTGTTTCCCCTGCCGTCTCGCCGCGTGACGAGCGTGTCGGCTTCCTGTTGATATTGCTGTCGGCGCTGATGTGGAGTTTCGGCGGCGCCATCGCCCGTTTCATCGACGCCGGCGACAGCTGGACGGTGGTGTTCTGGCGCTCGGTCTGGGCCGCCGCCTTCCTCATCTGCTTCATGATCTGGCGCGACGGCTGGCACGGCACGGTAAGGTTGTTCCGCAGCATGGGCCTGCCCGGCCTTGCCGTGGCGTTCTGCTTCGCCACCGCATCGACCTCGTTCGTCGTGGCGCTTGCCTACACCACCGTCGCCAATATCCTTTTGATGCAGGCGGGCGTGCCGCTCCTGGCGGCGATGTTTGCCTGGGTGCTGTTTCGCGAACGGGTAGCCGTGGCGACCTGGGTGGCGATTGCAGCCGTCATTGCCGGCGTTGCCATCATGGTATCGGAGTCGCTCGATGGCGCCGTGTCGCCTATCGGCGACGGCTTGGCGCTGCTCATCGCTGTGATGTTTTCGATCGCCACCGTCATCACGCGACGCTTTGCCCATGTGCGCATGACGCCGGCGACCTGCCTCGGCACGATGCTTGCCGCCGCATTCGCCGCGTCGCAGGCGTCGCAATTCGGCGTTTCCAGCAGCGACATGGGCTTCCTGTTTGCATTCGGCGTGGTCAATCTGGGTCTCGGCCTTGCCTTCTTCGCCACCGGCGCCCGGCTTGTTCCAGCAGCGATCGCAGCACTGCTCGGCACTTTCGAGCCGATCCTCGGCCCGATCTGGGTCTGGCTCATCCATTCCGAGGTGCCGTCGGGACGCACCATCCTTGGCGGCGCGGTGGTGGTCACGGCGCTGCTCGTCCATATCGGGCTCGAATTCAAGCGTCAGGCGCGGCCGGTGCGGCCGGGTGTCACCGGCATGCCGTCGCCTAATTGATTGCAGCGCACGCGCCAAAGCGAGATGAGCCATTGACAATGGCGCAGCCGCGCGGGCAGGCTGCAAATACGGCAACAACAAGACAGGCTCATCTTGCCAAGTCTCCCCTCCGGCCCGACCGAGACCGGACAACATCGTCGTATCCCTGCCCGCGCCGTGGCGAGAGCCTTTGACGGCGCCGGAATGCCACCTGGATCACGACATGGGAACGGGGGACTCGGCCGCCGCACATCGAACCACCAGGGTGTCGGCGGTTCGCGCTTGTCGCTTGTCGGAAAGCCCAATAATCTGAAGCAAACGCCAGCCGCGCAGCCCCGCGACGAGCTGGCGATGGAACACTCATCAAAGGAGACACGCATGACCCGCAAAGCATTCTGGCTTTCGGCGACCTCGGCATTTCTGACGCTTTTCACCCTCGGCGCTCATGCCCAGGACCGCGTCGTCAATGTCTATAACTGGTCGGATTACATCGACAGCTCGATTATCGAGGATTTCACCAAGGAAACGGGCATCAAGGTCACCTACGACACCTTCGATTCCAACGAGCTCCTGGAGACGAAACTGCTTGCCGGCGGCAGCGGCTACGACGTCGTCGTGCCGACCGCCAATTTCCTCGCACGCCAGATCCAGGCAGGTGTGTTCCAGAAGCTCGACAAGTCGAAGCTGCCCAACATTTCCAACATGTGGGACGTCGTTTCGGAGCGCACAGCCAAGTACGATCCCGGCAACGAATATTCGATCAACTACATGTGGGGCACGGTCGGCCTCGGCTATAACATCAAGAAGGTGCAGGAAGCGCTCGGCACCGACAAGATCGATAGCTGGGACGTGTTCTTCAACCCGGAAAAGCTGGCCAAGCTGAAGGATTGCGGCGTCTATGTCCTCGACTCTCCGAGCGACATCCTCCCGAACGCCTTCAAATATCTGGGTATCGATCCCGAGACCACGTCGCTGGACGATTTCGCCAAGGCGGAAGAACTGATGCTGAAGATCAGGCCTTACATCCGCAAGTTCCACTCGTCGGAATACATCAACGCCCTGGCCAATGGCGACATCTGCCTGGCCGTCGGCTGGTCGGGCGACGTGTTCCAGGCGCGCGACCGTGCGACGGAGGCAAATCAGGGCGTCGAGATCGGCTATTCCGTGCCGAAGGAAGGTGCCGAAATGTGGTTTGACCAGATGGCGATCCCGGCCGACGCGCCGCATGTCGCCGAGGCGCATGAATTCCTGAATTACATGATGAAGCCGGAGGTGATCGCCAAGTCGAGCAACTACGTCTTCTACGCCAACGGCAACAAGGCGTCGCAGCAGTTCATCAACAAGGAGATACTCGAGGATCCGGCGATCTATCCGGACGAGGCGACGTTGGCGAAGCTGTTCACCATCGCCCCCTACGATTCCAAGACCCAGCGCGTCGTCACCCGCACCTGGACCAAGATCGTCACCGGGCAGTAAGCGACAATCAACGACCCCGGCAGGTGCTGCCGGGGTCAAATCTTCTGGGGATAGGACGCAGGACGGAGTGGGATATGAAATCGCTTGGCAGCATCCGCAGGGATTTCGCGCCGTGGAACGACCCGAACGCCAAGCCATACATCCAGTTCGACAAGGTCACCAAGAAGTTCGGTGACTTCACCGCCGTCAACAATTTGTCGCTGACCATATTCGAGCGCGAGTTTTTTGCCCTGCTCGGAGCGTCGGGCTGTGGAAAATCGACGCTTTTGCGGATGCTCGCCGGCTTTGAGGAGCCGACCGCCGGCCGCATCCTGCTTGATGGCCAGGATCTGCGCGGCATCCCGCCATACCGGCGGCCGGTCAACATGATGTTCCAATCCTACGCGTTGTTCCCGCATATGACGGTCGAGAACAACATCGCTTTCGGCCTCAAGCAGGACGGCATGCCGAAGCCCGAGATCGCGGCGCGCGTTGGAGAGATGCTGAAGCTGGTCAAGCTCGAGCAGTTCGCCAAGCGCAAGCCGCACCAATTGTCCGGCGGCCAGCGCCAGCGCGTCGCGCTTGCCCGCTCGGTCGCCAAGCGGCCGAAGGTGCTGCTGCTCGACGAGCCGTTGGGCGCGCTGGACAAGAAGCTGCGCGAGGAAACACAGTTCGAGCTGATGGACCTGCAGCAGTCACTCGGCCTCACCTTCGTCGTCGTCACCCACGACCAGGAAGAGGCGATGACCATGGCCGACCGTATCGCCATCATCGACAAGGGCGAGGTGATGCAGGTAGCGACGCCGGCGGAAGTCTACGAGGCGCCGGGCTCCCGTTTCGTCGCCGGCTTTGTCGGCAACGTCAATATGTTCGAAGGCAAGATTGCGCTCGGCGAGCCCGGCGCGGCGAGCATCGATGCCGGCAACGGCATCACCATACGGGCCGAGAATGCCGGCGATGCCGCGACCGGCGCGGCCGTCGCCTTCGCCATCAGGCCGGAGAAGATCAGAATATCGTCGACGAGACCGGACGGTGCCGTCAACGCCATCGAGGGCGAGGTCTACGATATCGCCTACCTCGGCGACATGACCGTCTATCACGTCAGGCTTGACGACGGCCACGTGGTGCGGGCGAGCACGATGAACGCGGCCCGCATCACCGAGGATCCGCTGAGCTGGAACGACCGTGCCTGGGTGTCGTTCAGGCCGGACGCCGGCGTTGTGCTGACGCGATAGGGGCGGTCATGTCGAATGCCGCTGTCACCGCTGCAACAAGCTCTCGGGCCGCCGATACGGGCAAATCCGCCCTGGCGAGACTGGGAGAGGCCTTCGTTGGCCGTCTTGTCATCCTCATTCCGTATCTCTGGCTGGTCTTCTTCTTCCTCATTCCATTTGTCATCGTCTTCAAGATTTCGCTGTCGCAGACCGCGATCGCCATACCGCCCTACACGCCGGTGCTCGGCTTCGGCGACGGCCTTGCCGGTTTTTTCGCCCAGCTGAAACAGCTCAGCATCGACAACTACACATGGCTGACGCAGGACGCGCTCTACGTCAACGCCTATGTGACCAGCGTCGTCGTCGCCGCCATCTCGACGGTACTGACATTGCTTGTCGGCTACCCGATCGCCTATGGCATGGCCCGCGCGCCGGCGATGCTGCGCCCGACTTTGCTGATGCTGGTGATCCTGCCGTTCTGGACCTCGTTCCTGATCCGCGTCTACGCCTGGATCGGCATCCTCAAGCCCGAGGGACTGCTCAACCAGTTCCTGCTCGCCACCGGCGTCATCAGCCAGCCGCTGATCATCCTCAACACCTACACGGCGATCTTCATCGGCATCGTCTATTCCTATCTGCCGTTCATGGTGCTGCCGCTTTATTCCGCCCTCGAGAAAATGGATTATTCGCTGATCGAGGCGGCCAAGGATCTCGGTTGCCCGCCGACCAGCGCCTTCTGGAAGATCACCTTTCCGCTGTCGCTGCCTGGCGTCATCGCCGGCTGCCTGCTGGTGTTTATTCCCGCCGTCGGCGAGTTCGTCATTCCCGACCTGCTTGGCGGCTCGCAGACGCTGATGATCGGCAAGACGCTGTGGAACGAGTTCTTCGCCAATCGCGACTGGCCGGTGTCGTCGGCCGTCGCCGTCATCCTGCTGTTGCTGCTGATCGTGCCGATCATGCTCTTCCAGCGGGCCCAGGCCCGCGCCCAGGAGCAGGACAAATGAACCCGACTTGGAGCCGCTTCAACATCACTTCGATCGTGCTCGGCTTTGCCTTTCTTTACCTGCCGATCGTCCTGCTCGTCGTCTTCTCCTTCAACGAGTCGAAACTGGTCACTGTCTGGGGCGGCTTCTCGACCAAATGGTACGTCTCGCTGTTCCACAACCGGGGCCTCATGGACGCCACCTGGGTAACGGCCCGCGTCGCCGTCATCTCGGCCACCGTGGCGACCGTGCTCGGCACGCTGGCAGCTCTCACCTTGACCCGCTACACGCGCTTCAAGGGCCGGACGCTGTTTTCCGGCATGGTGTTTGCGCCGCTGGTCATGCCGGAAGTCATCACCGGCCTGTCGCTGCTGCTGCTCTTCGTCGCCGTCGGTCTCGACCGCGGCTTTCTCACCGTCACGCTTGCCCATATCACCCTGACCATGTGCTTCGTCGCCGTCGTCGTGCAGTCGCGCTTGATCACGTTCGACCGCTCGCTGGAAGAGGCCGCGATGGATCTTGGCGCGCCGCCGGTGAAGACCTTCTTCCAGATCACGCTGCCGGTCATCATGCCGGCGATTGTGTCTGGCTGGATGCTGGCGTTCACATTGTCGCTCGACGATCTGGTCATCGCCAGCTTCACCTCAGGGCCCGGCGCCACCACGCTGCCGATGAAGATCTACAGCCAGGTTCGTCTCGGTGTGACGCCGGAGATCAACGCCGCCTGCACCATCCTGATCGCGGTCGTGGCGGTCGGCGTCATCATCGCTTCGCTCGCCAACAAGCGTCGCGAGGTGCAGCGCCAGCGGGACGAGCAGGCCGCGCAGCGTGGGTGAAAAGCCGGCAGGAAGCACTCCTGACGACGACCGCGGCAGCCTCGCTGCCTACTTTCCGGAAACCCCGCGGCTTATCGGCGAAATGAACGGCGTGCTCCACGTTCCGCCGACGAAGAACGAAGACTGGTTGGGACCCTGGTTATTTGTCTGCGTGGCTGGCTGGTCCGCCTGAATGATGCCGCCGGACAGCGCCAGCCCGCGCCCGGCGTAGGAGGCGATGCCGGAAAGCCAGATCTTGTACTTCGCCGAATTCGCTTCGGCCTTGTCGATCTTCGCTACACCGTTCGAGATGCTCGCCTTGAGTTCGGCCCCGTCGATCGGCAGCGTTCCGTCGGAGATATCGTCGAGCGCGAAGAACCCGCCCTGTTCGTTGTGTTTGAGAAACGCCGGCAGGTTGAACCGGCTCAACGCGCCCTGGCCGAATTTCGCCGAAACCGAGCCGTCGGCGTTTTCGAAAATGGAATCCCAGGTTCTGCCCGGCCCCTTGAGGATGACCGAAACGGTTCCCGTGCCGATCGGCACCAGTCGCGTCATTCCGGCTGCGGTGCCAAAAGCGCCGCCGTCGATGTCGGAGGCGAGCAACCTGATCTCGACCTGCGTGCCTCCCGGCTTGCGGTCGAAACGAAGACTGCTCTGGATGTTGCCGCCAAAGGCCGATGCATCGGAAATATCGAAGACGGCAAGACCGTTCTTGACCTGGGCGGCGGCAGCGACGTCGGCAAGCTGGATAGCGCCTGCGGTGGCCTGAGCTGCCGACAGTCTGAGATCGAGATCGATCCGGTCGGCGACGCTTATGTCGATTTCGCCGGGGCCAACGCCGCTCGCAGGCGCCAGGGGTGCGAAGGCGGAGAGAAAGGACCGCAAGTCGAGCGTCTCGAAGGCGAGCGTACCGGCGATCACCGGCCGCGCCTCACCAAAGGAGAAGTCCAGCGCACCCATTCCCGGATTGTCGTCCAGAGCGATCTCTGTGTTTTCGAATTTAATGCGGCCGGAGGTCGCCGTAACCTTGCTGGAAACGGAAACCGAGCCGATTGCCGCGCCCGGCGCGATGCCGGCCCGCGACCATTCGAGCACGCGCCTGAGCGAGGGTGCGGCAAATTTCGCCTGGCCGTCGAAATAGGCGTTCTCGGACATGCTGGCGACGCCGTCGAAGGAAAAACTGGCAGGGGGCGCCTTGAAGGAAAGCGTCATCGGCGCCGCACCGCCCCCAAACAGCACCAGCGGGTTCGACGATGCGGCATCAACAGCGACGCTTTCGCCACGCCAGATCCCGGTCGCCGACAGCGTCGCATTGCTGTTCATTGCGGCCCAGTTCGCCTGTCCGCTCAGGCTGCTCAGTATCTCAGCGTCCTTGCCATCGACGGAGGTCACCACGCGGCCGTTCCTGAACTCCACGGTGCCGAACGGATCAGCCGGCAGCTTGCTCAGGTCCGGCTTGGCCGGATTGGCGCTGACCACGGCGCGAGCGATGTCGATGGAACGCGTGATGCGTCCGCCTGAAGGCAGGGCAGGCAGGAAAAATCCATGTGCTGCGCGTTGAACCCTGATCGTCGGCCGGATCAGCCGCGCCGTCGAAAACACCACATCGCCCTGCAACGCCGCCATGGCGGAGAGATTGACCTCGACCCGTTCGGCCTCGATCACAGGCGGCGCGTCGCTCTCTGTCCATTGCGAAAGCGTCACGTCGGACAGGATGGCCCGGAAATTCGGCCAGACCTCGATCCGCGGGGCCCCGTCGATGTTGACCCTGAAACCGCTCCATGCACTCATTTCCCAGGCGATGCGGTCGCGCACGATGCGGGTCGAGGCGACCAGCGGCAGGGCGGCAACGGCCAGCGCGATGACGAGCACGGCAACGCCGATCGCCCATATTCCGCGCCGGATCAAAGGTGATGACATGTCGCCCCGTATGCTTCCGTTCCGACAAGAATCGCCCGACGGGTGTAACCCACGGCTGACGCATTTCAAGTCTTTATGGCCCAGCGATGGCATTTGCGCACATCCACGTCGCTCGGCCGAACAAAATCTTGCTCTGCTGCGCAGCGATATGCATAAGCGATGCCAATGCATGTCGCCAAAATCGTTTTGGGATAACGCATACATGAAAACAAAAGTCTAAAGCGCGTCGCGTGAATCTCTTCAAACGTGATGTGCTTCAAGGAGGAACGATCATGGCCGGCGACGCACCGCTCTGGGCACCGACGAAGGACCAGGTCGACGCCGCGCCCATGACTGCCTTCATGCAGGCCGCCGCGGCCGCAACCGGCAAGGATTTTTCCTCCTACGCCGATCTACATCGTTGGTCGATCGACGATCGCGAGGCATTCTGGAGCCTGGTCTGGGATTTTTGCGGGATCGTGGGCGACAAGGGCGCCAGTGGCGGGATCAGTGGCGGCGAGCGCGTGCTTGTCGATGGCGAGAAAATGCCCGGCGCCGCCTTCTTTCCCGACGCGAAGCTGAACTTCGCCGAGAACCTGTTGAAGAAAACCGGGCTCGGTGATGCCATCGTCTTTCGCGGCGAGGACAAGGTCGAGCGCCGGCTCTCCTGGAACGAGCTGCATGCGCTGACCTCGCGGCTGCAGCAGCTTTTCCTGTCGCTCGGGGTGAAACAGGGCGACCGCATCGCCGCCATGATGCCCAACATGCCGGAGACGGTCGCGGCCATGCTGGCGACAGCCTCGATCGGCGCCGTCTGGTCGTCCTGTTCTCCCGATTTCGGCGAACAGGGCGTGCTGGACCGGTTCGGTCAGATCGAGCCTGTCGTTTTCATCGCGCCCGACGGTTACTGGTATAGTGGCAAGGCGATCGAGGTCGCTGACAAGATCGCGGCGGTTGCCGCAAAGCTTCCCACCGTCGGTAAGATCCTGATCGTCGACTATCTCGGCACGTCTACCGATGTGGCGGCGACCATCGAGAAGGCGACTCCGCTGGACGAGGCGCTCTCATCCTTTGCCGCCAAGCTCGTAACCTTCGAACGGTTGCCGTTCGCGCATCCGCTCTACATCCTGTTTTCTTCCGGAACGACCGGCATCCCCAAATGCATCGTCCATTCGGCCGGCGGAACGCTGATCCAGCATGTCAAGGAAGAACGGTTCCACGCCGGCCTGCTCGACGGCGACCGCTTCTTTTATTTCACCACCTGCGGCTGGATGATGTGGAACTGGCTGGTGTCCGGCCTGGCGTCGGGCGCAACCCTTCTGCTTTATGACGGGTCGCCCTTCTATCCCGACGGCAACGTGCTGTTCGATTTTGCCGACGCCGAGAAGATGACCTATTTCGGCACCTCGGCCAAATTCGTCGATTCCGTGCGCAAGGCCGGCCTCAGACCGATCAAAACGCATGATCTTTCCAGCGTGCGCACGATCTCCTCCACCGGCTCGCCACTGTCGCCCGAGGACTTCCGCTTCGTCTATGACGGCATCAAGAAGGACGTGCATCTCGCCTCGATCTCCGGCGGCACCGACATCGTCTCCTGCTTCGTGCTCGGCGTGCCGACCGAACCGGTATGGACCGGAGAGATCCAGGGACCTGGCCTCGGCCTCGCCGTCGATGTCTGGGACGACGACGGCCACCCGCTCAGGCAGGAGAAGGGTGAACTCGTCTGCACCAAGGCGTTTCCGGCGATGCCGATCGGCTTCTGGAACGATCCCGAAGGCAAGAAATACCACGCAGCCTATTTCGAGCGCTTCGACAATGTCTGGTGTCACGGCGACTTCGCCGAATGGACCGCTCATGGCGGCCTGATCATCCACGGCCGCTCCGACGCGACGCTCAACCCGGGCGGGGTGCGGATCGGCACGGCGGAGATCTACAATCAGGTCGAGCAGATGCCGGAAATCCTGGAAGCGCTGTGCATCGGCCAGGATTTCGACAACGACGTGCGCGTTGTGCTGTTCGTGCGGCTGGCTCCGGGCGTTGAACTCGACGCCGAGCTGCAAAAACGCATTCGCGCGAAAATCCGCAGCGGCGCGAGCCCCCGCCACGTGCCGGCTAAAATCGTCGCCGTCGCCGACATTCCACGCACCAAATCGGGCAAGATCACCGAACTCGCGGTGCGCGACATGGTGCATGGCCGCGCTGTCAAGAACAAGGAGGCGCTGGCCAATCCCGAAGCGCTCGAGCTATTCCGCGACCTGCCGGAACTGGCCGATTAGTTCCTCGAAGTGAGCGAGTTTGACAGGTTGCAGGCCTGTTTTGTGGCCATGATTTCATGGTTCGTTGAGTGAACCATCGCAAACGTTCGAGATTGGCCGAAGCTCCTCAACTTCGTCATCCCTGGGCGTAGCAGGAGCGAAGCTCCGTCGCGGAGACCCCAGGATGACGAAGTTGAGGAGCTTCGGCCAATCAATCTCCAAGACATGAGACCGTCACGCGTTCAAACGGCAGCCGAGCATGGTTAACGAAATATCTCGCTCGAATTTACCTAGATTTCATGAGTGGTACACATTGGTAAATTTTTCGCGGCGCCGGTAAGGTTTTGTTAAGGGCCGGCATCGATAGTCGTGCGTAACTTGAGGGAGAAATCCCGTTCCTCGAAATCCCCAGAGGATCTGAATTCGCTCAAGCCCCCGTTGTAACAGCAATCCAATCATTCAAGGCGTCCTGTTGGACGCCTTTCTTTTTTAACTAATCCGCGAGCACGCGGGTCGACGGGAAAGCGACTTCGACCAGGGTGCCCTCGCCGGGGGTCGAGTTGATGGTGAACCGGGCCCGGTTCGCCTCGACCATGGCCTTGGTCAGCGGCAGCCCGAGGCCGGTGCCGTCGCCGCGCCCACGCTTCAGCGCGTTGATCTGTTTGAACGGCTTGAGCGCCTGCTCGATCTCGGACTGGCTCATGCCGATGCCGGTGTCGCGCACGCGCATCACGACGTCGCCGGAGATCTCGTAAGCTGTCGATACGATCACCTGGCCGCCGGCCTGCGTGTAGCGGATGGCATTCGACAGGATGTTCAGCGCGATCTGGCGCACGCTGCGCAGATCGGCCACCACTTCCGGCAGCCGTGAGGCGAAGCTGGAGCGGATGATGACACGCTCGCGGTTGGCTTGCGGCTGCATCATCGCCACTGTCTCGGCCAGCGTGTCGTTGAGCGACACCGCCTCATAGGCCATCTCCTGCTGGCCGGCCTCGATCTTCGAAATGTCGAGCAGGTCGTTGACCAAGTCGAGCACATGGTTGCCCGACCGGTTGATGTCGCGCAGATAGTCGCGGTAGCGGTCATTGGCGACCGGCCCGAATTTCTCGTCGACCATCAGCTCGGAAAACCCGATGATGGCGTTGAGCGGGGTGCGAATCTCGTGGCTGATGCGGGCGAGGAAGTCGGTCTTTTGCGAGGAGGCGCGCTCGGCCACAGCGCGCGCCTGGGTCAGGTCCTCTTCGGCCCGCTTCCATTGGGTGATGTCGCGCACCACCGCGCAGAAGCCGCTGTCGTTGGGCAGGCTGCCGATGGTCATGAACAGCGGAATGAAGCGCCCCTGCGCCTCGCGTCCGATCACCTCGCGGCCGTCGTTGAGCACGCTCGCCACGCCGGGCTCGGACAGTCCGTCGAGATAGTCTCGCGCGGCGCGCTGGCTTTCGATCGCGAACAGCGAGACGAAGGGCTTGCCGGTCACCTCGTCGCTGTCGAAACCGAACAGCGCTTCCGCCGGGCGGCTGATCGAGCGGATCGTTCCGTCTCGGCCGATCAGCACGACGCCGTCGGTCGCGGTGTCGATGATGGTGCGCATCTCGGCGATGCGTGCCTTGAGTTCGGAAGTGTCCGGCTGCGTATGGTCGTCGGCGGCGCCATGCGGAATAGCTGCTGCCTCGTCGTCGCCGGAACGGCGCACGACCAGCATCAGCGCCTTGCCGCCACGCCACGGCACCGAACGCAGAATGGCCTCGATCGGGAACTCCTGACCGTCATGTGTCTTCAACCGCAACGCGTGATCGGTTCCGTCGGGGGCGCTGCCGTCGTAAGGATCGGCAAACAGCGCGCCGAGGCCACCGGCATCCTCCAGATCGTCGAGCGTGTCATAGCCGGTCAGGCTGAGGAATTCCTCATTCGCATAGTGAAGATCGTCGCCGGAATGGATGAGCAGGGGCACCGGCAGCTTGCCCAGAATCGAGATATCCGGAGCCTTGTTGTCGTCTGCGGTCGAAAAAGCCGATGGCACGAAGCCTTCGAGCTTGAGCGGCGGCACCGGCAGGCGCGGCGGTTCGATCGGCGCCGGCTCCACGTCGCCGGCATCGCCGATGTCATCGGTTGACGAACGGGCTTCGTCGTCATCGGGCCGCGCCCAATCCTCGTTGTCTTCTGCGTCACGGAAATCGGCAGCCGTCATGCTGTCGTTGTCTTCGGCGGCGGTCGATCGACCACTCGTGTCGGTGGGTTCGACCACCTCTTGCGCCGCCTTGTCCGGCTCCGAAACCGGCGCACCGTCGCTGTTGTCGGCGATATAGTCCCGGTCGGCGTAATCGAGCAGCGAGCCTGAGATGCCGGACACGGTTGCTTCCGGTTGCTCGCCGTCGAGCCTTGCGACATCCTTATCGTCTTCGGCATCGGTTTCGGTCGGTTCCGCCGCAGCCGGTATTGCAGCATCGGGCTGTTCGGTCGGGGGATTGTCCTTCTTGAGCCGCTCGCCGATCTCACGGAATGCACTGCGTTCCAGCGTCGACAGGCCTTTGTCGTTGGCCGGCTGCCTGTGCTCGGCCAACCGGATCACCTTGTCGGCAAAGCGCCGCTCCGGCTTCGGCACGATGGTCAGCGCCGGCACCTCGCCCTGGAACGGGTCGGTTTCGTCAGGCGTTTCGGCGACTTCCGGTTCGACGGCTGCGGTGGCCTCGGCATTGGAGACAAGCGCCATACCGATCGCTTCGGGATCGAGCACTGCATCGCCGGTGCGGGCAACGCCGAAGCCGCGAAAACCCTCGAAGGCACGGCTGCGGCCGTAGACAGGCAGCGCCGCCAGGTCGACGGGTATCTTGAAATCGGTGCCGGCAACCGGCCACAGCACGGAGCGGCCGGACCAGGTGTCGCGTCGGTCGAGCAGGCCGGCGATCTCGCCGGACGCATCGAGGTCGAAGGTGGCCGCGACGTCCCTGAAGCGCCGGCCAATCACATCGGCGGCAGGCTTGCCGACGAGTTCCGCGAATTCTGGCGACAGCGCACTGAACCTGCCTTCGGCGTCGGTTCGCCAGACGAAACGCAGGGGCGGCGCCGCGCGGTCGATCGAAGGGATGACACGTTCGACGGGGGAGGCGGCCCTGTGGGCATCCCGTGCGGAACTTTCCGCCGAAGCATCCGCCTCGACATGTCCGGACACATCCGGTCCCGGCTTTTGCGCCTCATCCTCGCTGGCGCTGAAATACCAATGGTCATGCTGAGGGGGCATTCCGCCGGCCGCTTCCGGACCCTGCTCGGTCGAATCAGGCGCGGTTGAATCAGGTCCTGTCGAATCGGGCCGGGTCGAATCGGGCCCGATGGAATCGGGAACGTCATGCTCCGCCGACACCGATGTGTCTTCGCCGGCTGCCGGGACTGTCTCTGCCGCATCCGTCTTCGCGACTGCTGCCGGCGCATTGTCCTGTTCTGCCTTTGGCCGGACTGCGGCAACGGCCGCCGCCGCACCGGTTGCGGTTTCCATCCCCGCGCTGCGCTCGCCAGCAGAGGCTTCTTCGGAGTCAAGCCGGTCCTCGTCGATCACCACCAGCAGGTGCCGCTCGTCCGTCAGCCGGGCCAGGCCGGCCGGATAGGAAGTGGTGCCGCCTGGAACGAGGCGTTTGACGATGCGGTCGCTCTCGTGCGCCACATCGGCCACAAGCGCTGCCAGCGTTTCGGGCAAGATGCCGAGCGCCGAAAAACCATCGGAAGCGGCCTCGATGTTGCCCTTGGCGTCGACGAAGGCGATGTAATGACCGTCTTCGGTAAAGCCGCTGATGGCCCGAGCGGCGATCTCGGCGGCGCTGCGCGAGCCGGTCTGCGCCGCCGGCACCGCCAGCATAATCGCGTTTTCGCCGTCAGGCATTGTCACCGTGCTGGCCAGAAAGCCAACCGCGCGGCTGGTCAGGCCGGTTGCCAGCCGCAGCGTGATGGCGCGGTCGCGGCCGATCTGTGGAAAACCGCTTGTCGCCATGATCTGGCGCCTGGCGATCAGCGGCAAGCCTGTCGAGGCGCCGATGATGGCCTCGATGTCGGGATAGCCGAACACCGCTGCCCCTGGTCCGTTTGCCCAGATCACCTGTTCGAGGTCTGCCGACAGAAGGGCGATCGCGTCGCCGGCGGCAAAGCGCTGGCGGACCGCGTCGAGCACGGCGACGTCGAGGAAGGAGTAGTTTTCGGACGGCATGCGCTTTGGGAGCCCTCACACAGCGGCAGTTTGCGGTTAACGCTTTGTTAATAAAAGCCGACGGCGCGAAGGTCCACAAGCCATAGCGTGCAACCGCCGGAATCTCTGGCCTCGTGGTTAACGCTGGGAGAGAAATTCTATGGTGCGCTGCAACAAAGATATTGCAATGCACAAAATTTGCCTTTATATTGCCATCATACATGAACGAGACGGCTTTCTGTCGAAGCCGCTGCCACTGCAAAGGATGGAATATGTCCAGGACCAAGACCGCTGAAAACGTCGAATTCCCGAGCTTCGACGCTTCCAAGGCCACCGACCAGATCCGCGCTTTCGCGGAAAAGGGCGTCGAGCAGTCGAAAGAGGCCTATGCCAAGCTGAAGACCGGCGCCGAAGAGACCCAGAAGGCTCTGGAGTCGACCTTTGAGACCGCCAAGACCGTTTCCAACGACCTGTCGCTCAAGACCATCGCCGCTCTGCGCGCCAATACCGAAGCCGGCTTTTCGCATTTCGAAGCGCTGATCGGCGCCAAGTCGCTGTCGGAAGTCGTCGAGCTGCAGACCGCATTCCTGCGCAAGCGCGTCGAGATGACCGTCGAGCAGGCAAAGGATTTCCAGGCCGTCGCCTCCAAGGCGGCCGAGGACGTCTCCAAGCCGATCAAGTCCGCCTTCGAGAAGGCGATGAGTGAAATTAAGGCCGCCTAATATTTGCGCATATTTCGAAGATGCAACAAAAGGTCGCATTTCTTCGAAGAGGATTATGTGAGATATAGTGGTCAAGCAAATACCCGGCGGGTGGAACCTCCTCCCTCTGCTCTCCGGGGTGACAGCCAGCACCTCCTCCCGCTGGCTTGTAACAGGAAAAGGCCGGCACCTCCTCCCGCCGGCCTTTTTCTTTGCCCGGCGAAAGGTGACGATCTTTGCCTACAGCGCCGCGCGTCCTCTTGGACGCGCAAAGGACGCTGTAGAGCTTTGGATTTTGCGCATGATCCTTTCCGAAAAGCGATTCTGATTTTCGGGTCATGCGCGGCCAAAAGCCTTGAATTAAACTCCGATAGCCCGTATGGACGCATCGCCGAACGACAGAGCGGGTCCCGGAGAATGAACGGTCCATTCGATCCCGCTCGGGCAAGCGTGCCGTTGTAGCTCAGATGGTTAGAGCGCCGGATTGTGGATCCGGAGGTCGCTGGTTCGATCCCAGCCAACGGTACCATCGCTTTATTTGCTAAATCACTGAATTGTTGGGCGGCCGCGCTGCCTATCTGTCAGCCGCAATCGTCGCCTGCAGCCATTGCGTGATGGCATCAAACGCGATCGGTTTGGTCGTGTCGACGTCAAACAGCGGTCCGCGCCGCAGTGGCTCGGCGCGCTTGGCCAGTTCGATCAGTTCGGGGATGTAGGTCGCGCCGGGATGGCCGGCGGGACGCTGGTCGAGCCGTGCGCGATAGCGCTCGGCCAGAACCCCACCGGGAGCATGGCACCAGATTTCGGCGGTCTGCTCGACGCCGGCCCTTCGCAGGTGATCCTCGAGCACCTGGCGCGGCTGGAAGCCGAACCAGGCGTCGACGACTAATATGGTGCCCGCCGGAGCCTCGCCGACGACCGACCAGATGGCGTGGTAACTGGCGCGGCCGAGCGTGCGGTTGAATTCGCGATTACCGCCGCCGAGCACCTCGAGGAACGGGTTCTTGATCGTATCGAGCGCGAGCAATGGCCAACCCATGCGCTCGGCGATGCCGCGCGCAACGGTGCTTTTGCCGCTGGCGGGGATGCCGTTGACGAGCACGGCGCGCCGGCTGGGCACGGCGCGCCTGGCGGGCACGGCACGCCGGCCGGGCACGGCAAGCCGGCCGGGGTCGAGCCGGGCAGATGGCAAGGACACGGGCGCGACTGCCGCCTTCGTCGCGATCGCTTGCAGACCGGCGCCGATGACGCCGGCATCATCGCCCAGTTGCGCCGCTTCGACCGGGCATTGGTACCACGGAGCCAAGGCGGGAGCCCTGGCAAGCGCCCTGTGGGCCGCCAGGCCAAGTCCGCCGCCGAGCAGGACCAGGTCAGGGGCGAACATGGCAACCGTCGTATCGATTGCCGCACGCAGCGGGCCGGCCCAGGCTTCCAGTATGCCGCGCGCCAAGGGATCGCCGCCCGCATCCCGGGCAAAAAGCTGATCGACCGAAACATCCGGACCGAGGCCTGCCCGCGCGATGTGACGGCCAAGCGCTGTACCTGAGCTGGTGGTTTCAACGCAGCCGCGCCGGCCGCATACGCACGCTTCGCCTGATATGTCGACGGTGATATGGCCGAGCTGCCCCGCCGTCCCCTTGCCGCGGACGATCCGCTGGTCCTGGACCACGGCACCACCAATGCCGGTCCCAATCGTGAACATGACGATGCTTTCATGGCCTCTGGCCGCGCCGAGAGCCATTTCCGCGATCAGTGCCATGTTGCAATCATTGTCGATCACCACAGGCTTGCCCGCCAGGCTTTCCAGTCGCTGCGCTAGGGAGATCGAGGCAAGGTTGACATAGCCTCCGGACAAGACCGCGCCAAGCAGCGCATCGACGCGTCCGGGGACGCCGATGCCGATGGCGGCAACTTCGGGGGAATCGAGCCGGCGCACCATTTCGGCGATCCGCGAGAGCACGAGCTCCGGGTCCGGCGCGCTTTTCTCGGAAATGCGGTCGAGGATTTCGCCCGTGCCGGAAATACGGGCGGCGCGCAGATTGGTGCCGCCGATATCGATTCCTATGGCCATCGAACTAAGAGGCATGACGTCCTGTCATGGACTAAGCGGCTTTCTGCCGGTAGTTTCCGATCACCGCCTGAAGCTCGCGCAATCTCGACACTGCGATGGTCTTAAGCCTTTCCCGCTGAATGTCACGGTCAAGCGAGATGCAGTCCTTCCACAACGACCGGCCGGCGATGACGCCTGACGCGCCGTTCTTCATCGCGATCTCGACCTGGCCCAGGAATGTTGCGTGGTTTACGCCGGCGGAGAGGACCGCCCATGGCACCTCGCCAGCCATGCTGCTGATCCTGGCGCAGGCTTCCGGCGTTCCGGGATAAGGAAGCTTGAGCACCTTTGCCCCGCATTCCAGGGAAATCCGGGTGCCTTCTTCGACAAGCCAGGGGATCTTGGCGGTATAGTCTTCAAGGCTTTCCCCTTCGAGCTGATAGGTCAGGAACTCGACGACGAGCAGGAGGTCCTCTTGCGCGAAGTCGGCGATGCATTGGCGCAGAATGGCGACATTGTGCTCATTCGCCTCAGGCCTGTCGGCCCTGAGATAGACCATGATCTTGCCGCCGGTGCCGCCGAGCTCGCGGACGCGGCGCGCGCCGATGCCGGGAGCGAGGCGCGACAGGCGGTAACCGGCGGGCGAGACGTCGAAGCCCGAGGCATCGAGGCCGATGAGCAGAGCCGTATCGCGGTTCAGCACCCCTTCATCGACAACCCGCGGCACCGCGCAGAGCGGGTCGAGCAGCACGCAGGACGCCTGGCTCGCGAGGTATCGCGTGATGTCCGACTTGGTGTCGCCGAGCATGTCGTTGGTGATCTTGGCCTGTTCTGCAGGGTCCGCCGCAAGCAAGGTTCGCATGCCGCCACGCTGGTCACAGGCGATGGCCATGATGGCCCCGTCTTGGCCGCATATCTGCTGGTACCCGCGCAACTCTGCGGTCGTCATCTTTGTCATGGTCTTCTGTCCGATGTTGGCGCGCCCATTCACCAGGGCGCAGATCCGTGGAACAAGAAAGGTTTAGTTCTTACCTGCCTGTCGGCAGGAGAATTTGCCGCTTTGATGCGCTATCGAACCGAGAAATTTGGCCCTGGCCCGCAATTTGCCGTGGAAACGAGCCCACGTTGCGAGTCAGCCGAATTTGCGCGATAACTGCCATCGGTCGAGGTCTGTAACACATTGCTGAAAGGAATTGCAAGCTGGCTGTCCCTCCCGCACAAGATGCGGCCGCATCGCGGACGATGCTGCATACGGTCGCCAAACTGCACTATGAGGCTGACATGTCTCAGGTCGATATCGCGCGGCGGCTTGGTGTCTCCACCGCGACGATATCGCGTCTCCTGCAGCGGGCGAGAGCAGAGGGCATCGTGCGGATCGAGGTTCTCGATCTTGCAACGCCCGAAGGCATCACCACGCAATTGGTCGAGGGACTCGGACTTCGCGACGCGGCGGTCATCGAAACGCCGGCGGCCGGTGCGCTGACGGCCCTCGCTGCGCCGCTCGGCGCCTTGCTCAAGCAAGCGGAACTGACGGCCGGCTCCGTGGTCGCCATTGGCTGGGGGCGAGCCATTCGCGAGGTTATCCAGGCAGGCCTGCCTCGCATTCCCGGCGTTCTTACCGTCGCTGCCACCGGCGGTATGCAGCAGCAGGCGCCGCATTTTCAGATCAACGAGTTTGTCCGGCTCGCCGCCGAAGAGTTCGGCGGGACGCCGCATTTCATCCATGCGCCCTATCTGCCGTCCTCCGAGTTGCGTGAGGTCTTCCTCGGCGATGCGGCCATCCGCGACAGCGTCGCGCTTTGGGACCGGACCGACGTTGCGATCGTCGGCGTCGGCCTGCCCCATGCCATCAATCCGCCCGAAGCGAGTGCGGCCACGCTGAGCGAACAGGCCCTGTTTCATGCGGCTGGAGACGTTATCCGTCATTACTTCGACGCCGAAGGCACGCTCATCCCGTGGGAGGGGGAGGGCCGGATGATCGCAATGTCGCCGGCCCAGCTTCGAGCCGTCCCCCTGTCGATCGGCGTTGCCGCCTCGCCGGAGAAGGCGATGGCCATCATCGGTGCCGTCCGCGCCGGGCTTATCAACGCGCTGGTTACGGACACGAAGACGGCCCAGGCCATCCTCGAGGCTCTCTTGCCCCGATAATGGTGGGCACGCCGATGTGTGACATCGGCACACCTGATCGATACCAACTGATTGACACCAAACCCGGATCACGAGCCCGCCGCCGCGAAATCGTCAGTTGTGTCGGCAAGGAGTTGGGGCAATAGTCTGCGTGAGGGACTCTGCGGAGCAGACAGATGGTGTCCGGTTTGAAAGCGTTTCGATCCCGGAAATACCCGGTTGCAATTTCTTTCAGCAAAGTGTTACAACCTTGCGGCTAGGCAAGCATGCGCGCCGAGCGGCGCTGTTCCCTGCACCTTGCGGAGGCTAGGAACGGGACTGCGCATCAGGCTGGTCGGTTTCGACTGGCTGACCTAACGACTGGGGGGCGCTCGGGAGGAAAGCTGCCGATAACAGCAAGCAGGCGAACCTGGTTCTTGCCGCCAGCACTTCACATAGCCGGAACGAATTGACGGCCATTTCAATGTCGATCGCAACGGCAAATCTGCCAACACCATGAGGAGGATGTTATGAAGAAGATTGTTGCCGCCCTGGCGGCTCTCGCCATCTGCGCAGCGGCGCTGGTCACGCCGGCGTTGGCGCAGGACAAAAAGTTCACCATTGCGCTCATTCCGGGTCTTACCACCGACGGCTTTTATATCACCATGCGCAAGGGAGCCCAGGCGGCAGCCGATGCCCTTGGCGTGACCCTGGTTTTCCAGGGCGCCCCGGATTTCAATCCGGTAACGCAAGTCCCCGTGCTTGACGCGGTCATCGCCAAGAAGCCGGACGCCATCCTGATCGCGCCGACCGACAAGGTTCAATTGGTCGAGCCGCTCCGCAAGGCCAACGATGCCGGCATTCCGGTGGTCACCGTCGACACTTTCATCGGCAGCGGCGTCTACCAGACCGGCGCCGGCGAGGCGGATTTCCCACTGTCCTATATCGCTTCGGACAATATTCTGGGCGGCGAGATCGCCGCGCGGGCATTGGCCAAGGCCATAGGCGACAAGGGCAAGGTCTACGTTTCGAATGTTAAGCCCGGCATTTCGACCACCGACCAGCGTGAAGAGGGCTTCAAGAAGGAGATGGCGGCCAACCATCCCGGCATCACCGTTCTCGAAACCCAGTTCAATGACAACGACGCCAACAAGGCCGCCTCGCAGCTGCAGGCTGTGTTCGCGCGCAATCCCGATCTCGTTGGGGTGTTCGGTGCAAATCTGTTCTCGGCGCTTGGCGCAGCGAATGGCGTCCAGCAGGCCGGGCAGACCGGCACCGTCAAGGTCGTGGCGTTCGACGCGCCGACCAGCATTGTCGATAACATCAACACCGGCCTTGTCGACGTGGCGATTGCCCAGCATCCCGCGGAAATCGGCTATTTCGGCGTCATGTCGGCCTATGCCCATCTGACGGACCAGTCGATCCCGGTTGCGGTCGGCACCGGCTTTACGATCATGGACAAGGCCAACATCGCCGACCCGAACATCTCGAAGTACCTCTATTCCGAATAAGTCCAGCCAGTCTCCTTCCGGCCTGCCGGAAGGAGACCTGCGCCGGGTCTCTTTGACCCTGTTTGTCGGAGGCCGCTCTGCGGATCGGAACCATTCATGACTTCAACATCACCAATCGAAACGCATGTCGCTCCTCAGGCGGATCACGGTGACCCGGCCAGGAGTTGGCTCGCACGCATCGCCGAAGGACGCGCCTGGCTGTTCCTCGCGGGCCTGATCATCTGTTTCGAGGTCTGGTCCAGGCTCTCCTTCGGCGCGACCTTCGTGCTCAACCCGTTCAACGTGCAGTCCATTGCAATATTTGCCGTGGCGCCGCTGCTGCTGGCGACCGGGCAGACCTTCGTCATCATTTCGGGAGGCATCGACCTCTCGCTGGGCTTCATCATGGGTCTCGCGGCCGTGGTTGCGGCCCACGCCACGAATATGGCTGGCATCGCCATGCCGGTGCCTCTGGCCATGACGTTGGGCATTCTGGCGGCCGTGATCGTCGCCGGAGTGCCTGGCGTCATCAATGGCTTGCTGATCTCGCGCCTCAGAATTCCACCCTTCATCGGCACGCTTGGCATGTTTGGCGTGGCGCGTGGCGCTGCGTTCCTGCTGGCCGGCGGCACAACAGTACCGGTCCAGAATTCCTGGTTCGCGCTGCTTGGCAACGGCAGGTTCTACGGTGTGCCTTATCTCGTCATCATTGCCGCCGTCTTTGTCGTCGTGATGCACTACATCCTGAGCCAGACCCGGTTCGGCCAGCACAACTACGCCATCGGCGCCAATGTGCAGGCGGCGCGTCGCGCCGGCATCGACATCAGGGGCCACATCCTGCGCCTCTACGTGCTTTCGGCGATGTGCGCGGGCCTCGGGGGCGCGCTCTATGCAGCGCGCTTCACCGCGGGCGCCGCCCAGGCCGGCGAACCCTTGCTGCTCGACAGTGTCGCAGCGGTGGTGATCGGCGGCGCCAGCCTGTTCGGTGGTTCCGGCACCATCTTCGGGACGGTTGCCGGCGCCTTGGTGATCGCGGTCATTCAATACGGGCTGGTTTTCGTCAATGTCGAGCCGTTCTGGCAGTTCATCGCCGTCGGCCTCGTCATCATTATCTCCGTCCTTATCGACCAGGCGCAGCGCCGGTTCAGTGGAGCTCGCCAGGATGAATAGTTCCGAACAAACCACCCCCCTTCTCGAAGTCCGACGCCTTTCCAAGCATTTCGGTGCGGTGCAGGCGCTGAACGATTTCTCCATGGCCGTGCGGCCGGGCGAAGTGGTGGCCCTGGCGGGCGACAACGGCGCCGGCAAGACGACGCTGATCAAGGCGATATCGGGCGTCTTTCAGCCGACCGGCGGTGAAATTCTGCTGAGAGGGCAGCCGGTGACGTTCGCGACGCCGCAGGAGGCGCGCGAAAAAGGCATCGAGACCATTTACCAGGATCTCGCGCTCGCCGACAATTTGTCCATCGGCGCCAATATCTTCCTCGGCCGTGAACCCATGCGCAAGGCCTTCGGTTTCTTGCCGGTGCTCGATCGCAAGGCCATGGCCGTCGCCGCCAAGCAGACCATGGGACGGCTGGACTTCCATGTCAGCCGGCTCGACGCCCCGGTCAGCAATTTCTCCGGCGGTCAACGGCAGGCCGTTGCCATCGGCCGGGCCGTCTATTGGGACGCGCAGATCTTGATTATGGACGAACCGACCGCGGCCCTCGGAGTCCCGGAGCAGCGCAAGGTCATTTCGCTCATCCACCAGCTCAAGGCGCAAGGGCGGGGCGTAATCTTCATCTCGCACAATCTGCAGGATATTTTCGCCGTTTCCGACCGCATCGTCGTGCTGCGCCGCGGCGTTCAGGCCGGCGAGCGCAAGATCTCGGAGACCAATCATGACGAAGTCGTCAAGCTCATGGTTGGCGGCTAATGCATGTCGCCCAAAAGTGCGCAGCGGTTTTGGGACAACGACATGCATAAAAACAAAACTCAAAGCGCGTCGCATGAAATCCCTTCAGACGCGACGCGCTTTAGGCCGAACCTTTCGATTGCGGAAACACGCATTTCCCCGAGGGGATCAGCTTCCCGGGTGGCGAGCCGGCTAAGCCGGCAATTTCTCCGGCGAGAAGCGACTGCGACAGGATCGCTGGCACAGGTACCGCGCCTAGCTGCTCAGCATCTCAATGCGCCCGCCCGATTTCCGGCGAAATATGCTCGCCCCCGACGATGACAAAATGCCATCCAGATACGCTCGGCGCGGCGGAAAGAAGCAGGATGGCGAGCAGAGTCGACATTGCCTGAGGATGTCACTATATAGCGGCGGCTTTGGCAGCGTATCCTAGGATCGCGCAGCGAATGGCGCCGCAAACGTGCCACGTATGTGACATCTATTGTCATACAAATTGACTGGATTACCGGAAAAAAGCAAGTAGAAACAATGGCGCGATCCGGGACATGATCCCAGCCAACGGTGCCAGTCTGCGCAAGAAAATAGAATCTCCTCAAGAATTAGAATGTGCTCCTTGAACCTTCGATTTCCGTCAGCCCTGTGGAGCTTGGGCAAGATCGGCTTGCCGGGTGACGGCGACTCGGTTGGAATAGGAGCGTGCATCTTTTCGGGGATGCCGGCGTTTATGATTACCAACCGGCGCAGCCGCCAGGGAACAGCAGCATGAGCGAACACGCGATCGAGTTCTTGCAGGAGTGGATCGGCGAAAAGGTCCACTGCCAGTCCTCGCTGGACAGGATCGAGGAGCAGGCCGAGACCCTCGCCAGGGAATGCGCGGCCAAGGCGGCTGAGGCCGGCATACCGCTGGAGGATATCCAGGAAGAGGTCGGCGACATTCAGGAACTTATCGCGTCGAGGCTGGAAGAGGCGGCTGAGGCCGACCAGGACGAAAAGAATTCGGACAAGCCTGCCGAGTGATACGGTCTGTTCCTGGCGCCAGCGATTTGAAGCACAGCATACGCCATTACCTGCCTGCTGAGTGAGCCTAGCGGGCTTTCAGCCCAGGAACGCGCTGATATCGTAATTTCCAATGGTCTTTGCGAGGTCTTCCGGCGAAGAGCCATGCTTGTTTTTCAGCGTTTTATCTGAGCCAGCTGAGAGAAGGAGCTTGATCAACTCGCCACGGCCCCGTGATTCAAACACGGCACGCCACAGGGGCGTGTTTCCATGAACGTCTTGGGCAGAAACATCTGCGCCGCCCTTGACTAGAAGTTCCGCCGCTTCGAGCCGATATTCACGAGCGGCAAAGTGCAGCGGTGTTTCCAGATTCTTGTCCTGCACATTCACGTTCGATCCACGCTCGATCAGTGCAGCGACGATTGCGGTGTCTCCGTCTTTTGTCGCGTAAAACAACGGCGTCCGACCGTCGCGATCTAACACATCGACATCCTCCCCCTCTGAGATGGCCTGGATGACTTCAGGCGAGCTATGTCTCATCACCGCCTTGTGTACGGGTGCGGGACCATCTGGGTTGCTCATACCTATGGCTCCGATTGGACGATGGGTCTTCCAATTGATATTTGTTAGGGCCGTTTATTCGTTGAACTGCTTTTGGGTTAATCCTTCGCAGCTTCAGGGCCATTCCGGGCCGAACCCGGGGAAAGTATCAACCAAGATCTACGCTGGGCCTCGCACCGAATTTGCCCTTGAGCCATGCCTTCGGCAGCGCCGGCACGAAATTGCCGTCGCGCCCGGTCATGTCGTCATTGGCGACCAGCGCATTGAGGATTGCTTCCTCCACACATTCGATCACGGCGTCGAAGAACGGGTCGATGTCGGTATCCGGGATAAAATCGGCGCTGGCGATGCGGCCTGACGGCGCCAGCGCCGCCTCGCGGTTGGCGGTCGAAAAGGCGAGGAAAATATCGCCCGAGCTATGATAGCCGAAGCCGCCGGTCATGGCGACGCCGAGCGGCGCCCGGCGGGCCAGCCGCTTCATCTGATGCGGCAGCAACGGCGCATCGGTGGCGACGATCCCGATGATTGAGCCCTTTTCGGCGCGCGGCGTGCTTTCGCGGATCGCCGGTTCCACGAGATCTGGCCCGGCGCGCAAGTCGCGAATGGTGAAATTGCTCCGCTTGCCGAAATTCGCCTGCACGAACGCGCCGACCGTGTAGCGCCGGCCGTGCCATTCGACGATGCGCGATGCCGTGCCGGAGCCTGCCTTGAAAGCGAAGGCGATCATGCCGGTGCCGCCGCCGACGCTGCCTTCCTCGATCGATCCGCTGGTCGCGCCATCGAGTGCCGCGGCGACATGTTCGAACCTGAGATGGTGGCCGTTGATGTCGTTCAGGAAGCCGTCATAGGTTTCCGCCGCCACCGGCAGACCCCAGCCGCTGTCGAGCGCGGCCGGCAGCACGCGCTGCATCCAGCGCAGCGTTCCGTCGCGTGAAACGCCGCAGGAATGCGTGTTGGTGATGGTGATCGGCAAATTGAAGGCACCGGTTTCCTCGATGATGTGCGAGCCGGTCAATTCGCCATTGCCGTTCTGGCTGAAGATACCGGCAAAGACCGGCGTGGCGAGATCGTCGCGCGGTCTGGGCAGGATAGCGGTCACGCCGGTGCGCACCGGTCCCTTGCCGACCACCAGCGCACCATCGCCCGAAATCAGCGTCGAATAGCCAACCGCAACGCCAGCCACATCGGTGATGGCGTTGAACGGTCCGGGCGTGCCGTCAAAACTAATGCCGAAGGCTCTTGCACGCGACCTGCCGGAAGGCGTCCGGTGATGTGGATTGCCGGTCATGGGCATTCAGAAGTCATCGGGATTATGGGCGCCTGAAAATAATCATTGGGCACTTAGAACAGGGAGCCTTGATTGCCGGGCTCCTTGGCTTTGGCGGCCGGCTTTGCAATTGTTTTCGGTCTTGCGGTACCGCTGGTCGCAATCGCATCGGCGGTTCCGTCAGCGAACTCCAGCGAAAGTGCCATACCCGGCACCACTTCCGCAGCTTGCTTGATCACTGCGCCGTCGGCGTCTTTCACCAAGGCGAAGCCCCGCGCCAGCACCGCCTTGTGCGACAGCGTCGCCAGCAGCCGGTCGGCCTGGGTCAGTTTTCCGCGCAAGCGTTCGAGCCGCACCGAAATCACCCGGTCCTGTCGCCGCGACAGCGCCGCCAGGGCATCGGCCTGCAATTTCTGCCGCCTTGCGATCGGCGCGGGCGACAACCGCGCCGCGGTGCGCGAAAACCGCGTTCGCCGCTCGCGCACGATGGCGAAGAACGCCGCCTGCGCACGGGCGAGATCACGGCCGGCCAGCGTGCGCGCCTCGTTCATGCGTCGAGACAGGGTGGCCGGCGTCAGCCGCTGCGCTTGAAGCCTGGCTCGCTTGCGCTGGACGCTGACGGACAGCGCCCGGCCGAGCCGGCTCGTCGCCTCGTCGAAACGCCGGCGCGGCAGCGCCAGCAGCTGGTCGGGCGAGGGCAGCGCGCGCGCGGCGGCACGCACCGCCTGGCGCTTGCGTTCGAAATTGCGCGATGCCGCAGTCTTGAGCCGCGCACCAAGGCTGGCAAGTGTTACTTCGAGGTCGGCGCGCACGGGCACGGCGATTTCGGCGGCACCCGTCGGCGTCGGCGCCCGCACATCCGCCGCCAGGTCGATCAGCGTCCAGTCCGTTTCATGGCCGACAGCGGAGATCACCGGAATGCGTGAGGCGGCGACGGCGCGGGCCAGTGCCTCGTCATTGAACCCCCAAAGGTCCTCGAGGCTGCCGCCGCCGCGCGCCACGATCAACAGGTCGGGGTGCGGAATAATGCCATCCTGCGCCAGCGCGTTGAAGCCGTTGACGGCGGCGGTCACTTCCGCGCCTGCCGTCTCGCCCTGCACCCGTACCGGCCAGACAAGCACGTGCAGCGGAAACCGGTCCTTGATCCGGTGTATGATGTCGCGGATGACGGAGCCTGTCGGCGAGGTGACGACGCCGATGACGCGCGGCATGAACGGCAGCAAGCGCTTGCGGCCGGCATCGAACAGGCCTTCGGCCTGCAGCCGGCGCTTGCGCTCTTCCAGCAGCGCCATCAGCGCCCCGGCGCCGGCCGGCTCCAGATTGTCGATGACGATCTGGTAGGTGGACTTTCCGGGATAGGTGGTGAGCCGGCCGGTGGCGATCACCTCCATGCCTTCTTCGGGGCGGAATTTCAGCCGGCTCATCGCGGTCTTCCAGACCACGGCGTCGAGCCGTGCGCGGTCGTCCTTGAGGCAGAAATAGGCATGGCCGGAGGAATGCGGCCCGCGATAGCCTGATATTTCGCCGCGCACCCGCACATTGCCGAAGACGTCCTCGACTGTGCGCTTCAGCGCGCCGGAAATCTCGCTCACCGTGTATTCGGTGGCGTTGGTGCGTGATTCGGATACTGCGTCGCTCATTGGCCGATTGGGGGGCGGTTGTCCGTCCGCGTCAAGACGGCTGTGTCCGGTGCCGGCCAATTGCGGGGGTTTTTCACCAGCCCGGCGAGATCTGGTTCGGCTTGGTCCGCTTCGTCTTAGAGAAGGCAAATGCCGGGAAGTCGAAGCTTCCCGTATCTTCGCCGAGCGGCACGGAAATATTGTCGAGGCTTTCCGAAATGTGGCGGGCCAGCGCGTCGACGATCTCCGGCCGCGACGTCTGGCCGCGCATGATGCCGATGCGGCAATCGGGCAGCGCGCCGAACCCGTCGGGTTCGCCCAGAACCCGCATGCCGGGCCGCAGCGCGCATTCCGGCAGCACCGAGATCGCCAGGCCGGAAAGCACCGCGGCGGTGATGACGGTTGCCGAGAAGCTGGTGAACAGGATGCGGTAGTCGCGGTTCTGCCGGTCGAGCACGTCGACCGCAGCCCGCCGCCAGATGCAGTTCGGCCGGCCGAAGGCCATCGGCAGAACTTCCTGTTCATGCGTGGCGTGGTTGGCCGAAGTGACCCACAGCAGCGGTTCGCGCCGCACCACTTCCGACTGGCCGTGTGCGTCATTGTGCGTCACCAGCGCCAGATCGAGATTGCCGCGCTTGATATGATCGACCAGGCCCGGCGTCGGCTCGCAGATCACGGTCAGCTCGACACGTGGATTGGAACGGGCGAAGCGGGCCATGATCTCGGGCAGGAAACGATCGGCATAGTCGTCCGGCGTGCCGATGCGGATCGTGCCTTCGAGCCGCCGGTCGTCGAAGGCGGCCAGCGTTTCCCGATTGAGGAACAGCAGCCGTCTTGCGTAGGAGAGCAGCCTGTCGCCTTCCTCGGTCAGCCTGTTGGTGCGCCCGTCCTTTTCGAACAGCGGCTTGCCGATCCGTTCCTCCAGCCGGCGCATCTGCATGGACACCGCCGACTGGGTCCGATGCACGGCTTCCGCCGCGCGGGTGAAGCTGCCGGTGTCGACGATTGAGACGAAGGTCTGCAACTGATCGAGATCGAGTGGCGCTTTCATCGTTCCCATCCATCACTGCTGTTGATGCTAAAGATTAGAAACATTCGTTGGATTAATCAATCGAACGATGGCAAATTTACGACTGTCCACATGACGGCATGTGAATCGGGACCGGAACGGCCGCTTACCAGCGCCGATCGCCCGTCTTCGTCCGTTCGACTGAAGGAGACTGACATGGCTACGTTTGATTTCGCCACCGAGACCTCGCGCATCACGTCGCGTCCGGCTATTGCGACGCGCGTGGTCAACACCATCTCCAACGTCTACCGCGCCTGGAAAAACCGCCGCGCCTTCTATCGCCTTGGCGAGATGTCGGATGCCGAACTTGCCGACATCGGCTTGACGCGCGCCGATCTCCACGTCGCCATCGAGGTGCCGTTCGGCCGCGATCCAACCGAGAGGCTTCGCGTCATCGCGGCCGATCGCGTAGACACGATCGAGGATCTTGCCCGCAAAGTGACCTGATCGCGATGGTTGCGTGCCCTTGGGGTGCGCGGCGCTATAGGATTTCGCAGGCTCCCACTCCCTGCCGGTTCCCCGCCGGCCCGCCTGCACACTGCCCGGTCCTCCCAAGGATCGGGCATTTTTCTTTGGGCGACGCTCAAGATCAGATTGCGGCCGCCTCGTCGGTTTAGCGCCGATCCATGCCTCGCTTGAACTGATCGAAGATCGATTCCATGCCCTTCTGGTAATCGTCACGCTGCTGCGCGCCCGCCTCGAACATCTTGCCGAACAAATCATCGAACGGATTGCGTGGCCTGCCGCTCGGATTGGCCTGTGGCTGCGGCGCTTCGCGCTGCTGCGGCGCTTCGCGCTGCGGCTGTTGCGCGCCGCCGCCGAACATATCCTGCAGCACCTTGCCGAGCGGATTGTCGCCATAGGGATTGGGTGCCTGCTGCGGCTGCTGCGCGCCGCCGAACATGTCCTGCAGCACCTTGCCGAACGGATTGTCCATCGGGCCGGGCTGCGGCCCCTGGCGCTGCTGTGGTGCCGGCGCCTGTGCGCCGCCGCCAGCTTGCCGCATCATCTGCTCGATGATCTCGCCGAGCGGATTGCCGCCGCCGCCGAATCCGCCTGCTGCCTGCATCTGATTTGTGGTCTGCTTGAACAGTCCGCCCATCATCATCGAAGCCACGGCCGGCAGCATCTGCTGCAGGACCTGCTGGCTGACGCCGCTCGCCTGCGCAGCCTGGCTGGCAACGGCGCGGGACAGCTCTTTTGAGCCGAACAGATGGCCAAGAATGCCGTTGCCTTCATCGACGCCCTGCGGCGAGAAGGCCCGGCTTGCGTCCTCGAAATATTTGGCGTGCTGGCCGCTGGCCATTGCCGTCATGAACGCGCCGAGCCCGTAAGGATCGGAGGTGCTGCGCTTCAGCCCCTGTGAAAAGGCCGGCAGCAGCGCCTCGACCGCCGATTGCGCTTGCTGCTGCGAAAGCCCGAACTGTTGGGCCAGGGCCAGCATGCCATTGCCGTTCTGCGCCTGCGCCAGAATGTCGAACAAGGAAGGCATTGGTTTTCTCCTCGGGGAAATTCTCGTAGGAGCGAGCCTATCGCATCGGCCCGAAAATCGGAATCGATTTTCGGAAAAGCACCGATGCGTAGGCTCAAAGAGACCTAGAGCGTCCTTCGCGGGTCCAAACGGACGCGCGGCGCCCTTATTCGCTTCCATAACGGTTAATACGCATATTCCATGAACACCGGCTCGATCGAGCCGCCCCAGCGGGTATGATAGGCGGAGAGCAGCTCCTCGGCGCTGGTGGTGCCGCGTGCGACGACTTCGTCCAGCGTGCTGAGGAACGACGTTTCGTCGTAGCCGTCGCGGTTCTTGCGGCCGCGGTTCTTCAGCCCCATGCGCGAGATGACGAGCACGTCGCGGGCGATCTCGCGCAGCGTCGTGTTGCGGAACGGCGCCGAAATGCCCTGTTCCGGCACGGCGTTGCGCATCGCCAGCACTTCTTCATAGGTCCAGCTCGAGGTCAGCGCCTCGGCCGCGTCGAGCGCCGCCGCGTCATAGAGCAGCCCGACCCAGAAGGCCGGCAGCGCGCAGATGCGCCGCCACGGTCCGCCATCGGCGCCGCGCATTTCAAGGAAGCGCTTCAATCGCACGTCGGGAAACAGCGTCGACAGATGGTTCGCCCAATCGCCCATCGTCGGCAGCCCGTCGGGGATCTCGTTGAGGGCCGCACCTGCCATGAACTGGCGGAAGGTGACGTGCGTCATGTCGTGGTACTGGCTGTCGCGGATGACGAAGTACATGGGCACGTCGAGCGCCCATTCGACATAGTCGGCGAAGCCGAAATCGGGCGAGAAGCAGAAGTCGAGCAGGCCCGAGCGCTGGTTGTCGGTGTCGCGCCAGATGTCGCCGCGCCAGCTCTGAAATCCGTTGGGCCGGCCCTCGGTGAACGGCGAGTTGGCGAACAGCGCCGTCGACAGCGGCTGCAGCTTCAGCGACACCTGCATCTTGCGGCGCATGTCGGCCTCGCTCTCGAAGTCGAGATTCACCTGGATGGTGCAGGTGCGGTACATCATGTCGAGGCCTTTGGTGCCGACCTTGGGCATGTAGCGCGTCATGATCTCGTAGCGCGATTTCGGCATTTTCGGCGTCTCGGCCAGCGACCATTTCGGGCTGCCGCCGAGGCCGAGGAAACGGATGCCCATCGGCTCGGCGATCTCGCGCACCTGCGCCAGATGCGCATTGCCCTCGCGGCAGGTCTGGTGGATCGTCTCCAGCGGCGCGCCGGACAATTCGAACTGGCCGCCGGGCTCCAGCGAGATCGCGCCCTGGCCGGTCGGCTCGACCAGGCCGATAATGCGTCCGGCATCCATGATCGGATCCCAGCCGAGTGTTTCCTGCATGCCTTCGAGAATGGCGCGGATGCCGTGATCGCCGCCATAGGGCACTGGCGCATTGCCGTCGACATAGAATGGGAATTTCTCGTGTTCGGTGCCGATGCGCCATTTGTCGCGCGGCTTGTTGCCTTCAGCCAGATGCTCGACAAGCTCGTCGACGCCTTCGATCGGCCGGAAATCGGTTGTGTCGCGCGCCATGAACAGCCCTCCGACGCATGACCCGAAAATCGGCATCGATTTTCGCTGGGGATCATGCGCCAAACCAAGTGCTACAACGTCCTATGCGCGTCCGAAAGGACACGCGGCGCTGTAGGCGGCCGGACGACCGCCGGCGCTAGATGGACGAAATGTCAGTAGGCGATCAAGCGAAAAATCCTGAGCCACAGGGTAATTGGAATTGATCACCAATCCCCGACCGTCGCCTGTATCACCGCCAGTGCCGCCACCGCAGCCGTGTCGGCGCGCAGGATGCGCGGACCGAGCGGAATGGCCGTGACGAAAGGCAGCGCCCTCAGCATCCTCCGTTCCTCGTCGGAAAACCCGCCCTCGGGCCCGACCAGCAGCCCGAACTTCTTCTCCCGTAGCGCTTGCAGCGCCGGCAGCGGATTGTTGGTGGAGGCATCCTCGTCGCAGAAGATCAACCGCCGCTCCTTGTCCCAGCCGGCCAGCAGGCGTTCGAATTTTTCCGCTTCGCGCACGTCCGGCACCGCCAGGATGCCGCATTGTTCGGCGGCCTCGACGACATTGGCACGCACGCGTTCGATGCCGGGCTTTGCCACTTGCGTGTGCTGGGTGATGACCGGTTGCAGGACGCCGGCGCCCATCTCGACCGCCTTCTGCACCAGATAATCGAGCCGACCCTGCTTTATCGGCGCAAAGCAGTAGACGAGATCTGGCAGCGGCGGCTGCGGCCGCTGCAAGGCCAGCACCTTCAGGCGTACCGCCTTTTTTGATTTGGCGGCGATCGCCGCCGACCATTCGCCGTCGCGGCCGTTGAACAACAGGACTTCGGCACCTTCGCCGAGCCGCAGCACATGCATCAGGTAGTGGCTATGCTGCGGGCTCGCCTCGAACTCGATATCCGGTCCGAGGTCGTCCGGCACGAACAGCCGCTGCATCTTGTAATTGGCGCGCATCGCCGAGGAATGGGCGAGCCAAACCTTGACGTCAAGCCTCAGCGCTCGCGTGCCAGACCGGTTCGTAGCCTTGCCTCAGCACGGAAACGGTGGTTGTCGGCGTGAGCAGGCGGATTGGGCGGTCGGCGAAGCCGCCGAACGCTACCGGTTCGCCCCCCACGCGATCACCATAGCCTGCGAACGACCAGCGCAGTGCCTTGCCGCCGCGCATCGCGTAGGCGTTGCCGCCGTCCGCAACCATGGCGCCGTCCGGCAACCCGGCAAGCTCTTCTGCAGATACGACCGGTGCCGGCCCACCCGACGCCAGCCGCTCCTTATGCAGGCGCTTGTCGACTTGCGGCGCACGCGGCTCGGCAATGCCGAAGGCCATGCCGAAGCGCTGGACGAAATCGCTGGCCCGGTCGCGCCGGCAGAAGAAGCAAGGCCGATGCCCGGCCGAGAGCGCGGTCACCTCGTCCAGGAAAAACAGCTCGGTCCAGCCGGCCTTGCCACCATTCCTGTTGCGGCCCATCGGCTCGCGCCGTACATCGCGGAATTCGCAGACGCAGATGATCCAGGCCTGCAGCGCCCAGCGCTTTTTCAGCAGCGTCTTCGTTTCGGGGTCATGGATGATGCCGCGATTGCCCATGAACAGGCCGCGCTCCGGCACGGCGTGGATGACGCCGAACGGGTCGACCCGATTCTGCAGTGGCATAGCTTTCTCCCCGAATACGCATCTTGGCCGGAATGACGGCAGCATGATATCGCTCGTCGCATCATTTTCATGTCAGCAGGTTTGTCGATGCGGGTGCTGGTGGTCCAGAATTTCGACAGTGAGGGCCTTGGCCAGATCGGCGCAGCTCTTGTCGAGGCGGGCGCCGATATCGACCTGCGCCGGCCCTATTGTGGCGAGGCGCTGCCGCACGACAGCACTGGGCACGACGCCATGGTCGTGCTCGGCGGCACCCAGAATGCGCTGGACGACGAGATTTGCCCGTATTTTCCTGAACTGCTCGACCTGACGCGCGATTTTGCCGGCAAGGATCGCGCCGTGCTCGGTATCTGCCTTGGCAGCCAGCTGGTGGCTCGCGCCTTCGGCGGCGAGAACCGGATCGGCGGCGCCTCGGAATTCGGCTGGCACAAGGTCTCGCTCACTGAGGCGGCGAAGGCCGATCCGGTGCTCGCCGCGCTGCCCGAAAATTTCCCCATCTTCGAGTGGCACGACGACACCTTTGTGCTGCCAGAAGATGCCGTGCGGCTCGCCGGCAACGAAATCGCCGAGAACCAGGCGTTTCGCATCGGCCGCGCCGTCTACGGCTTTCAGTTCCATTTCGAGGCGGACCGGCCGATGGTCCGCGACTGGAGCACATCCTTCGCATCGCTCATTGCCGAACGGCATCCAGACTGGAGCGACCGGCTCGACGACGAAATGGCCCGCAACGGAGCGGATGCCGATGCCGCCGGGCTGGCCATCGCCCGCGCCTGGGTGGCGACGATCTGACGGCTGTCGGTGCCGACGTTGCATATTTGGCACGCCGGCAAAAATCCGCTGTGGACAGCTTGTTTCCTCCTTGGCTTGTGGCCGCCCGCCACCTTAGAAGGCACGCGCTCTGCATCTTCCGTGCAACGCGATGAACCTTTTGTGTCACTCGCGCGACACACCGCCGATACAGAAGCTGCCTAGAAGCGCGAAATCGTCGAAACCTTGAGACGCATTTTCCGTTTCAACCCATTCGTAACCCGCCTCGTGCACAGATGCAGAAAGCTCAACAAGAGATGACGTCCGTGAAAGCAGCGCTTCTGTCCTTTGTCATGTTGTCGGCCATAGTGTTGTGCGGCTTCGGCACCTACGCCGGCGACGCAGCCAACAACCACAACGCCGTCGACGGCTACGGCGTCACCGCCGCGCTTCGCTAAAACAAAGCCTTGAAGCGCCACGCGCTTTAAGCCTTCTCGCCTGACACCACCAGGATACGCTTGTCGGCGCCGTCGACAACGAGCGCGCTGAGGTTCCCCGTCTGGTAGGCGAGCGTGTCGATATTGACGCGGTTGACCATCACTTCTGCCTCGGGCACCGGCGTGTGGCCATGCACCACGATCTTCGGATGCAGGCCGGAATGGTTGTGGAAGACATCGCGGATCCAGATCAGGTCCTGCGTGCTCTGACTTTCCAGCGCAATGCCTGGCCGGATGCCGGCATGGCAGAAGAAGAAGTCGCCGAACGTCAGTGAAAACGGCAGCGACTGCAGGAAGTCGACATGGCTTTTCGGCACGGCCTCGACCAGCGCGGCATGGCCTTGCCGCAGTGCCGCCTCGGACCTGCCAAACCACGCGCCGCCGCCTTCATTGATCGCCACGCCATAGGATTGCGCGGTCTGGATGCCGCCATAGCGTATGAAAAGCCCGTCCGGATCAGGGCTATCGAGAAAGTCGAGAAAGCCGATATCGTGGTTGCCGGCGAGCATCAGGTGGCGCGGGTCGCGTTTTCGCACTTCGATCAGGAAATCGATGACGCCCTTGGAGTCCGGGCCGCGGTCGACATAGTCGCCGAGATGGATGACACGCCAGTCGGCCGGCCGCGCCTGGCGGATCTCGACCGCAATCCGTCGGTACATGGCGGCGAGCAGGTCGAGCCGGCCATGCACGTCGCCGACCGCATAGATGCGCATGCCTTCCGGTCCGCGCGCGTCGAGAAAGTGGATGCCGGGGGTGGTCAATGCGTCCATCTCCGTGATCATGCCGTCACGGGCGTCTAACGCCGAAGCTGATCCTTGCCCATGTCGGTTACCAGACGCTTTCCGCACAGTGCCAGCGTTATGTCCATCTCCTTGCGGATGATTTCCAAGGCTTTTGTGACCCCTTCCTTGCCTAGCGCGCCGAGGCCGTAAAGGAAAGGCCGGCCGATATAGGTGCCCTTGGCGCCGAGGCACAGCGCCTTCAGAACGTCCTGGCCCGAGCGGATGCCGCCATCCATATGCACCTCGATCGTGTCGCCGACCGCGTCGGCGATCTCTTCCAGCACCTCGATCGACGACGGCGCACCGTCGAGCTGGCGTCCGCCATGATTGGAGACGATGATCGCGTCGGCGCCGGTCTTGGCTGCCATCAGCGCGTCTTCCTTGTCGAGGATGCCCTTCAGGATCAGCTTGCCGCCCCAGCGCTCCTTGATCCAGGCAACGTCCTTCCACGACAGATGCGGATCGAATTGCTCCGTCGTCCATGACGACAGCGAGGTGAGGTCGCCGACGCCCTTGGCGTGGCCGACGATGTTGCGGAAGGTCCGGCGCTTGGTCCCCACCATGCCGATGCACCAGCCCGGCCTGGTCGCCATCTGCCAGATGTGTTTCGGCGTGAAGCGCGGCGGCGCCGAAAGCCCGTTGCGGATATCCTTATGGCGCTGGCCGAGGATCTGCAGGTCGAGCGTCAGCACCAGCGCCGAGCACTTCGCCGCCTTCGCCCTGTCGATGAGACTGAGGACGAAATCCTTGTCGCGCAGCACATAGAGCTGGAACCAGAACGGCTTCTTGGTCACTGATGCAACATCCTCGATCGAGCAGATGCTCATCGTCGACAGCGTGAACGGCACGCCGAATTCCTCCGCCGCCTGCGCCGCCAGCATCTCGCCGTCGGGGTGCTGCATGCCGGTCATGCCGGTCGGCGCCAGCGCCACCGGCATCGCCACCTTCTCGCCGATCATGGTCGATTCCAGCGAGCGGTTGCTCATGTCGACCATCACGCGCTGGCGGAACTTGATCTTTTGGAAATCCTCCTCGTTGGCCCGGTAGGTGCTTTCGGTCCATCCACCGGAATCGGCATAGTCGAAGAACATCTTCGGCACGCGGCGGCGCGCCAGGTCCTTGAGATCGGCGATGGTAAGGATCATGCTCATGGGCTTCCCGCTGATTGTTCGTTAATTCGTCGTAATTCTTAGCCGGCTCTCACGAGCGTTTTCTTGCCGGCTCGCTGTCGGCGGCTTCGGAGCGCTGCATCAGCCTCAGCCGCGACACACGTTGCCAGTCGCCGCTGCGCTCGGCCTCGGCCATGGTGCGTTCGACATGGGTGATGTGGTCCATCGCCGCTTGCCGCGCGGCCGCCGGATCGCCGGCCTTCACCGCCGCGTAGATCGCCCGGTGCTGCGAGAGCAGCGCTTCGCGCGCGCCCGGCACGTTGAACACCAGGAGCCGGTTCTGGAAGACGCCCTCCGACAGCAGCCGGTAGCACGAGCGCAGCGTGTGCAACAGGATGATGTTGTGCGCGCATTCGCAGATCGCGTGGTGGAACTCGACGTCGACTTCCGCCTCGTCGTCGAAATTGCCGGTCCGGTGCGCCTCGTCCATGCGCGCCATGATGCGGTCGAGCAGCGCCAGGTCGTCTGATGTGACGCGCCGCGCCGCATACTCGGCCGCCACCGCCTCGATCTCGCGGCGGTATTCCAGATAGTCGGTCGCCGCCTTGCGGTGCATGGATATCAGGTCCGTCACCGGCTTGGTGAACAATTGGCCGATGACGTCGGCGACATGGGTGCCGCCGCCTGGCCGCGTGGTCAAAAGCCCGCGCCCCTCCAGCGCCTTCAGCGCATCGCGCAGGATCGGCCGCGACACCTCGAACCGGCGCGCCAGCTCGCGTTCTCCCGGCAGCCTGTCGCCGGTGCGCAGAACGCCTTCGAGGATCAGACTCTCGATCTGCTGCACCACCTCGTCGGCGGTGCGGGAATGCTCGATCCTGGAGAAAATGTCGCTCAACGGGGATGCCTGGGGATTGAACCGGTGACGCGCAAGATAAAGCCAGCGTCAGCAACTGGTCAAATTATTTATCCAATTCGCCCGCTTGGCCGGGTCCAGCCCCGTCGAGGCATATCGCTTTCGGCTAACTTGTCGTTTGCGTCCCCCGGCAATTGGCTCTAGAGGGACGCGAGTGCACCGAGCCCGGGGGACCAGCCGTGGCAGATGACCCGTCCAATCTCGAATTTCAGCCGCGCGTCGAGGGCAGCGTCATGGGCTTTCCCGCGCATGAGGGACGGCCTGGCGCGCTCGGCGAGGTTCACGCCCGTCCGCATCCGCTGGTCGAGAAACCGCGCGTGCTGGTGCAGCTTTCGTTCATGACCGAAGCTGGGTCCGGCGTCGACCAAGCCGTGCTTTCCGAATTGTCGCGGCGCCTCGGCATCGCCGTGCCTGACCCTCATGCCCGCCACCACGCGATGAAGTGGGGCAAGGGCTCGCTGCGCTGGGAACGGCACACGGAATTCTCCACCTATCTGTGGGAAGGACCGCTCTCGGAGAGCGGCCAGCGCCAGGAAGGTTCGCCTTTCGGCAACGGGTTTTCGCCGCCGGGAACGGTGATTTCCGGCATCAGACTCGAAATCCGCAAATGGACGCAGGCGAGCGAAAGGCTGATCGCCGGCTTCGACCCGACCAGCCTGTGCTATTCGCTGGTCGAGCGCGGCAACGCCGCCATCGTCACCGATTTCCGCCAGGACGGTGACGGCATGACCCGCGTGCTGGTGCTCGACCGCGGCCTGACGCCGGCACGCACCGGCGCGCTGGCGCAACGGCTGATCGATATCGAAACCTACCGCACGCTGGCCATGCTTGGCCTGCCGCTGGCGCTGATGCTGTCCGGTCGCGCGCGCCGCATTGAGGACAGGCTGGCACAGACCACACTGGAAATGAAAGTCGCCGAAACCCGCGACAACCAGACGCTGCTTGCCGACCTGACCGAGCTTGCCGCCGAACTGGAGGCCGATGCAGCCTCCAGCCTCTATCGCTTCGGCGCCAGCCGCGCCTATGACGGCATCGTCCGCGAACGGCTGGAGGCGCTGGAAGAAGAGGCGGTGCCCGGTTACGACACCTGGGGCGGATTCCTGCAGCGCCGCGTCGCCCCAGCCATGCGCACCTGCCGTTCGGTCGAGGAGCGTCAGGCCAATCTGTCGACGAAGCTCACCCGCGCCACCACGCTGCTGCGCACCTGGGTCGACGTCGAGGTCGAGAAGCAGAACCGCGATCTGCTGGCGTCGATGAACAATCGCGCCCGCCTGCAATTGCGGCTGCAGCAGACGGTGGAAGGGCTCTCGGTCGCCGCCGTCTCCTATTATGTCGTCGGCCTGATCGGCTACGTCGCCAAGGGTGCCTCGATCTTCGGCCATGCCTTCGCGCCCGAGGTCGTCACCGCCGCCTCGGTGCCGCTCGCCATCCTGCTGGTCTGGTGGGGCGTGCGCCGTGTGCGCCGCCTGCACTCCGAACCCGCCAAGCAGGCAGCGGAGTAAAAGCCTTACCCTCCCCCTTGTGGGGAGGGTCGGCGAGCAAGCTGAGCGAAGCGAAGTTTGCGAAACGGGGTGGGGATGCTCATAAAGCGCGTCCCTCTCGCCGACCCCCACCCGCTCACTTCGTTCGCGACCCTCCCCACAAGGGGGTGTTTGGACCGGGACATCGCGCTCGTGTCCTCGAATGGCATCTCGAACCTCCCGGCGCAAAGCGCGCCAAACTGTTCGCGATGTCCTCGCACACCTGTTCGCGATGTCCCGGTCCAAACAAGGGAGAGGGTAAAACTGCAGCGGCAGATTGTCGCCGCGGAAGGCGGTGCAGGTGTCGGCTCCGATTTCGGCCAAAGCAGGATTTGCAACAGGCGCCTGCCGCTGGTAAAAGATTTTTACCAGTCGATCGAAGGAGACTGTTGATGTCCGGCCTGCTGATGCCGAAGCCAGACGACGCCACGATGCGCCGGCGCGACGAGATCGTCGCCGATATGCGCATTATCGTGCCCGGCGAGGGCGTCGTCGACGCGACCAATTCGATGCGCGCCTTCGAGAGCGACGGCCTCACCGCCTATCGGCAATTGCCGCTGGTCGTGGTGCTGCCCGAAACGGTGGCGCAGGTCTCGCGCGTGCTGAAATATTGCAACGACCGCAACATCCGCGTTGTGCCGCGCGGTTCCGGCACCTCTCTGTCCGGCGGCGCGCTGCCGCTGGAAGACGCCGTGCTGCTGGTGATGAGCAGGTTCAACCGCATTCTCGAGATCGATTTTCCCAACCGCATCGTCGTCGCCCAGCCGGGCGTCACCAATCTCGGCATCACCACCGCCGTCGAGCAGGAGGGCTTTTATTACGCCCCCGATCCATCCTCCCAGATCGCCTGCTCGATCGGCGGCAATGTCGCGGAGAATTCCGGCGGCGTGCATTGCCTGAAATACGGCCTCACCGCCAATAATGTGCTCGGCATCGAGATGGTGCTGATGAACGGCGAGGTGGTGCGGCTCGGCGGCAAGCATCTCGATGCGGAAGGCTACGACCTGCTCGGGGTGATGACCGGTTCCGAAGGGCTGCTCGGCGTCGTCACCGAGGTCACCGTGCGCATACTGAAGAAGCCGGAGACGGCGCGCGCGCTGCTGATCGGCTTCCCGACCAGCGAGCAGGGCGGCCAATGCGTCGCCGACATCATCGGCGCCGGCATCATCCCGGGCGGCATGGAGATGATGGACCGCCCGGCGATCCACGCGGCCGAGGATTTCGTCCATGTCGGCTATCCCATGGATGTCGAGGCGCTGCTGATCGTCGAACTCGACGGGCCGGGCGTCGAGGTCGATCATTTGATCGGCCTGGTTGAGGCGATCGCCTATAGGAACGGCTCGACCACATGCCGCATCTCGCAATCGGAGCAGGAGCGGCTGAGCTTCTGGGCCGGCCGCAAGGCTGCCTTTCCGGCGGTCGGCCGCATTTCGCCAGACTATTACTGCATGGACGGCACCATCCCGCGCAAGGAACTGCCGCGGGTGCTGCACGGCATGCGCGAACTCTCCGAAAAATACGGGCTCGGCGTCGCCAATGTTTTCCATGCCGGCGACGGCAATCTGCATCCGCTCATCCTCTATGACGCCAATGTGCCGGGCGAGCTCGACAAGGCGGAAAGTTTCGGCGCCGACATTTTGCGGCTCTGCGTCAAGGTCGGCGGCGTGCTGACCGGCGAGCACGGCGTGGGGGTGGAGAAGCGTGACCTGATGCCGGAAATGTTCAACCAGATCGACCTCGACCAGCAGATGCGGGTCAAATGCGCTTTCGACCCCAACCATCTGCTCAATCCGGGCAAGGTGTTTCCGCAGCTGCGGCGCTGCGCCGAGCTCGGACGCATGCACGTGCATCGCGGCCAGACGGCGTTTCCGGACATTCCGAGGTTTTGAGTGGGTACGTTGGCGCTTGAACACCCCCCTCTGTCCTGCCGGACATCTCCCCCTCAAGGGGGGAGATTGGCAGCTCGCGCGCCTCACCCTTCTTTCAACGTTGAAGATTGGCGAAGCCAGACGCGACATCTGATCTCCCCCCTTGAGGGGGAGATGCCAAGTTTTGGCAAAGAGGGCAGGACAGAGGGGGGCGCGAAGGAACGCGGCGTTCCCGAATTTGCAAATGGCGCGTCGGTCCCATGACCACCTTCACCCCGTCCAGCGCCGCCGAAACCCTCGCCACCGTCGCCTGGGCTGCCGCGGAAGAATCGCCGCTCGAAATCATCGGCCATGGCTCCAAGCGCGGCATCGGCCGTCCGCTGCAGACCGAACACACGCTCGATCTGTCGAAACTTTCCGGTGTCATGCTCTACCAGCCGGCCGAACTGGTGCTGTCGGCCAAGGCCGGCACGCCGCTGGCCGAGATCGAAAGACTGCTCGCCGAAAACGGCCAGCAGCTGGCCTTCGAGCCGCTGGACTATGGCCCGCTGCTCGGCGGCGAAAAGGGAAAAGGCACGATCGGCGGCGTGCTGGCTGCGAACCTTTGCGGCCCGCGCCGGCTGAAGGCGGGGTCGGCGCGCGACCATATTCTTGGCATAGCAGCGGTTTCGGGTCGGGGCGAGGCGTTCAAGTCGGGCGGTCGCGTGGTCAAGAACGTCACCGGCTACGACCTCTCCAAGTTCATGGCCAACAGCTGGGGCACGCTTGCCGTCCTCACCGACGTCACCTTCAAGGTGCTGCCATCAGCCGAGACCGAAGTCACGCTCGCTTTGCGCGGCCTGCTTGACGATCATGCCGCTGCCGCCATGGCGCTGGCGCTCGGCTCCAGCGCCGAAGTGTCGAGCGCTGCCCATCTTCCCGAACGCGTTGCCGCACGGGTCGCCGGCGGCAGTCTCGGCAGCGCCGCGGCGACATTGCTGCGCGTCGAGGGCTTCGGTCCGTCTGTTGCCTACCGCATCGCCGCGCTGAAAGACCTGCTCGGAAAAGCCGGGCCGTTCAAGGAAATTTCGGGCGAGATCTCGCGCTCCGTCTGGCTCGATATCCGCGATTGTGCGCCGTTTGCCGACGGCAGCGAAAAGCCGGTGTGGCGCGTGTCGATGGCGCCGGCGCAAGGCCACCAGATGGTGCTGGCGCTGCGCATGCAGGCGGCCGTCGATGCCTTTTATGACTGGCAGGGCGGACTGATCTGGCTGCGCATGGAGCATGGCGATCCCGAAGCCGATCTTCTGCGCGGACTGCTGAGGCAGTATGGCGGCGGCCATGCGACGCTGGTG
Organism: Mesorhizobium sp. WSM4849; assembly: GCF_055811385.1. Taxonomy (NCBI): domain Bacteria; kingdom Pseudomonadati; phylum Pseudomonadota; class Alphaproteobacteria; order Hyphomicrobiales; family Phyllobacteriaceae; genus Mesorhizobium; species Mesorhizobium sp. WSM4849. Next base: position 53,181 of record NZ_JBVVPW010000019.1, read on the forward strand.
CGCGCCGCCCCTTCGCATCGCGCCGCTGTGCCGGTGTTCGAGCCGCAGGCGCCGCAACTGGCAGCGTTGTCGGCCAGGCTCAAAGCCGAATTCGATCCCAAGAATATCCTCAATCCCGGCCGTATGGCGGCGGCGGCAAGCTCTGCTACTCTTGGCCCGGCAACCGAGGGAGCAGCATCATGAGCGACATCAATCCAGGCCCGGCTGATTCAGGCCCGGCTGATTCAAAAAAGCCCGCACCGCGCCAGACCGACCGCTGGCTGGAGCCGGGTTCGACCAACGCACTGGTCATCTACATCGTTTATCTCGCCAGCCTCGTCATCGGCGTCACCGGTATTGTCGGCATCGTTCTGACCTATATCAACCGCGGCAAGGCTGGCGGCTTCGTCGAGAGCCACTACACATTCCTGATCCGCACTTTCTGGATCGGCCTGCTTTATGCGCTGATTTCGGTTGTGCTGATGATGGTGGCGATAGGCGTCGTGCTGATTTTCGCCGTCGTCGTCTGGTTCATCGCCCGCTGCATTCTCGGCCTGCAGGCGCTGCAGCGTGGCGAGGCGGTCAAAGACCCGGAAAGTTGGTTCCTCGGATTGTAGAGCATGATCCCGAAAAGTGGGAACCGGTTTTCGGAAAAGATCATGCTCAAACGGTAAGGACTTTTTGCGTGCAGACCAATTTCTCAGCTGCCCAGCTTGCCGATCCGCATGTCGCGGAATCGGAAAAGATCCTGCGCAAATGCGTGCATTGCGGCTTCTGCACGGCCACCTGTCCGACCTATGTGACGCTTGGCAACGAGCTGGATTCGCCGCGCGGGCGGATCTACCTGATCAAGGATATGCTGGAGAACGGCCGCCCCGCCGATAAGGAGATCGTCACCCATATCGACCGCTGCCTGTCCTGCCTCGCCTGCATGACAACCTGCCCGTCAGGCGTCAACTACATGCATCTGGTCGACCATGCCCGCGCCCATATCGAGGAGACGTACAAGCGCCCGCTGCCCGATCGGCTGACGCGCGCCATGCTGGCCTTGGTCCTGCCTTATCCCTCGCGCTTTCGCGCTGCGCTCAAGCTGGCGAGGCTCGCGCAGCCATTCGCCGGTCTGTTCGAAAAGATCCAGGCGCTGATGCCGCTGGGCGCGATGCTCAAGCTCGCCCCGGCGTCGATTCCCGCGGCCTCGCCAATGGCTTCGCCGGGCATCCATGCCGGGCAGGGCGCAACAAAAAACGGCCGCGTCGCCATTCTCACCGGCTGCGCACAATCCGTGCTGGATCCCGCCATCAACGACACGACGATCGCGCTGCTGACGCGGCTCGGCGTCGATGTCGTGGTTCCTGAGGGCGAGGGCTGCTGCGGCGCGCTGGTCCATCACATGGGGCGCGAGGAGGCAGCCCTTGCCTCGGCCAGGCGCAATGTCGACGCCTGGACACGCGCGATCGACCAGGGCGGGCTGGATGCCATCGTCATCACCGCGTCCGGCTGCGGCACCACGATCAAGGACTACGGCTTCATGCTGCGCCTCGATCCGGCCTATGCCGAAAAGGCGGCGCGGGTGTCGGCGCTGGCCAAGGACATCACCGAATATCTCGTGAGCCTCGACCTGCCCGAGCCGGTGCGCAAGCCCGGCACGATCGTCGCCTATCACTCCGCCTGCTCGATGCAGCACGGCCAAAAAATCACCCGCCAGCCGAAGGAGCTTCTGGCCAAAGCCGGCTTCATCGTGCGCGAACCGCGCGAGGGGCATTTGTGCTGCGGCTCGGCCGGCACCTACAACATCCTGCAATCCGAGATTTCGGCTCAGCTGCGTGACCGCAAGGTCAGGAATATCGAGGCGACGGGTGCAGAAATCGTCGCCACCGGCAACATCGGCTGCATCACCCAGATCGCCTCGGCTGCGAAGCTGCCGGTGGTGCACACGATAAAACTGCTCGACTGGGCCTATGGTGGCGAACCACCAAGAATGAGTTGATTGCGGCCCACCTACTAATGAGAATGCAGAAGTGCTCGATTCAGAGTCCGAAGAGATTGAAACCATCGTTCGGTTGCTATCGGACGGGTCGCGCACGACGATCCAGGCCCGCTATAGCGAATGCCAGACAATCATCGCTCTGCATCTCAAGGACGGGTCCGAATTCCTATTTGAGCTGATAAAGGGAGCAGTCGAAGCCGACGTTCACCAGACCAATCTGATTGACGACGTGATTTCGTTTCTCGACGACACGCATTTGGCCCGTCTGGCATTTTTTCTGCAAGGAAAAGTGAAACGCGAAATAGACGTCGAGGATCTGGTTGCTCACGTCGCCTTGCAGGCGCCGGAAATGTTGCCAGCCAGCACCTTGGGCGACATTCCCGATTTCGCAGACTGGCTGACGCATGATGATCCTCATTCGCCGCCCGCGTGCCATCACTTCATCTTTGAGGAGGGCGCTCCGAGCGACATGTCGTTTCCGACGCATCGCAACCATCCCACCTGGCACCTGCCGGAGGCAGGACCGTCATTTGCGGTTGGCGGCGAGGGGATGGCCACCTGTCCGGCTTGCGGCAACAGGCTGGTGCATCTCGTCACCTTGAACGATCTTGGAGGGCAAAGAGGCGCATTTCCTCGGCTCCGCCTTGAAACTTGCGAGGGGTCTCTCGAGCCGACCTACTATTCCCATAACGCCGCCGGGGTGCCGACACCGATCGCGCCGTTCCATTCCTCCGATGACTTCGCTTCCGAACGAGCGACCAAGGAGAGCATCGCCCGTCTGGCGCCGACGCCGCAGCGATGGCTCAGGCAGTCGTACGGGATAAGCAATTCAAGGCAAAACCTGTTTCGGCTTGGCGGGCTGCCCTCATGGATTCAGGGGCCCCAGTTTCCAGTCGTTCCCGGAACGGACCGGAAAATGAAATTTCTTCTTCAGTTCGATTCACTCGCCGGCTTGTGCTGGGGCAGCGGTGGGATGCTTTACGTCTTTTGGGATGAGGATAGCCGGATCACATGCCATCTGCCGCAATACACGTGACGCCACCAGCTACTCCGCCGCGAGCCTCTCCGCCGTCCCGTAGGTCGCCTGGTAGCGCGCGCGTTGCCGGCTGAGCGCTACCATCGTGTTGCGCAAAAGGATCGCCACTGTGATGGGGCCGACGCCGCCTGGCACCGGCGTGATCCATGACGCCACCTCCTTGACGCTCTCGGCGTCGACGTCGCCGACGATGCGGCTCTCCCCGTCCGGTCCTGTCTCGGCATTGATGCCGATGTCGATGACGGCTGCACCAGGCTTGACCATGTCGGCCTTGATCAGCCGCAGCCTGCCGACGGCGACGAACAGCGCGTCGGCGCGGCGCGCATGCGCTGCCACCGAGCGCGTCATGTGATGGCAGACCGTCACCGTCGCGCCCTCGCTCATCAGCAGGAAGGCGATCGGCTTGCCGACGATCTCGGAGTGACCGACGATGACGACCTCGAGCCCCTTCAGATCGAGACCGGTCTCCTTGAGCAGTTCGACCGAGGCTGCCGCCGTGCACGGCGCGAGGTCGAGCTGGTTATAGACGATGTTGCCGATCGAAGCCGGATGCATGCCCTCGACATCCTTGAGCGGATGCACCGCCGCCTGAAGGATCTTGATCGGGATATGCGCCGGCACCGGCCGCTGGATGATGATACCGGTGACGCGCGGATCGGAATTCAGGCCGTGGATCGCCGCTTCGAGTTCGCCGGCGGTGATGTCGGCGGCAAACCGCCTTTCCTCGAAGCCGATACCGGCCAATGCCGCCTTGGCGCGCTGGTTGCGCACATAGACATCGACTGCAGCTGTGTCGCCGACGGTAATCGATATCAGGTTGGGCGGAAAACCTTCGGCGGTGGCGACCGCTGCATCCTCGCGCACGGCAGCGATGATGCGCTGGGCGACCGGGCCGCCCCTGAGATAGCGGTTGTCATCGGACAGGGACATGGAGATAGGCCTTTGTCTGGAAGCGTTGCAGCCGACATAGCAAAATAACGAGGAGAATGGCAGCGAGAATGCGAACCGCCATACCTCTGGCGCGACGTACCGGCCAAGCCTGATCCTATCGTTTCCCAGAAACAAAAAGGGCAGCGCGGCAAACCGCGCTGCCCTTTCGTGACTGACCGCATCCCCACACGGCCCGTCCCCCGTATCCGATGATCCAGAGTCTTTTTGGCAGAATCGACGATAAAATCAACTGCAGATTACATCACCACAACCGTCGTGCCAACATCGACCCGCTCATAGAGGTCGACGACGTCCTCGTTGCGCATGCGAATGCAGCCGGACGACACCGCGCCGCCGATCGTCCAGGGTTGGTTGGTGCCGTGGATGCGGTATTCCGTCGAGCCGAGATAAAGCGCGCGCGCGCCGAGCGGATTTTCCATGCCGCCGGCAAGATAGGTCGGCAGATAGCGGCCCTTGGCGGCCTCGCGGGCGATCATCACCGCTGGCGGGCGCCAGTCCGGCCACACGCGCTTGTTGCTGATCTTGTGCGTGCCGGCCCATTCGAAGCCCGGCTTGCCGGTGCCGACGCCATAGCGCCGCGCCTTGCCGTTGTTCTCGACTAGGTAGAGAAAATTCTCCCTCGTATCGATGACGATCGTGCCCAGCTTCTCCGGACCGTCATAGGCGACTTCCTGCGGCAGGTAGATCGGGTTGATCTGCGGGCGCGCCACCAGGCGCTTCTTGGCCGGCGCCTGCATCGCCGCCGTGTGCAGCTGAGCCGGTTGCGCCTGCCGTTGAGAACGGCGCTGCGGCTTTTGCATCTCTTGCCGGTTCTGGCGGACGATGCCCGGCGCGCGGCCAAGCTGCAGCACCCAGGGCGCCGAAAGGTCGGGGCTCACCATCACCGGCGGCCTGTCAGCATAGCGGTCGTTGGCGCCGGAGGATGTAGCGGCAGTGGCCAGCACGGCTGCGGCGCCGAGCAGCGGGAACAAAAATGTCTTCATCGGAACGCACCTTGATCGTCGAACACGCCGGGCGCAAAAGCGTCCCCGGTTCGCGGACATTGGGCGCGGAGCAGCAACCGAAACATGAATCGGAATGCGTAAAATGCTCCATTGTCAGTAAAGCTTTCGGTGTGGTTACCGGCCGGTTCAGGAATCTGGTAAAGCCGCGGTAAAGGCAGCGCTGAGGCGCATTAACGAATGGAATTCCGCCATGGATGAGAAGACAGGCCTGCTCGCCGGCCCCGATGGTATCGCGCGCTGCTTCTGGCACGGCAATCTGCCGGATTATCTGCACTACCACGATCATGAATGGGGCCGGCCGGTCACCGACGACCGCAGGCTGTTCGAAAAGATCTGTCTCGAAGGCTTTCAATCGGGCCTGTCCTGGCTGACCATATTGCGCAAGCGCGAGAACTTCCGCGAGGCGTTCGCCGGCTTCGATGTCGACAAGATCGCCGCCTTTACCGACGAGGATGTCGAGCGCCTGCTCGGCAATGCCGGCATCATCCGCCACCGCGGCAAGATCGCCTCGACCATCAACAACGCCAAGCGCGCGCGTGAATTGGCCGACGAGGCCGGCTCACTGGCGGCCTGGTTCTGGAAGTTCGAACCCGGCCCGGACGAACGGCCCGAAATCGTCGATCTCGCCCATCTGCGCGCCAACCCGACCACGGCGGTCTCGGTGCGCATTTCCAAGGAGCTGAAGAAGCGCGGCTGGAGCTTTGTCGGCCCGACCACCGTCTACGCCTTCATGCAGGCCATGGGGCTGGTCAATGACCATCTCGAGGGCTGCGTCTGCCGTGAGCAGGTCGAGGCGGAGCGCAAGGCGTTCAAGCGGCCGAAGTAGCATCCTTCTTGCCTTCTCCCACACGGGGAGAAGGCAAGGGGCGCTCAAAAACTCAAACGCCGCCGGCGCCGGCCAGAAAGAGCCCGGCGACGATGGCTGCCAACGTGGCGAAGGCCGGATAGATGACCAGCAGGCCAGTTATCAGCGCATCGCGCATGGTCGGTCCCGTACGCTTGTCTGCGGCAACCTCGAATGGTCCCGCCATTTGGGCTGCAGGTCTCGGTGCATGATGATCGGTCGGCCGCAGCCGGGGCAGCTCGCGGGCGCCGCTGTCGATAATGTCGAATTTCCGTGCCGTGGTCATGGCCCGAACCCTTTGTTTCGGCGCGCTTTATCGGCTGCGATTGTGTCGGCACGATGCCGCGCTTATGGCGGAATTGTTTCAGCTTTTTCCTCCTCCCCTTGTGGGAGAAGGTGGATCGGCGCGTAGCGCCGAGACGGTTGAGGGGTGTTGGACGGAGCGCGGTCGATGCCAAGCTGGAGCACCCTAATCCGTCCGAGCGGAGCCTGTCCTCGGGCTTGCCGGAGGCAAGACCCGTGGGCTCGGCCACCTTCTCCCACACGGGGAGAAGGCAGGGAGCAAACCCTTGCCGCGCCAAGCCCCATCGGTTAGGACACGCCCACTCGAAATAAGTCAGTTTTTACTTAGCAAAAAGACCCATGCCATGGCCGACAAATCGGAAAAGATGAAAGCGCGGCTGCCGCGCGGGCTTGTCGACCGCGGCGCCGACGACATCCGTGCCGTCGAGAAGATGATGGCGACGATTCGCGCGGTCTATGAGCTTTACGGTTTCGAGCCGGTCGACCAGCCGCTGATCGAATACACCGATGCGCTGGGCAAATTCCTGCCCGATCAGGATCGGCCGAACGAGGGCGTATTCTCGTTCCAGGACGACGACGACCAGTGGCTGTCGCTGCGCTACGATTTGACTGCGCCGATGGCGCGCTTCGTCGCCGAGAATTACGAGCGCCTGCCGAAACCCTATCGCAGCTACCGCTCCGGCTGGGTGTTTCGCAACGAGAAGCCCGGCCCCGGTCGCTTCCGCCAGTTCATGCAGTTCGACGCCGATACTGTGGGCACGCCGGGCGTTGCCGCCGACGCCGAGATGGCGATGATGATGGCCGACGTGATGGAAGCGCTCGGCATCAAGCGCGGCGACTACGTCATCCGGGTCAACAACCGCAAGGTGCTCGACGGCGTGCTCGAGGCGATTGGCCTCGGTGGCGACGAGAACGTCGGCCGCCGGCTGCAGGTGCTGAGGGCTATCGACAAGCTGGATAAGTTTGGTCCGGAAGGCGTCAAGCTTTTGCTAGGCGAAGGTCGTTGGGACGGCGGTAAGGAAGGCGAGGGGGATTTCACCAAGGGTGCTGGACTGGACGAGGTTCAAGCAGAGTTCGTTGTCGCCGTCATTCTTCATAGCCAACACGTTGAGGCTGGGCTCAAAAACCATGTAGGGAAATGGAACGGGGCACTTGAGGCCAACCCCACGGCCGAAGCGGGATTTGCTGAACTCAAAGAGATTGAAGCGCTTGTCCTAGCTGCCGGCTATGGTCCGGACCGCATTCGCATCGACCCCTCGGTCGTTCGTGGCCTCGAATATTACACCGGTCCGGTCTACGAAGCCGAGCTCCTGGCCGAGATCCCCAACGAAGAGGGAAAAATCGTGCGCTTCGGTTCGGTCGGCGGCGGCGGTCGTTATGACGGCCTTGTCTCGCGTTTTCGTGGCGAGCCGGTGCCGGCGACCGGCTTTTCCATCGGTGTCTCCCGGCTGATGACGGCGCTGAAGAACCTCGGCAAGCTCGACATGTCGGATGTCGTCGCGCCGGTCGTCGTGCTCACCATGGACAAGGACACGGAAAGCCTCGGCCGCTACCAGAAGATGGTGGCCGGTCTGCGTGCCGCCGGCATCCGCTCGGAAATGTATCTCGGCGGCGCCGGCATGAAGGCGCAGCTCAAATACGCCGACCGCCGCGGCAGCCCGGTCGCCATCATCCAGGGCGGCGACGAGCGGGCGAAAGGCGAGGTGCAGATCAAGGACCTGATCGAAGGCGCCCGAATGTCGGCCGAAATCGCCGACAATGCCGAATGGCGCGCGGCACGGCCGGCGCAGGTGACGGTTGCGGAAAGCGAACTGGTTGCTGAGGTGAGGAAGATACTGGCGGCGCAGGCGGAGGAGCGGGCGCGTGGTAAGTAGAGGTCGCGTTTCGTCGCGCCCCCCTCTGTCCTGCCGGACATCTCCCCCACTTGGGGGGAGATCGCAAGTTTCACCGGCGGCTCCATCCGTTCAGCGTTGGCGATTGGCGAAAGCTGCGACGACAGCTGATCTCCCCCCAAGTGGGGGAGATGTCCGGCAGGACAGAGGGGGGCGCCATAGAACGCCACCCTCCGCACTCCGTCCAGCACCCCTCATCCGTCTCGGCGCTACGCGCCGATCCACCTTCTTCCACAGGGGGAGAAGGGAAGGGCGCCTGCCGTGACATCCCGCTACCCCGCCATCGCATCAGACATCGCCAAACTCTTCGCTGCGCGAAACACGCATGCGGTCGAGGTGGCGGTGCTGCAGCCGGCCGACCCGTTCCTCGACATGGCGGGAGAGGATCTGCGCCGCCGCATTTTCCTCACCGAAAGCGAGACCGGCCTCACACTTTGCCTGCGGCCTGAGTTCACCATCCCTGTCTGCCTCGACCACATCGCCAGCCAGGCCGGCACGCCGCGCCGTTATTCCTATCTCGGCGAGGTGTTTCGCCAGCGCCGCGAGGGCGGCAATGAATTCTTCCAGGCCGGTATCGAGGATCTCGGCGATGGCGACACCGCGCAAGCCGACGCTCGTTCGCTGGCCGATGCGCATGCGCTGCTTTCGCTGGTGCTGCCGGACCAGGCACTGGCGATCACGCTCGGCGACCAGACCATATTCGAGGCCGTGCTCGCCGCGCTCGGCCTGCCGCGCGGTTGGCGTATGCGGCTGGCGCGCGCCTTCGGTTCGGCGGCGATGCTGGAGGCAGCGCTTGCCGACCTCGCCAACCCGCCGCGCAATGGCCAGCTCGCCGGCCCGGTCGCTGCCCTTGTCCTCGACGGCGATCTGGAAGGGCTTTCAACGCATATCGCCGGCGGCATGGAGCAAGCGGGTCTGTCGGCGTCGGCCGGGCGCTCGCCGGCCGACATTGCGCGCCGCTTGATCGAGAAGGCCGAACTGCGCAGCGTCAGGCTATCGAACGAGGCGTTTTCGGCGCTGAAGGATTTTCTGGCGATCGATGTGGCGCTCGACGGCGCGGCAAAAGCCCTCGAAATCTTCGCGGCCGGCGCCGGTCTTTCGCTGGGCGCGGCGCTGGACAATTTTTCCGCACGTGCCAACGCGATCGAATCTCTTGGGCTGCCCGCGGCAAAAATCCGCTACGATGCCGCCTTCGGCCGTCCGCTCGACTACTACACCGGCCTGGTCTTCGAGATCGCGGCGGAAAACGGCGACCGGCCGCTGGCCGGCGGCGGCCGCTATGACCGCTTGCTGACGCTGCTCGGTGCGAAAACGCCGATCCCCGGCGTCGGCTTTTCCGTCTGGCTCGACCGCATTGAAGCGCTGCGGGAGAAGGCGCAATGATCACGCTGGCGATCCCGTCGAAGGGCCGGCTCAAGGAGCAGGCGCTGGAGGTGCTGGCCAAGGCCGGGCTTGCCGTCAGCCTGCCCGGCGACGAGCGCAAATACCGCGCCCGCATCGAAGGCGTGGAGAGCGTCGAGGTGGCGTTCCTGTCGGCGTCCGAAATATCGGGCGAGATCGGCCAGGGCTCGGTCGACCTCGGCATCACCGGCGAGGATCTGTTGCGCGAAAGCCTCGCCGACTGGGAGGCGCGCGCGGAGATCGTCGCCCGCCTCGGTTTCGGCAATGCCGATGTCGTGGTGGCGGTGCCCGATATCTGGCTCGACGTCGATACGATGGCCGACCTCGACGATGTCGCCGCCGATTTCCGCCAGCGCCACGGCAGGCGGCTCAGGATCGCCACCAAATACTGGCGGCTGACGCAGCAGTTCTTTTCGCAAAAGCACGGCATCCAGGTCTATCGCATCGTCGAGAGCCTGGGCGCCACCGAAGGCGCGCCGGCGGCGGGATTGGCCGATGTCGTCGTCGACATCACCACGTCAGGCTCGACGCTGCGCGCCAACCATCTGAAGGTTTTGGCGGACGGCGTCATCCTGCGCTCGCAGGCCTGCCTGGTTGCATCGCGGAAGCCTCGCGCGGCGGCTGACGAGGCTGTTCTGCGCGATATCGCGGCGAAGATGGCTGCCTTCCCTCCCCCTTGAGGGGAGGGTGCCTCGCGGAGCGAGGCGGGTGGGGTCGTCTCACGTCGAGCACTGCCGCAACGACCCCACCCGTCCATCCGCCTTCGGCGGCTGTCCACCCTCCCCTCAAGGGGGAGGGATGGCGCTCCTTAACCATCAACGGGATTTCCACTACCCCTGCAGGCTGATAGACTCGGTCGCCTGCGGAGGAGACGGCGATGCCGATCAATCTCGACGAGTTGAAGAATGCCACCAACCTGCGCGGCCGCCGCCCGCGCAACGGCGCCACGTTCGTCGCGCCGATCGACGGCAGGGCGCATGTATCGGGCGAGCGCACCGTGCCGTTGCTGCAGCAGACCATCCCGGCACTGCTTTCCGATACCGTCAGCAAATACGGCACGCTCGATGCCGCCGTCTTTGTCGACCAGGACAAGCGCTTCACCTGGAGCGAACTTTCAGACACGGTGGACGCGCTGGCCGCAGGCTTCCTGGCCCTTGGCCTGGCAAAAGGCGACCGCGTCGGCATCTGGTCGCCCAACCGCTGGGAATGGCTGGTGACGCAGTTCGCCACCGCGCGCATCGGGCTGATCCTGGTCAACATCAACCCGGCCTACCGGCTGACCGAGCTGGACTATGCGCTGAACAAGGTTGGCTGCCGAGCGCTGGTCACGGCCGTCAAATTCAAGAGCTCCGACTATCTCGGCATGATCGAGACGCTGGCGCCGGAGATCGCGACGGCGACACCGGGCGAGCTCAACGCGAAGAAATTGCCGGCGCTAAAAATCGTCATCCGCATGGGCGAGGAGAACTCGCCGGGCATGTTCAATTTCGCCGACGTGCTGGCGATGGCCGGGCGCGACGAGCATGACAGCCTCGACCGGATCTCCGAGGGGCTGAAGCCCGGTGACGCCATCAACATCCAGTTCACGTCAGGCACGACAGGTGCGCCAAAGGGCGCGACGTTGACCCACAACAACATCGTCAACAACGGCAATTTTGTCACCTCGGCGATCAGGCTCACCGTCGAGGACCGGCTGTGCATCCCGGTGCCGCTCTATCACTGCTTCGGCATGTCGATGGGCACGATCGGCTGCGTCACCAAGGGCGCTACCATGGTCTTCCCTGGCGAGGGCTTTGATGCCGGCGCCACGCTGAAGGCGGTGGCGGGCGAGCGCTGCACCGGCCTCTACGGCGTGCCGACCATGTTCGTCGGCATGCTCGACCATCCGGATTTCGACACCTTCGATCTCACCAGCCTGCGCACCGGCATCATGGCCGGCTCGCCGTGCCCGATCGAGGTGATGAAGAAGGTGGTGTCGCTGATGCACATGGCGGAGGTGACAATCGCCTATGGCATGACCGAGACCAGCCCCGTGTCGTTCCAGAGCAGCGTCGACGATCCGTTGGAAAAGCGCGTCTCGACGGTCGGGCGCGTCCACCCCCATGTCGAGGTCAAAGCGATCGATGCCGACGGCGCCACCGTTGCGGTCGGCGCGCCGGGCGAACTCTGCGCGCGCGGCTATTCGGTGATGAAGGGCTATTGGGACGACGAGGAAAAAACCCGCGAGGCGATCGACGCCGACGGCTGGATGCACACCGGCGACCTCGCCACGATCGATGCCGAGGGCTATTGCAACATTGTCGGCCGGGTCAAGGATATGGTCATACGCGGCGGCGAGAACGTCTATCCGCGCGAGGTCGAGGAGTTTCTCTACCGCCACCCCAAGGTCAGGGAAGTGCAGGTTTTCGGCATTCCCGACCCGAAATACGGCGAGGAGCTTTGTGCGTGGATCGTGCTCAAGCCGGGCCAGATCGCCACCGAGCAGGAGATCAAGGGCTTTTGCGCCGGCCAGATCGCCCATTACAAGATCCCGCGCCACATCCGCTTCCGCACCGAATTGCCGATGACGGTGACCGGTAAGCCGCAGAAGTTTCTCATGCGCGAGGCGATGGTTGACGAACTGGGGCTGGTGACGCCGAGGACCGCCTGAAGCGGGATGTCCGCGTCGCGCCACGCGGCCGTTACGCTCCCACGATTCCAAGGCGGGATTCGGTCACCGCGATCTGGCCAAATCAGCAATAGAATTGCCGTCAGAATGGAGTGTCCAAAAATGAAGGTCTTGTTCATTTCGAGTATGGCCATCATTGCGCCGGATCCAGCCGAGAGCCGCAAGCTCTTCATTGACGTGCTGGGCTTGCCGCTCAAGCGCCACGAGGGCGATGAGTACTACTTCAGCGAGAGCATCGGCGGCAGTAAGCATTTTGGCGTATGGCCGCTCTCGCAGGCTGCCGAAGCGTGCTTTGGCACACGCGAGTGGCCGGCGGATCGGCCGATACCGCAAGCCTGTATCGAGTTCGAAGTCGAAACCCCAGACAGCGTTGCTGCCGCCGCACAGGAGCTTCAGGAAAAAGGGTATGACCTGCTCCATGGTGCACGCACCGAGCCCTGGGGCCAGACCGTCGCCCGAGTCCTGACGATTGAAGGAGCGATCGTCGGCATGTCCTATGCACCCTGGATGCATGAGGTTTAAACTGCGCCTGCAGGCCCCCAACGACCCGATGCAATGAAGAGTTGAGCAACATGTTGCCCAGAAACTCCGTTCTCATATGAGCACCCTCGATGCGCGAGGCGATGGTTGACGAACTGGGGCTGGTGACGCCGAAGACCGCCTGAGCGGGCAACGGGCTCCCGTACGCGTTTCAAGAACAGAGGCGTTGTCTCAATGTCGGGCGACAATGACCCGGTCGAACGCGGCGTCCCCGCTGAGATCTGCGACGACGGACCCTGAGCCAGCACCAGTGACAGGCAGCGATAATGTCGTACTGCTACCCCGGAAGTGTAGGTGTGTACTCACGCCTCCTCTTTCGCGCGGCGCGCCACTCCTCGAATCGCTGCAGAATGACGAAGAAGGAAGGCACGAAGAGAATGGCGAGGCAGGTCGAGGCGATCATGCCGGAAAAGACCGTGATGCCGATCGACTTGCGCGCGCTGGCCCCGGCGCCTGTCGCCACCACCAGCGGCGCGACACCAAGGATAAACGCGAAGGACGTCATCAGGATGGGCCGGAAGCGCGCTCGTGCTGCCTCGATCGCCGCTTCGACGATCGGTCTGCCGGCGGCGCGCAACTCGCGAGCGACCTCGACTATCAGGATGGCGTTCTTGGCCGAAAGCGCAATCAGCAGGATCAGGCCGATCTGCACGTAGAGATTGTTGTCGACGCCTACGATGGTGAGGACCAGGACCGGACCCACCAGCGACAGCGGCGCGGCGAGCAAGACAGAGATCGGCGCCAGCCAGCTCTCGTACTGGCCTGCCAGCACCAGATAGACCAGCAGCAGCGCCAGGCCGAACACCAGATAGATCTGGTTACCGACGAGCTTCTCCTGGAAGGACAACGCCGTCCACTCAAAGCCGGCGCCGGGCGGCAGAGTGTCGGCCGCGACCTCCTCCATCAGCTTGATCGCGTCGCCCGACGAGAAACCTTGCGCCTGCACGCCAATGATCGATGCCGAGGGATAAAGGTTGTAGAGACTGATCAGCGACGGGCCGACGCTTGGTGTGACCGTCAGCAGCGTTCCGAGCGGAATCATGTCGCCGTTCTGGTTGCGCACAGTCAGACGGCCGATATTCTCCGGCGTCAGGCGGAATTGTGAATCGCCCTGCACGTAAATCTGGAACACCCGCCCGAACTTGTTGAACTGACTGACATAGGTCGAGCCGAGATAGCCGGCCAGCGTCTGGAAGACCTGGTCCGTGGTCAGCCCAAGGGTTTGCACCTTCTCGCGATCGAGTTCGACCGCGTATTGCGGGACGTTGGCCCGGAACGGTGCCGACACGCGCTGTATGCCCGACTGCGTCCCCGCGGTCCTGGTCACCGCCTCGACCACGCCTTGCAGCTTGGGGAGGTCAAAACTGCTGTCACGCAGTTCGACCTGCATGGTGAACCCGGCCGCGTTGCCGATGCCCTGGATCGGCGGCGGCGGCAGCACCAGCACACGTCCGTCATCCATGTCGGACAGACCTTTGTTGAGCGTCGCATATAGCGACGCAAGATCCTCGCTCTTGCCGCGCAGCTTCCAGTCCTTGAGGATGATGTAGGCAACGCCGGCGTTCGCCAGCGTCGAGTTATTGTCGAGTGCCGAGATGCCGGCGATGGTCACGACCTGATCGACGCCAGGCGTGGCCTTGGCGATCTTCGAAACCTGTTGCAGCGTCTCCTGCGTACGGCCCAGTGCCGCGCCATCGGGCAGCTGAACCGCGGCGAGCAGGTAACCCTGATCCTCGATTGGAATGAAGCCGGTGGCCACGCGCGATATGCCATAGCCCGCCGCACCGATGATCAGCAGCGCAATGACGCCCATCACCGCACTGTGACGCACCATGGAGCCGATCAGGCCGGCATAACGGTTCTCCATGCGCTGGTAGATCGTGTTGAAGCCGCGGAAGAAGACATTGCGCTGGTCCGGCGGCACCGGACGCCTCAGCCAGGTCGCGCACTGCGTCGGCTTGAGCGTGGCCGCGTTGATGGCGCTGATTATGGCAGTTGCCGCAATCACAAGTGCGAATTGCGCGTACATTTGCCCCGTGAGCCCGGGCAGGAACGCAGCCGGGAGGAACACCGCCATCAGCACCAAGGTGATGCCGATGATCGGTCCGAACAGCGCGTTCATGGCGGCAATCGCCGCGTCGTGGCCCGACATGCCGCGCTCCATATTGTGAGCGGCTCCCTCGACCACGACGATGGCGTCGTCGACGACGATGCCGATGGCAAGCACGATGGCGAACAGGGTCGACAGATTCACCGAAAAGCCGAGCGCCGCCATCGCCGCGAACGCCCCGATGATCGTCACCGGAACGGTCGTTGCCGGCACCAGCATCGCCCGCCAGTCCTGCAGGAAAAGCAGGATGACGATGAGCACCAGGACGGCGGCTTCGATCAGCGTCTTGTAGACCTCGTGGATCGCCTGGCTGACGAAAATCGTGGTGTTGAAGGGGATCGAGTACGCCAGGTCTTGCGGGAACTCGCGCGACAGCTCCTTCATCCTTGTCTCGACCTTGCCGGCCACATCGAGCGCGTTGGCGCCCGGCGACAGGAAAACAGCCAGACCCGCCGCTTCCTGGCCATCGAGATTGAAGAGCTGCCCATAGGTCTGGGCGCCGAGCTCGACCCGGCCGACGTCGCGCACGCGCGTCATGTCGCCATTGGCGCCAGTCTTGACGATCACGGCGCCGAACTGATCGGGATCGTCAAGGCGGCTGGACACCTCGATCGTGTACTGGAAGGACTGGCTCCCGGGCGTCGGGGGCGCGCCAATCTGGCCTGCGGTGACCTGTTCGCTCTGCTGCCCCAGCGCCTGGACGACGTCCTGCGTGGTAAGGCCGCGCGCCTGCATCTTCTCGGGATCGAGCCAAACGCGCATGGAATACTGACCGGCGCCAAAGACATTGACATTGCCGACTCCGGGTAGCCTGGAGAGCTCATCCTTCAGCCGGATGGTGGCGTAGTTGGCGAGATAAAGGCTGTCATATTCTCCGTTCGGCGAAGTCAGCGTGACGATTTCGAGGATCGAGGTCGACTTCTTCTGAACGGTGACACCTTGCACCTGCACCGCTTGCGGCAGCGCCGCTAGGGCGGCGGACACACGGTTCTGCACACGCACTTGCGCCTGGTCGAGATCGGTGCCGATCGCGAACGTGACGGTCAGGTTATAGGTGCCATCCGATGCAGCAAATGACTGCATGTAGATCATGCCCTCGACTCCGTTAACCTGCTGCTCGATCGGCAACGCCACCGTGTCGATCACCGCACGCGCGCTCGCTCCCGGATAGCGCGTGGTCACCGAAACGGTAGGCGGCACCACGTCGGGATACTGCGCCACCGGCAGGGCAAAGAGCGAGATGACGCCTATGATGACCATGAGGATGGCGATTACGTTCGCCAGGACCGGCCGCTCGATGAAGAATTTGGAGATCATTGCGCGGCGCCGTCCGTGACGACTGCTTCCAGCTTCGTTTCTTGCGGCTCGATCTTCTGGCCGGGTACGGCCGTCAGCAGGCCGGAGACAAGGACATGGTCGTCCGCCGCGATACCCTTGGTGATCACTCGCAACGCGCCGACGAGTTGGCCGATCTCAACCGGACGCTGTTCGACGACGTCGTCCTTTCCGGCGACGAGCACGTAGCGACCCTTCTGGTCGCTACCGATCGCCCGGTCGGGAACGAGCAGCATGTTCGGCTCTACGCCCAACGGCACGCGCACACGCACGAAATAGCCAGGCAGCAGTTCCCGGCCTTCATTGGGGAGCACTGCGCGGACCGCTAGCGTGCCGGTGGCAGCGGTAACCTCTGGCGCGGCGTAGTCCAGCGTTCCCGCGTGGGGATAACCCGTCTCGGTCTGCAAGCCGACCTCGACCGGTATTTTCTTGAGATCCTGCGCGGTCGTTCCACGCTTCGCCATGGCGGCGCGAATGCGCAGCACATCCTGCTCCGAGATGTTGAAATTGACGTAGATGGGGGCGGTCTGAACGATGGTCGCCAGCGTGGTGACGCTGCCGGCGCCGACGAGCTGCCCCGTCGACACCTGGCGTAAGGTGACGATGCCCGCGAACGGCGCTTTGACCTCCGTATAGCTCAGATTGAGTTGAGCCTGTTTGACGTCGACCGCGCTCTGCTTCTGCTTGGCGATGTCGACGTCTGCTGCCGCGGCCGCCTGGTCGGCGGTCGATTGCGAGATGATTTTCTGGGACAACAGCTCCTGCTGCCGCTTTAGGTCAGCACCGGACTGCTTGGCGGCGGCATCAGATGAACCCTGCCCGGCCTCGGCTTGCTCAAGCGCCAGCTGGTAGGAATCGGGCTCGATCAGGAACAGCCGGGCGCCGGCCTTGACCTCGTCGCCGTCCTTGTAATCGATTTCCTGGATGAAGCCCGAGACGCGCGCAACCAGGGGCGTCGTGTTCACCGCCGCGGCAATGCCGGTGGCCTCGAGATAAGGGGTCACGCTCTGCTTCATCGGGAGCGCCACGTCGACCTTGGGCGGAGGTGGCGGTACGTATGTGTTTTCCTCGCTACAAGCGGACAATAGTAGTGTAACGGCGAACAAGCCTGCCGCCTGCGCGATTCTACCCGATAGGAAAAGCATTTCCCCCCTCTATATACTTCCCGGTGTATATCGCATTGTATAAAAGTGAGCTAATCTACATGTTTGAGGGGAGTTTGTCATGCGGATTGCGTTGAGCGTGCTTTTCTTGGCAACTCAGATGGCAACCACCGTGGCGCTGGCGCAGACGGCGGCCGAGCGTGAGGCCTGCCAGGCAGATTACCAGAAGTTCTGCAAGGGCGTGTTGCCGGGCGGCGGCCACGTCATCAAATGCCTGGCCGATCACATGAGCGAGCTGACGCCCGAATGTCAAAAGGTCGTCAAGGCGAACACGCCTGGATAGCACCACTGTGCCTTGCCGAGCCGCAGGTGAACATGACGTGTCGGACTGGAGCGCCGGTGGGCGAGGTCTGCGGGCGCCGGATCGTGGCCCTGCCGTCTGGTTTGGAGTTGCAAAGCTGGTCCGCTTTGCGGATTTTCCCGAACATTCCCGACGCATTTCAGGAGCGGACCTTCGCTCATCGTCCGGAACCCGGCCCCAAGCGGACAGTGACGTTAAGGTAAGCTGCCCTTTGCGACGCCCGGGCGAGACAGACGCTTCCGGGGGTGGAGAAAAGCGGTTGGCTACCTATTTCGGAAGAGCGCGGATGGGGAAACAAGGCCGAAATCCTGGCCTTAAAGCGAAAGGAACCCGCAAATGGCAAAGAATACGATCTGCCTCTGGTACGATAAGGACGCCGAGGCTGCCGCCCGCTTCTACTCCGAGGTCTTTCCTGACAGCGTGGTGGGTGCTGTGCACCGTGCACCCAGTGACTACCCAGCCGGCAAAGAAGGCGACGTGTTGACGGTTGAATTCACAGTTGCGGGCCTTCCTTGTATCGGCCTCAACGGGGGTCCCGAGTTCAAGCACAACGAAGCCTTCTCGTTCCAGATCGCCACCGACGATCAGGAGGAGACCGACCGCTATTGGAATGCCATCGTCGGCAATGGCGGCCAGGAGAGCGTGTGCGGCTGGTGCAAAGACAAATGGGGGATTTCCTGGCAAATCACGCCGCGCGTGCTGACTGACGCGATGGCGGCTGGCGGCGACGAGGCAAAGCGCGCGTTTGATGCCATGATGACCATGGTGAAAATCGACGTCGCCGCGATCGAGGCGGCGCGGCGCGGTTGACGCTCCATCGCGTCCTGCGGCCAAATTGCTGCCAGAGCGTGTCAGCTCGCCACCCAGTGCGGCCGTCCGCCAGCTTGCGTTGCGGCGACGATCAGTCACCTACGATTGGGTAGCGCCAAATGCGGACCTCTGTATCCTTGGCGAGAGCGGTTATTCAGTGGCGCGATGCGTAACTGCTACTCGCCCATTGCTTGGGAAAGTACCGGCACCTGTCCTTAAGGGAGAACCGCACTAGTTGTAGGCGATGGGACGTGCGCTGCAATTTTTGCTGGGCCGTCTTTGAGTACTATTGTCGGACGTGGGCTTGAAAAGCCGACACCTTCGGGAGGAACCGATGACCAAAGCAAGGATCCAGAATATGAGGTCGCGCCGCAAGTTCCTTGGCGAGGCGGCCGTTGCAGCTGCGGCGATCGTTGCCGCGCCAAGCGTCGTCAAGGCGCAGGGGCCGGTCAACATGCGCTGGCAGAGCACATGGCCCTCCAAGGATATCTTTCACGAATTCGCGCTCGATTTCGCCAAGAAGGTCAATGACATGACCGGCGGCGACCTGAAGATCGAGGTGCTGCCGGCGGGCGCCGTGGTGCCGGCCTTCGGCCTGCTTGACGCGGTGTCGCAAGGAACGCTCGACGGCGGCCACGGCGTGGTCGTCTATCACTACGGCAAACAGTCGGCGCTGGCGCTGTGGGGTTCCGGTCCGGGCTTCGCCATGGATGCCAACATGCTGCTCGCCTGGCACAAATATGGCGGCGGCAAGGAACTGCTCGCAAAGCTCTATGAATCCATTGGCGCCAATGTCGTTTCGTTCCTCTACGGGCCGATGCCGACGCAGCCGCTCGGCTGGTTCAAGAAGCCGGTGGCGAAGGCCGAGGATCTCCAGGGCCTGAAATTCCGTACCGTCGGCATTTCCATTGACGTGTTCACCGGACTCGGTGCTGCGGTCAACGCGCTGCCGGGCGGCGAAATCGTCGCGGCATTGGATCGCGGCCTGCTCGATGCGGCCGAGTTCAACAACGCCTCGTCCGATCGGGTCCTCGGCTTCCCGGACGTCTCCAAGATCTGCATGCTGCAAAGCTATCACCAGAATGCCGAGCAGTTCGAGATCTTGTTCAACAGGGCGAAATACGACGCCATGCCTGACCAGATGAAGGCCATCATCACCAATGCGGTCGAGGCGGCCTCGCAGGACATGCACTGGAAGGCGATCGACCGCTATTCGAAAGACTATCTGGAGATGCAGACGACCGACAAGGTCAAATTCTACAAGACACCGGAAGCGATCCTCAAGCAACAGCTGGAGGTCTACGACGAGGTCGTGAAGAAGAAGGCGGCTGAAAACCCGGCTTTCAAGGAAATCATCCTCTCCCAGATCGCCTTTGCCGAGCGGGCAACGCGGTGGGAGCAGGACACCGTCGTCGGCCGGCGGCTGGCGTTCGATCACTACTTCGGACAGGGCGGCGTGGCGAAGGAGTTCTGACCCGAAAGTTCGGGCATCACCGGGCAGCGGCCCGGTGATGCTTCTGACCAAGGTACCCGTCATCCGGGGGCGCTCATGAACGTCCAGCATTTCCTGGATACAGTCGATGCAATCAGCACGTGGGTCGGCAAGGCCGCGGCGTGGCTTATCATCGGGCTGATGACGCTGGTCTGCGTCGAGGTCTTCAAGCGCTACATCCTGAACATGCCCACGGCGTGGATATTCGACGCCAGCAACATGTTCTACGGCTCGCTGTTCATGCTCGCCGGAGCCTATGCGCTGGCGCAGAATGCACATGTGCGCGGCGATTTTCTATACAGCTCGATGCGGCCCCGGACTCAAGCCGCGCTCGATCTTTTGTTGTACGTGGTTTTCTTCCTGCCGGGGATCGCGGCGCTCGTCTATGCAGGCTACGACTATGCCGCGATTTCATGGCGGATCGGGGAGCATTCGACCGTGACAGCGGAGGGTCCGCCGATCTACCATTTCAAGTCGGTCATTCCGCTGGCCGGCGCCCTGGTGATGCTCCAGGGCGTGGCCGAGATCGTGCGCTGCATCGTCTGTCTCAGGGCCGGGCAATGGCCCAGCCGGCGCAAGGACGTTGCGGAGATCGACGTCGTGGAGGAACAGCTCGCGCTCAGCGAATTTGTGGATGAAGAGACGCGCAAGACCGCGATCGAGCGCGCACAAAAGATAGACGAGCAAGCGCGCCAGCGCGGAATGGGTGGAGACCTGCAGAGTTGAGCGATCCAGCCCTCGGACTCACGATGCTTATGCTCATCGTGGTCGTCATAGTCATGGGTTTCCCGACAGCCTTCACGCTGATGGGCCTTGGCATGTTTTTCGGGTTCTACGCGTTCTACAACCCGGCGGAGCACTGGATCGACAACCGCGTCTTCGATCTGATGGTCCAGCGCACCTATGGGGCAATGACCAATGACGTTCTGATCTCCATCCCGCTTTTCGTGCTCATGGGATATGTGATGGAACGCGGGGCGCTGGTCGACAAGATGTTCTACAGCATCCAGCTTTCGTTCCGACGAGTACCGGCGTCGCTGGCCATCGCTACGCTCATTGTCTGCACCTTCTGGGGCATCGCCAGTGGCCTCGTCGGCGCCGTTGTGGTTTTGATGGGGGTGATTGCCTTCAATCCGATGCTGCGCGCCGGATACGATGTGAAGCTCGCTTCCGGCGTGATCACCGCGGGCGGCACGCTGGGCATCCTGATCCCGCCGTCAGTCATGATCATCGTCTATGCGGCAGTTGCAGGCCAGTCCGTCGTGAAGCTCTATGCTGCGGCGATGTTCCCCGGTTTTTTCCTCGCCTTCCTCTATCTCGTCTACATTCTTGGCTGGGCGACAATCAGTCCGAAGATCGCCCCGCCTTTGCCGGAGAATCAAACAAAGGTTCCCGTGCCTGCGTGGATGCGAAGCCTTCAGACAGTTTACTCGCGCAACATGCTTGTTGGACTTCTTTGCGCATTGTTCTCGCCGTCCAGGGCGATGGCGCTCGAGACGGAGAACGGACGCCTCACATATTGGGTGCTGTTCAAGAATTTCTGCGCTGCGCTGGTACCCCTCGCCTTGACAGCACTCACCCTCCTGCTGGTGTGGTGGTATGTCGTCATCCATCCGCAGGCATCGGCCGACGTCGAAGCTCCAGAGGGATTGGAGCAGCTCGGCGCTCCGGCAGTGGAGGAACTCGGCGCACCCGCAGTGGACGCAGGGCCGGCAACCAGCTTCTACGCCACCTTCGGCATCATCGCAGCACTCGCTGCAGTGGTGCTCGTCCGTTACTACCGGAACATGACTGCCGAACGGCTCGAGGTCGTAAAGCTCCTGGTCTCGTCGGTCATGCCGCTGGCCATACTTACTGTCGTCGTGCTCGGCGTCATCCTATTCGGAATCACGACGGCGACCGAGTCCGCGGCAGTCGGCGCCGCTGGTGCCTTTCTGCTGGCGTTACAGGCGCGAACGCTCGACTGGAAGCGCATCAAGGAAGCAGTGTTCCTGACGGCCAAGACCACAGCCATGGTTTGCTGGCTCTTTGTCGGCTCGGCGCTGTTCTCCGCCGTTTTTGCGATCCTCGGCGGCCAGGCACTTCTCGAGCAATGGGTGCTTGCGCTCGACCTGACGCCCGTGCAGTTCATGATCCTGTCGCAGGCGATCATCTTCATTCTCGGCTGGCCGCTCGAATGGACCGAGATCATCATCATCTTCGTGCCGATCTTCCTACCGATGCTGAGCCACTTCGACATCGATCCGGTTCTCTGGGGCGTTCTCGTTTTCATCAATCTGCAGGCGGCGTTCCTGTCACCTCCAGTGGCGATGTCGGCCTATTATCTCAAGGGCGTTTCGCCTCCGCATGTCACGCTCAACCAGATATTCGCCGGGATGATGCCCTACATGCTGATCGTCATCCTCTGCATGATCCTCATGTATATCTGGCCCGGCATGGCGCTCTGGCTTCCGAACTATCTTTACGGCGGCTGAGAAAGACTCTGTTCTCGGACGCTTTCGGCGGATCGCGTGTTTTCGGCCGCTTCGACCCACGGTATGTTCTATTGAAAGCAGGATCTCGGAGATACAGGCGATCGGAAGGTCTACTTTCGGGCGATAATCGACGCGAGCGAATGACGGCTTAGATCATGGGCTCGGCCGAGGACGAACGAGCTTCGGCAATAGGCTCATAGCAGAGTTTCCGTTGGATCGTACGACGCGCCTCACGCCGCCAGCACCGCCTCATCCAATCCCCTGGATGATCTTGGCCATCTCAACATACTCGTCGTGCCGGACCTTGTTGCGCCGCTACGGATTCGGTTCCTGGAACGGCACGATCTTCAGATCGCGCATGTTGGCAAAGGCTAAACCGCCGGTCCTTCGAGCCCGCTTCTCTCGTGCGATTCCCACAGGAACCAGCCGAGGACGGTACCGAAGAAGAATGTGTGGGCAACGAACTGCACGACCGGGCTTGCTTGCAGGAACCAGGGGAATGCGATCGGCGCGATCACATAGAAATTGACGAGCCACAAGGCGAGGCCAAAGATGCTGCCGAGACCAATGAAGGCTGCTCTCCCTCGCAGCATTGCGGCAATCTCCCCGAACACGATCCCATAGGCGATGGCCAGGATCAAATGCACGATCACGCCGGCGATGCTGGCCGTCAGGAGCGGGTAGCCGGGATCGAGAGCTTCCGGTCCAAGTGCGATGGCGCCGATCATGCGCAGGGGCATGAAGAACGCTTCCGCCCCCATCATGAACGCACTCGCCGTCATTTCGAACGCCGCAAAGACGATGCCTGCGACAATGCCCGCAACGGCCCCCTGCTGGAGTCCCCATCGGATGTCGCGCGGCGTCACTGGCGTATGGATGTAATCACGGTAAGCCATCATACTGCTCCCTGTTCTGGACGCAGACTTCTCCGCAAAATCAATGCCGTAGACGCGTCGACGGTTCCGGGCGTTCGGTACAATTCACGGTGATTTGATTGAAGTTGATGTTTCCCAGGCCGAGCGGACGGGGAATGATACGTCCCCGTAGCGTACACTGACTGCGCTCCCTAACTCTCTCCGCACCCGTTGCACGCTCCACCTGGAATGCCTGAGATCCCGAACGCCATCCTTCAGGAGGTGGGGCTGCTTTCGTCCCCTTGGCGTATTCCTGACTCTCAGTGCGATGATTTGAACATTTGCTTTGGGTCATAGCAGACTTTCCATTGGATGGTGCGACGCGCCTCACGCCGCCAGCACCGCCTCGTCCAGCCCACGAATAATCTTCGCCAGTTCCACACATTCGTCGTGCCGGGCCTTGTTGCGTCGCCAGGCGAGGCAGATCGTGCGCTGCGGCATCGGCTCCTGGAACGGCACGATCTTCAGGTCGCGCATGGCGCTGGCCGGTCCTGCGGCCATTTCCGGGATGAGCGTGACGCCGAGCCCGTGCGCCACCATCTGCAGCAGCGTCGTCAGGCTGGTCGCGCCATAGCTTGCCATTGCCACCGGCCGCACGCTGCCGCAGACGGCAAGCGCCTGTTCGCGCAGGCAATGGCCTTCCTCAAGCAGCATCAGCCTTTCCAATGCCGGGCTTTCCGGCGGAACCGGCGGCGAGGCGAAGGCGGGGTCGCCGGCCGGTACGGCAAGGAAGAACCGGTCGGAGAAAAGCGGCTCGGTGATCAGCCCAGGCTGATCGAGGGGAAGGGCCGCGATGAAGGCGTCGAGCTTTCCCAGGGCGGTGTCCTCGACCAGCGAGGCGGTCACCGCTTCGCGCAATTCGAGCTGCAAGGCCGGGAAATGACGTCTCAGCTCCGGCAGCACATGCGGCAGGAGGTAGGGCGCCACCGTCGGGATGATGCCGAGCCGGAAGCGCCCTTCCATGGCGGGGCGGCCACGCCGGGCCGTGGTCTCGATTTCGCGGATGTCGGCAAGAATACGCTCGATACGCGGCAGCATGGCCAGTGCCTCGTCGGTCATCCGCACCGATTTGCCGCCGCGCTCGAACAGCCGGCAGTTGAGCCGCAGCTCCATTTCCGCGATCTGCGACGACAGCGCCGGCTGGCTGACGCCGGCCAGCTTTGCCGCGCGGCCGAAATGCAGTGTCTGCGCCAGCGCCTCGAAATATTGCATTTGCCGGACGGTGAGACCAATCATAAGGAAAACCTATCGCAACAAACAGGAAAGGCAATTTGTTTTTATCGGCAATGCGGCCTAGTCTGGAACCGTTCCAGAATGGCGTGGCTCAGGGCCCGTCCGGAAAATCAACAAATCCCCGGAAAATCAACAAATCCCGGAAAAAGACAAATCGGAGAGAACGATGGACGCAAAGACCGATGACACCAGCGAGGGAAAATGCCCGGTCGTGCACACGACTATCGCCAGGGCCAACCGTGACTGGTGGCCGAACCAGCTGAATGTGCAGGTACTCCACCAGCAATCCGCACTGTCCGATCCAATGGGCGAGGCGTTCGACTACGCCAAGGAATTCAAGAGTGTCGACCTGAACGCCGTGATCAAGGACCTGCATGCGCTGATGACGGACTCGCAGGAGTGGTGGCCGGCCGATTTTGGCCATTACGGGCCGCTGTTCATCCGCATGGCCTGGCACAGCGCCGGCACCTATCGCATCGGCGACGGCCGTGGCGGTGCCGGAGCCGGCCAGCAGCGCTTCGCGCCGCTCAACAGCTGGCCGGACAACGTCAACCTCGACAAGGCCCGCCGGCTGCTGTGGCCGATCAAGCAGAAATATGGCCGCAAGATCTCCTGGGCCGACCTGATGATTCTCACCGGCAACGTCGCCCTGGAATCGATGGGCTTCAAGACCTTCGGTTTTGCCGGCGGGCGCGCCGATGTCTGGGAGCCCGAACAGGACATCTACTGGGGTCCGGAAGGCAAATGGCTGGCTGACGAGCGCTACAGCGGCGACCGCGATCTCCAGAACCCTCTCGCCGCCGTGCAGATGGGCCTGATCTACGTCAATCCGGAGGGGCCGAACGGCAATCCGGATCCGTTGGCCGCGGCGCGCGATATTCGCGAGACCTTCGCGCGCATGGCCATGAACGACGAAGAGACTGTCGCACTCATCGCCGGCGGCCACACCTTCGGCAAGACCCACGGCGCCGGCGATGCGGCGCTGGTGGGCCCGGAGCCGGAAGCCGCTGGCATCGAAGAGCAGGGCCTCGGCTGGGCGAGCACGTTTGGCACCGGCAAAGGCGGTGACGCGATCGGCAGCGGCCTGGAAGTGACCTGGACGACGACGCCGACCAGGTGGGGCAACAACTTCTTCGACAATTTGTTCGGCTTCGAATGGGAGCTGACCAAGAGCCCGGCCGGGGCGCACCAGTGGACGCCGAAGGGCGGCGCCGGCGCCGGCACCGTGCCGGATGCGCACGACGCGGCCAAGCGTCACGCGCCATCGATGCTGACCACCGACCTCGCTTTGCGGTTCGATCCTGCCTACGAAAAGATCTCGCGGCGCTTCCATCAGAATCCGGACCAGTTCGCCGATGCCTTCGCCCGCGCGTGGTACAAGCTGACCCACCGCGATATGGGCCCGATCGTGCGCTATCTCGGCCCGCTTGTTCCCAAGGAAGAGCTGCCGTGGCAGGATCCCACTCCGGCAGTCGACCATGTGCTGGTCGATGAGCTGGACGTGGCCGCCCTGAAGGCGAAGATCCTCGCCTCCGGCCTTTCGGTGCCGCAACTGGTGTCGACCGCCTGGGCGTCCGCCTCGACGTTCCGTGGCTCCGACAAGCGCGGTGGCGCCAACGGCGCGCGCATTCGCCTGGCGCCGCAGAAGGATTGGGTCGTCAACCAGCCGGCTCAGCTGGCCAAGGTCCTGGAGAAACTCGAAGCGATCCAGAAGGAGTTCAATACTTCGCAGTCCGGCGACAAGAAAGTCTCGCTTGCCGACCTGATCGTCATTGGCGGCGGCGCCGCAATCGAAAAGGCCGCGAAGGACGCCGGCAACGACGTGAAGGTTCCGTTCACGCCGGGTCGCATGGATGCCTCGCAGGAGCAGACCGACGTCGACTCTTTCGCCCCGCTCGAACCGACCGCCGACGCTTTCCGCAACTATCTGCGCGGCCCGCAGCGTTTGTCGCCCGAGGAGGCGCTGGTCGATCGGGCGCAATTGCTGACGCTGACGGCGCCGGAGATGACGGTCCTCGTCGGCGGCCTGCGTGTGCTCGGCGCAAATACCGACCAGTCAACGCACGGCGTCTTCACCAAACGGCCCGAGACGCTGACGAATGACTTCTTCGTCAACCTGCTCGACATGGGCACGGTGTGGAAGTCGAGATCGGACGCCAAGGACGTGTTCGAAGGACGCGACCGGGCAACAGGCGAGCTCAAGTGGAGCGGCACCCGCGTCGACCTGATCTTCGGCTCGCACTCGCAGCTGCGCGCCCTAGCAGAAGTTTATGCGACCGCGGACGCCAAGGAGAAATTCGCCAACGACTTCGTGGCGGCGTGGAACAAGGTGATGAACGCCGATCGCTTCGAACTCGCCTGATCTAGGAGCATGATCCCGAAAAGTGGAATCCGGTTTTCGGAAAAGATCATGCTCAATAAAAAGACAGAGTCCCATCCCGATTCCATCGGGATGGGACTCTAGCGCCAAGGCGCTCTGGCAACAAAAAGGCGCGGGCTTGGCCCCGCGCCTTTTTGTATTGGGGTTTCCTTCAGCCGTCGGTCCTTCTCGAAAATGCGTGTCTTGGCAACCACGCGGCGCCCCCCTCTCCCCGTTGTTCACGGGGAGAGGGTAAGGGTGAGGGGCAGCGCAAACCTGAAGCGATTGCCCTCTGCCTCCAAGGCTCTCCCCGCTTGTGTGCGCCAGTCGCGCGCTTTAGAGCAGGGCCGGAATTAATTTGCTGAGTAACGGAAGACAAAGATGAGACTGGGCGGACGGCTGGCGGCGGCCATCGAAGTGCTGGAGGATATCGGCCGGCGGCACCGGCCGGTGGCCGATGCGCTGAAGGATTGGGGCCTGTCGCACCGCTTCGCCGGCGGCGGCGATCGGGCCGCAATCGGCAACATCGTCTATGACGGGCTGCGCCGGAAGCGCTCGGCCGGCTTTTTGCTGGGCGAAGATACGCCGCGCGCCGTCGCTTTCGGCGCGCTGCTGCTCGAATGGAACCAGACAGCCCAATCTCTGAATGAAGCGCTCGATGGCGACAAATTCGCGCCGCCGCTGCTCAACGACAATGAGTTGAAGGCGGTTGCCGGCCGCCGGCTTGACGATGCACCGCCAGCGGTGCGCGCCGACATTCCCGACTGGTGCGAACCGCTTTTCGAACGGGCCTTCGGCGCCAGCTGGGTCGAAGAAGGTGCGGCGCTGGCGACCCGCCCGCCGCTCGATCTCAGGGTCAACACGCTGCGGGCCGATCGCGGCAAGGTTCTTGCCGAACTGGCCGAGGCCGGCGCCAGGGCCGCACGGATCGCACCGCACGGCATCCGCATCCCGCCGATCGCGGGCGACGGCAGGCACCCGAACGTACAGGCGGAACCGGCCTTCCAGAAAGGCTGGTTCGAGGTTCAGGACGAAGGTTCGCAGCTCGCCGCCATGCTGGCTGGCGCCGAGGCCGGAATGCAGGTCCTCGACTTTTGCGCCGGAGCCGGCGGCAAGACGCTGGCACTGTCGGCGGCGATGGACAATCGCGGCCAGGTGTTTGCCCATGATGCCGAAAAGGCGCGGCTGGCGCCGATCTTCGACCGCATCCGCCGCTCGGAAAACCGCAACGTGCAAATCGTCACCAAGCCGGCGGAACTCAGCACCCTCTCGGGCCACATGGACATCGTCCTGGTCGATGCGCCCTGCACCGGCAGCGGCACCTGGCGGCGCCGGCCCGATGCCAAATGGCGGCTGACGCAGAAGCAGCTCGATGCGCGCAAGGGCGAGCAATCGGCGATCCTCGACGCGGCCAAAGCCTTCGTCAAACCCGGCGGGCTGCTGGTCTACATCACCTGCTCGGTGTTCGACGAGGAGAATGGCGAGCAGGTCGCTGCCTTCCTGGATCGTAACAGCGGCTTTGCCCCGGTCGATCATCGCCAGCTCTGGGACAGCCGCTTTCCGGGCCACGAGACGGCCGCGCGTATCGGCGCAGCAGGCGGCATTTCGCTGTCGCCGGCGCTGAGCGGTACCGATGGGTTTTATGTCTGCGCACTGCGCAAGGGCGGCTGAACGTTGCCGGCGGGCCTATTGCTGCAGTGCAGCAATAGCGATTGCCTGCCGCTCATGCCTCTGCAATAAGCTCTTCTGACAGGAGCGTGACAAGCCATGGCAGCAGAGATCGTACCCGCCCCCAACTATGAGGATCGCGTCAGGACGTCCTTCGCACGCCAGAACGCCATGACCACCATCGGCGCCGAGCTGACGCTGGTGACGCCCGGCATCATCGAGATCGAGATGCCTTATTCGGCGGCGCTGACCCAGCAGCATGGCTTTCTTCATGCCGGCGTCATTTCGACGGCGCTGGACTCAGCCTGCGGATATGCGGCGTTCTCGCTGATGCCGGAAAGCTCCAGTGTGCTGACCATCGAGTTCAAGGTCAATCTGCTGGCGCCGGGTCGGGGCGAACGCTTCCTGTTCCGCGGCTCGGTGACCAAGCCTGGCCGCACCATCATCGTCGCCGACGGCCAGGCCTATGCCTTCGCCGTCGACGGCGAGGCCAAGCTGATCGCCACCATGACCGGAACGATGATGACGGTGGTCGGTCGCGATGGCATTGAAGGCTGATCCGATGCGCAAGGCCGTCAGAATTGCGGGCAGGGGCGTCCTCTTCGTGATGGCGGCGCAGGCCGAATACGGTCCGCATCTGCAGCGGCTGTTCACGCCTGTCATGACAGGGGTGGGGCCGGTCGAGGCGGGTGTCAGGCTGGGCGCGGAACTGTCATGGCTGAAGACTGAAAAGGCGCTGCCGGACCTCGTCGTCTCGCTCGGCTCGGCCGGCAGCCGGACACTGGAACAGACGGAAATCTACCAGGCCGTTTCGGTCGCCTACCGCGACATCGATGCCTCGCCTCTGGGCTTCGAGAAGGGTGCGACGCCGTTTCTCGACCTGCCGGTGACCGTGCCGCTGCCGTTCAGGATTCCAGGCATAAGAGAGGCGACGCTGTCGACCGGCGCAGCCATCATTTCCGGCAGCGCTTATGATGCGATTGCCGAGGACATGGTCGACATGGAGACCTTCGCCTGCCTGCGAGCCTGCCAACTGTTCGGCGTGCCGCTCGTCGGCCTGCGCGGCATTTCCGATGGCGCCGCCGATCTCAGGCATGTCGGCGACTGGAAGGAGTATCTCCACGTCATCGACGAGAAGCTGGCGGATGCGGTCATGCGGCTGGAACAGGCGATCGGGTCCGGCATCCTGGAATTTCGACCGTCGCATGAAAACGCGGAATCGGATTGAGACAGACACCCTTTCAACCCATTGCGCCGACTCGTTTCTTTCTCTAAACGCTCGCCATGAAGATAGCCAATCATCCCGACACCGTCCTGATTGTCGATTTCGGCAGCCAGTTCACGCAGCTCATCGCCAGGCGCATCCGCGAGGCCGGCGTGTTTTCCGAGATCGTGCCGTTCCAGTCGGCCGAAGCGGCGTTCAAGCGCATCAATCCGAGGGCGGTGATCCTCTCCGGCGGCCCGGCCTCGACCGGCGACATCGGCAGCCCGCGCGCGCCGCAGATCGTCTTCGACGCCGGTGTGCCGGTGCTCGGCATCTGCTATGGCCAGATGGCCATGTGCGTGCAGATGGGCGGCGTCGCCGAAAGCTCCGACCATCGCGAATTCGGCCGCGCCTTCGTCGAGATCCAGAAGGACAGCCCGCTGTTCGAGGGCCTGTGGGCGCCCGGCCAGCGCCACCAGGTGTGGATGAGCCATGGCGACCGCGTCATCTCCTTGCCAAAGGGATTTGAGGTGTTCGGAAAATCGGAAGGATCGCCGTTCGCCATCTTCGGCAGTGTCGAGCGCAAGATGTACGGCATCATGTTCCACCCCGAAGTGGTGCACACGCCGGACGGCGCCCGGCTGCTGCAAAACTTCGTCCATAAGATCGCCGGCATCGAGGGCGACTGGACGATGCGCGCCTACCGCGAGCACGCGGTCGAGACGATCCGCAAGCAGGTCGGCAAGGGCAAGGTCATCTGCGCGCTTTCGGGCGGCGTCGATTCCTCGGTCGCCGCGCTGCTGATCCACGAGGCGGTTGGCGACCAGCTCACCTGCGTCCTTGTCGACCACGGGCTGATGCGCAAGGACGAGGCATCAGGCGTGGTCGAGATGTTTCGCCAGCACTACAATCTGCCGCTCATCCTGGTCGACGCTTCTGACCGTTTTATCGGCGCGCTCGAGGGCGAAACGGACCCGGAAAAGAAGCGCAAGACCATCGGCCGGCTGTTCATCGAGGTGTTCGAGGAAGAGGCCGAGAAGCTCGGCGGCGCCGACTTCCTGGCGCAGGGCACGCTCTATCCCGACGTCATCGAAAGCGTCTCCTTCACCGGCGGCCCGTCGGTTACCATCAAGTCGCACCACAATGTCGGCGGCCTGCCCGAGCGCATGAACATGCAGCTGGTCGAGCCGCTGCGCGAACTGTTCAAGGACGAGGTCAGGGCGCTCGGCAAGGAGCTTGGCCTGCCCGACAGCTTCATCGGCCGGCATCCGTTTCCCGGCCCCGGTCTCGCCATCCGCTGCCCGGGCGGCATCACTCGCGAAAAGCTGGAGATCCTGCGCGAGGCCGATGCCATCTATCTCGACGAGATCCGCAAGGCCGGCCTCTACGACGCCATCTGGCAGGCCTTTGCCGTGCTGCTGCCAGTGCAGACCGTCGGCGTGATGGGCGACGGCCGCACCTATGAATTCGTCTGCGCGCTGCGCGCCGTCACCTCGGTCGACGGCATGACGGCGGATTTCTACCACTACGACATGGCGTTCCTGGGCGCCGCCGCCACCCGCATCATCAACGAAGTGCGCGGCATCAACCGCGTCGTCTACGACGTGACGAGCAAGCCGCCGGGCACAATCGAGTGGGAATAAAGGTGCACCATTAGCGAGCTTTCGGTAACTATCGATCAGAGTTGTATAAACCTCTGAAATAACTTTGTTTTCCTTACTCCATCTATCGCCATCTATCGCCTCGAAGCGGAATCATTTGGCGGTAAATTTGACGGCATGCGTTTCTGCGTTCTCTTTCATGCCATGCGATACCGTCGTCCCGCCGATTGCAAGCGCACTCACTTCTTGCCCATCAAGGCATTGAAATACAAGGATTCTTCCTAACAGTTGACGGTAAAATCAATGACGGTAAAATTGGCGTCCGAGAAACCCAAGTTGTGATCCGATCCTCTGTCATTATGCTAACAGATATTGCCCTTAAGCGGCTGAAACCAAGAGACAAAATGTACAAAGTTGCCGACCGTGACGGTATGTACGCGGCGGTGTCTCCGACTGGGCAGATTGCGTTTCGGTATGACTACCGGACGAATGGTCGGAGAGAGACTGTGACGCTGGGCCGATATGGGGAGGGAGGCCTCACGCTGGCAGAGGCGCGCGACCGCTGCCTTGCCGCGCGAAAAATGGTGGCAGCCGGAAAGTCGCCGGCGCATGAAAAGCAGCGCGCAAAGCGTCGCCTGTCAGCCACGGCGAGTTTCGGGGATGAAGGCAAGCGCTGGTTCAAGGAAGCGAAGATGGCGGATAGCACCCGCTCGATGCGCAAGGCCATTTTCGATCGCGACATTTTGCCGATTTGGGAGAAAAGACAACTAACCGAGATAACATCTGACGACTTGCGGGCGCTCTGCGCAAAGGTGAAGGACCGTGGTGCGCCGGCAACCGCTGTTCATATCCGCGATATCGTGAAGCAGATATATAGCTTTGCCATTCTGCACGGGGAGAAGATCGCCAACCCCGCGGACGAGGTGGGACCGGCCTCAATTGCCACGTTCGAGGCGAAAGACCGTGCTCTGTCGCCTGCAGAAATCCGGATTATGCTGAAAGAGTTGGAAAGCGTGCCGACGCTGCCGACCATTCGGCTCGGCCTAAAGTTCATCCTGCTCACGATGGTCCGGAAGAGTGAACTACTCGAGGCGACTTGGGACGAGGTCGATTTCCAGAACGCCGTCTGGAGCATCCCAAAAGAGCGAATGAAACGGAAGAAGCCGCATAACGTCTACCTGTCACGCCAGTCCCTCGACATCATGATCGCGCTCAAGACTTGCGCGGCGAACTCCCGATATGTGCTGCCGTCCCGTTACGATGCCGATGAGCCCATGTCGCGCGCGACCTTCAATCGGGTAACCACTTCGATTGTCGAGCGGGCAAAGAAGCAAGACTTTCCGCTCGCGCATTTCACGGTGCACGACCTTCGGCGCACCGGTTCAACACTCCTGAACGAGATCGGATTTAATCGCGACTGGATTGAGAAATGCCTTGCCCACGACGACAGCCGGTCCTCTCGAGGTGTCTACAACAGAGCTGAATATGAGCTGCAGCGTCGTCATATGCTGCAGGAATGGGCGGACATGATTGATGCGTGGGCGGCAGGCAAAAAGCACACCCCCACACTTCAGCCGCCTGCGGAGGCAGCGATTATCCTTGATCCGACTTGACGGGTCGCGTCTTTCGGAGTCTTACGTCAGGAGCAGGGCTGGTCTCGATTTTTCCGGCAGATGACGCATTCCGCCGCTCCTCGATCCAAGCTTCGACTTCTGCCAAGTCCCAGACAACGCAGCGGGGAGTGAGATTGAAGCGTCGTGGAAACTCACCACGTTGTTCCATCTCATAAACAGTCGTATCCGACAGCGGAACGATTTCTCGCAGCTGCGACCGGCGAACAGTTCGCACTACTCGACACGACCCGATGTGTGGCAGAACCGGAAGTGGGTCCGGCTGCCCGATTTCGATGCCCTTGAATTTATCGACCTCGGAAAACTGCTGCCGTTTGACCATTTGCGTGACCGGGATGGGTTGCCTTGCTGGCCAACAATCGCGCAACTTTTCGAGGTTTCGTACAGCCCTCAATTGCGACCACGTATCCTCGCCTACTGACGTGAAGACTCAAGGGCATTCCACTGCGGATTATGTCAGGACCGCACCACCAATGGGTTTCCATCGAGCAGGCGCTGCATAAGATCCGACAGGCGATCCTCGCTGCCGGCTTGTCGAGGCCCGAATATCTCAAGCTGCGCTCTTACAATGACCTTGCGCGAATTGACGCGTTAATCGGCCGGCGCGGATAGATCGCAGCGGAGGGGAAGCGCCGCGAGATCACGCTCACAGCCGCGATAACGCGAAGCGCCGCCGGCTTCGCAGTTATGCCGTCGCCGATCTCACCGATAATGAGAGATGCCGACATGGACAGCGAGACTTGGTCTTTGGTTCAACGGCAGCAGGCTCGGCGGTCGCAACGGCTACCTTGTCAAATGCTGGGATGAGAAACGTTGCATCGCCAACATCTTCATCGAAGATGTGCGCGCATATTTCGAATTCCTGCGTGCCAGGCGTGGCTGATCGCGGAGGACGACAGAACAGCCGATGCCGACCGACAAAAGGTGAAAGACAGTGAAGGCGAGCATAGTTCCTGCTCCGCTTGGTTGTTTGCGGAACCGGACCGAGTGTTGGAAAATGAAAGTTGGGGACAGTGCTCTCCGGCAGTTGATTGCAGACGCATCACAATGCGTATTACGCCAACTCAACCGCGCGGGGATAACCAATGGCAAAGAAACTTAATGAGACTACGAGCAAGAAAATTGCTTCTACGGCATCCAAGTTGCTTCGTTCTAAGAGCTCCTCAAAGGCAGTCAAATCGGTCGCGGGATCCGCTCTTACGCAAAGGGTGAAAAAGAAGAAATAGCGCCGGTTTGACAAACATGAAGCAGTTCTTTGGCCTCATTCAGAAGCGCGCCAACTGTCCGACGCCCGGCGCCTGAAGGCGCTGAAGGACGAGAACGCGCGGCTCAAGAAGCTGCTGGCGAAGCAGATGCTCGACAATGCGATCCTGAAGGATGCCGCCGCGAAAATGTATGGTCCGCCCCGTCCGGGCAAGGTGTCGCGAGATCGCGAATGACCTATGAAAGGGCCGTTACGTTGGGCAGCGCATTGCGCCGATCATCATCTTCCCCGCCAGCATACAACACCACCTGGGGAGCGGGCGTTGTGGAAGCTCAAGGGCGTCAATCCAAAGGGCATTCGACCCGAGATCGACGCGAAGATCTCTGATTTGATCGGGATGCTTGAAACATTCGCGTCAACCCCGCCAGCGGGAGACGAGCGCACCCTTCTTCAGATTCTTGCATTTGCGATCAGGAATGACATCGCCAGCGACTATGGGCCGACACTCTCTCGATCTCGTTCGTCACGCGTTCGCCGTTCTTCTGCGCGTCACGATTGGCGTTTCGACAGAGAAGATGGCGTCGATTGAGCTTGCGAACCCATCTCTGCTACGTGCCCTGCGCCGCGAATTATTCTGAGCGAGATGGCCTGCAAAGACTATAATCCGACCTTCGAGAAATACTAAATCGGCAGCGATGGCTTCCTATTTCCCCGCGAGCGCTACACTCGTCACTTCAAGAACGACTCGGAAGGCGTGCAAGCGGGAAGGCATGCGGCCCGGCGACGGGCTGGTACAATGGCGATGAATTAATTCCTATGCGAGCAAGCTCGAGCGCTGGCGCTTCGATCAAAGTTGCAACACTGCTGATCCAGACTCGCCAATTCCTTCATGAGCGCGCGCAATTCGGCTGGAGGCGCCTTCCTCCACGCACGGGCGCCCGCCGAGGCTCAATCCTCAGCAATCGGCTCATCCCCTTGCCCCACGATGCCAATCCGTTCGATCAGTTGCCGGATGTCGAGAACTGGAACTGCGCGAGATCTCGGCCGATTGGCTTCTATCTCCGAGGCAACACGCGGACCACCGCGGTCGGGGACAGTCGGTCCCGCGCCCCGTCCTGCGGCCGGCGCTGTGCTGACGCTCCTACGGCTGTCCTGTTCACCGCCCGCGGCGGGGGCGAATTCCTTCGTCCCACGCGCGACAATCATCCGCTGGTGCGGACGCGCGCAGGACTGCGGCATATACTCCGTTCTTTCCTTAAGCGCCGCCCAGCCGCCGGCGCCGACATCTTTCATAGGATGCGCGCTACTTCAAACCCTCGTTGAGAAGGTTGGTCAGGCGGGCAGTCGCAAGCAGCAATTGAAGCTTCGCGGCATCGCGCGCCATGGCGGATGGTTGTTGCTCCACCGACCATCGACGCGGTCTGATTCTCATACGCACAGCTAGCCTCCCTGAGATTGCGCCTCAGATACAACGCCATGAACGACTCGAGCAGTCCCCACACCTGCAACAGGCATCTCGATACCCCACGGGTACTTCGGATTTTGCGCGCGTTCGAATTGGTAGACGACCAGGTTAGGCAGATTTCGTTTGTCATAACGGCGAGCTAGGTTGAAGACGGCGCTGTTTTGCGCAGCCAGGACCAGATGGATCCTCTCGACTCCCGCCGCATCGAGTTGCTTCAAAACCCCGAGAAACTGATCGGCAAGTGCCGATTGCTTGACTTGGGACCAATGTGATGACTGCGGGTCGGGCAGCATCATGCGGACAATCGGATGCGCGAAGGTGGTGGCTAAATCTTCCGATTTCACAGTGTATGAAACCGAGACAGCCAGCACCACCTCTCGGGCGCCCCCAGCTTCATCACTCCCTGTAACTTCGAAACGTAAACCATCGTCCGGTCCATCGAGCAACCGCCACCGACTTGCGCCTCGATCCCAGTCCATGACGACGACATCTCCCTCATCATCCAGAAGCACACCGGTCAAAAAGGTAAACGGCACGGCTGTCAGTCCACCATAGACAGTCGTCAGGTCGCTTCTGTCGTTTCCCTTTTGGAGTTGATGGAACAAAGTCTTCATCCCGGCAACGGGCTGGAGCAGGTCTCCGGGGTCTACGATGACACCGTCTTTGTGCTGGCGCAGATCCATAACCAAATCCACGCGAGCACCAACAATGCTGTCGGGAACGGCGGCCTTCAATGGCGAACCATCGTCGTCGCGCAAACCTCTGCCCTCAATGACGAACACCTTCTTCCGTGAGAGTCTCTTTTGCTCATTGGCGTAGCGCGTCCACGCCCAGACCGCTGAGCCGATCATCAGCAGAGCGCAAACCACAGTGACGGCCCAGAGAATGCCGTTGGAGACAGCGCCGCCCGTTCCTATCTCGACGGAGCCGGCGGTGCCCCAGATGGGGCCTGAATATTTGAATACCCAGTTCGCACCATGAACTGCAATCACCACCGCGACAGCACCGCGGAAAATCCAACTCTCCGAGTTGCGCGCTCGAAAGAACCATCCGGCGGCCGATTGGATCACAAAATCAACTGTATCCCAGCGCATTCTGCGGTTTCCTTAGTTGGTCGTCAGTTCGACAGGTTCGGGCTCCCGACCGCGCCTATGAAGGCTTGCGGACACAATGAAGCGCCGGAAAAATCCCAGTTTCACGATCAGGAGCACGGCGAACTCGATACCCCTTTCTCCGTCAACCAGATCCTGCATCGAACGAAGATCCGTGACGCTCGGCTGCGCTGAAAAACTTGGATGCGAGTGCCATTCGCCGAGATAGTTGAACGTCTGATAGTTGTGACCTGTCCGATCGAAGAAGTTCTCCAAAGCCTGCCGGTGATGGTCGGAGTCGCGAACGAAGTGAGCTCGTTCTCCCGAAATCTCGTCCAGAGAAAAATCGATGACCGCAAAATGACCGCGCGCGACTTCCTGCCCCATGAGGATGCCGCCAATCTCACGCGATCCTGCTCGTCGAAGAGCCGGCTTCATACAATCGCGCACCTCATGGGAGACTCCCACCCGGATCATGCCGCGGCTTCCGGGAAGAGAAAGGCGAGAAGCTCCTTCAGGTCTTCCTTGGACGTACCATCTTGGGCTTCGCCCCACTTTCCTTCCGGCAGAAGGTCGATCGGCCAAGTATCGAAGGCTGCGCGGAAGATCCATTCCGCAGCCAATCCGATCGCATAGGCCGAGGACGGAAAGATGCTTCGCTCGCGCGTCAGGACATCCAACGCCAATCGCGAAGCATGGCCGGCGATGACACTGACATCGGCGTCGTCGGCCACGAGCGGGGAGCCTTCCTCCTGATGCGCTCCATATTCCACTTGAGCTGCAGCCGCCCATCGCACACCATGGCCATCGCACCAGGCGCGTATCTGGCCTCGAGCAATCGTCGGGATCGGATCGAGCTCTGGCCTCGCCCTCGCGACGATACCTCCGATCCCTCCGGCAAAGACCTCGCACCAAATCATCGGTTTGCGGTGCCGGCGCGCGACCGCCGCCATCAGGTTGAACGCTCGCGGATCGGCGGTCGCATCGATCAGCAGGTCGGCCTGCGCCAATTCCTCCATGACGGAGTCGGTCGTGCCGGCACTCTCCTGCTGACCTATCGCCACGCGCCGCACGGAAATCTCGGCATTAGCGACGATGTCCTTGAGGCGAGCGGTCAAGGAGTCGACCTTATGTTGGCCAATCGCTCTTGCGTCGAGGTCATTCCTGACGAGATTTGCCGAGAAGAAGATATCGTCATCGACGAGCGTGAATTTTCGGACGCCGGATCTGGCAAGTGTGGTAGCGATCTTCGATCCAACCGAGCCACATCCGACGATCGCGACCCGCTTCTCTGCAAGACCGACGTGGTTCGCCGGCAAGCGGCCGGATGTACCGGGTGCGATAATCATCTTATAGCTGAAGACAGTCTGCTTGCCTTCGTGCGGATAGAGGTTCAGCGCGATCCACCGGTCTGCGTCCCCGAGCAGCAGGAAACCGTCAAAGGGGCTTTCCAGTAGCTCCGCAAGTTCGGGAAACTCAGCAGGTAACAGCTCGGCGAAACGTCCTGGGTTTGTCCCAAAGCCGTCGGTCTCCCGCGTTGTCCGAAAGGCGAACCCCTTTGCGGTTGAGGAGCGCGAAGGCTCTGGACCGCTGTTCGACCATATCGAGCCTTCGTCCCCGACACTGACGAGAGATGCAACCCACGTCGGTTTCTCGAATCGGTCCCAGGCGATGATGGGTACAGCAGTATCGATTGGAAGTCCTTCGAGGACTTCGATGACGCCTCCGTCAAGCACGAACCTCATAGGCTCGTTGCGGGCGTCCCGGCCGATCGACGCCTTATGAGCCGATGGAACAACGCCGCCCTCGTCTCCCTCCGGCCTCTCACCCGACAGGAGAAAGTATGCGCTCTCAGCCATCATCGCCCCGGTGATCGACGGATCCCAATTGTCCGGCCGGAACTCGAGGCAGAGCTCTCCTCCGGCCCCGTACTGGTGCCAGGTAAGCCGCTTACCGTCCCGTGATAACACCATGGGCGGCGTATCCGGGAAGGTCGACGGATACGCCATGTAGAGGCTGAACGTCTCACCGTTGTGCTGGATGTCGAAATCCACGATCAGCTGAAGGTCGTCGCCGACCCTCCAGCCGACAGCCGACAGCCAGCCGGCGCGCTCCAGCAACTGTGCGAGCGCGACCTGCTCGGACCTCGCACGGGAAGCGTTGTTCAGCCACCAGCTCATGCAAATCCTTTCGGCGTCGTCGGCACCCGAGGCGCGTTTCCGAAGGTCGGGATGGCCACTGTGGGGGCAACGGACGGCGTGCGCAGCAGTCCTCCACCGTTTCCGTTAATCTTTGTCACGGCTCGGTCGGTCAACGCCGTGCCCATCCGGGCAGAGACCGCGTCGTTCATGCGCTGCAAGGTTGTGGCGTGGGCGGCGCGTCCAAAATCCTGCCGGGCCTGTTCGAGCCACCGGAAGAAGGCCTTCGCCCTGCGCGGGTCCTTCTCCCATCTGTCAGCGAAGTTCTCGAACGGGTCGGTGGGATTCGCAATGATGTATTTGGTACCATCGTGACTGATGTAGCGGTCCATGCCCTCCAGGATCGAAAAGAGGGCGCCGGAGATCGCGTCCTGTTCTCCGTATGCGTGGCCTGCCAGCGTGGTGATTATGACAGAGATGGGCTTCAGATCGGGTTCGCCGATGAACATATTGTCCCGGTGCCTCTTTAAGAGCATCACCGCGGCCTGCAACGGTGTCCGCACGCGATAGTCCGGCAGCTTCTCGACGCTAGCCATGACCCCCTGACTCCTCAACGACTCCACGAGGACCTGCTTGCGCCGGGCGAGGACCGACGCCATCCGGGACTTAAACCATTCCCCATATCCCTTGGGATTGGAGCGCGGCCAGTTGACCGTCCGCACCCGATAGGTCGGC
This sequence comes from Mesorhizobium sp. WSM4849, assembly GCF_055811385.1. Taxonomy (NCBI): domain Bacteria; kingdom Pseudomonadati; phylum Pseudomonadota; class Alphaproteobacteria; order Hyphomicrobiales; family Phyllobacteriaceae; genus Mesorhizobium; species Mesorhizobium sp. WSM4849. The sequence goes on from NZ_JBVVPW010000019.1 coordinate 92,714, forward strand.
ACATCACGATCCGTGATGGCGATCGCAGTGTCCGCCCACCGCGTATCGAAGTGCGCGCGTTCCAGAAGGAGCCGCTGTTCCGAGCCATTCGGCAACGAGGGAAGGATGTCGATGTGGAACTGGGCGCCATCCGCATAGGAGAGGATCCAGCAACGCCGGCCTTCGCGCACCGGCTTCGTCATCCCTTTGGCCTCGTGATAAGCCTTGATTTCGTGGCCCAAGAGCTGCTTCAGGTCGAACTGCGTCAGCTCGATTTTTGTGAGCTTCTTCAACTCACAGACAGAGTCGACGTCATATTCCTCGGCGTCGCTTATCGGTCGGATCGCTGTTCCGAGACGAAACGATCCCTGTACATAAACCGCTGGGTCGAAATTCCTTACCGTGCTCTCGGGCCGGTGAAACCAATCGCCCAGGGACTTGTAGCTCGTTTCGGCCTGTTCATACCGAGACACCGGAATGGCGAGCTCTCCCACGAGTGCCTGAAGAAATTTCTCAACCTGATCGTTTGCGCTTGTCACCTTCAATTCCCTCTGTTTCCCGATCCGTTCGATACGGGCCAAAATCGCCCAGATCATTGTTGAAGGGCGTCAATGAGAAGCATTAGTACATGGATAGTGTTAATATGTCCATACACTTTTTATTCCTATCTGCGATTGAGGTCGAGGAAGGCCCTGTGGCGCTGAAATTGAAGCGCGTTCGTCGTTCAGGCCCGCAGATTTCTTGCGCCGTATTCACCTCTGGCTTCCGGCCCTGCCTTGGTACTTGGCCGGAAGGTCGAGCCACGAGAAGTCACCGGAACCGCAGTAAAGGTCGTCACCGAGATGAGTGAAACAGACCACATCGAGTTGATTGCGCTGCGCAGCCCTGAGATCCGATTTCAGTTCTTCAGGCAGTCAACACGCTTGTGATAAGGATCATCGGGATTGCACGTGTTGGCATCGTCGACCAGGCATGTTCTTGCCATGGCAAAATCGATTCGGGTGCAGTCGGCGTTGCCGAGGGGTGGAAGGTCAGGATGGCGGTCTATTACCTCGTCGAGCTTGATGTGCCTCGCTTTCGGTTGGAGCCTCCGAACGTATCGGCTTGGGGATCAACAGCTTGACCGTCCGCGCTGATGGGTATATGAATTATACGCATCACCTTTCGATGTCAATATAGTTTTTATACCCATATCGAGGTTCTGATGGAAAACGAAAAACCCGGTGTACGGTGGGGCGTTGAACAAAGGCTGGAATTCATAGAGTTTCGGCTGTTCTGGGAAGGCGGCGTGAACCGCGCGGACATTATTAAGATGTTTGGCGTTTCGGTGCCGCAGGCATCGAAAGACCTGACGCTGTATCAGGATCAAGCGCCGGGAAATGTTGAGTATGACAAGAGCGGGAAACGCTACATACCGTCACGAAGTTTCGAGCCTAAATTCCTGACCCGCGACCCCGACGCGTACCTGTCTCGGTTGCGCTCCCTTGCGGAAGGATTGTCAAAGCCAACCGAATCCTGGCTAGGGTATTGTCCCGATTCTGATATCGCCCTTACACCGCACCGGGAGGTCGACACCGCCGTGCTGCGAGCAGTTCTCGACGCAATGCGCGATAAGAAATCGGTGGAGGTTCTGTATCAGTCTATGAGCCGCGTGCGAACCGATCCCGTTTGGCGGCGCATGTCGCCCCACGCCTTCGGCTACGACGGGTTTCGCTGGCATGCGCGGGCATACTGCCATACCGATGCTAAATTCAAAGACTTCATACTGCCGCGCATTCTGGAAGCACGAGCCTCTGGCCCGACTGGCGCGCACAGCAAAGATGATCTCAGATGGCACGAGCGCATCCATGTCGAAATCACGCCGCATCCTGCTCTCACCGAAAATCAGAAGAAGGTCGTGGCGAAGGACTACGGTATGACCGGCAATAAAGCGGTGCTGTCGGTGCGCTGTTCAATGCTGTTCTATGTGCTGAAGAGGCTCGGTTTACTTCGAGATGCCGAGAAGGAGCCTACGCGGGCGCAGCACATAGTTTTGCTGAATAAAGAGGCCGTGCAAGCAGCGCTGGATCGTGCGGAGATTGCGGATGCGAGAGTGGTAGAACAAGTGTAGGCACTGTTTTGTCCCGGCGCGATCAAAACACACGCCACCGCCCCCGGTCCTAGGTGGGCTGACGATCCATTGGCTCAGTTTTGAGTCACGGCAGCGGGTCCTCGACGTATGATCTCAACCTGCAAGTCTTGAATGCAGTTCGAGCTGATCAAAGCACGCAAGACGCCGCCCAAATGAGCCGCTAATTTAAAAATGCGGGAGAGGTGGGTGAGACCCACTGGCCATGTAAATTAGCGATCGACATTTCTCAGATCGATGACCCGGACATTGGGAAGGCTATCACCGGCAAGACACCCCGCTTCGGGGTCTTGAAACTGCAAACGGGGAACTTCTGTGAGACCTGTCTTCCCCATCCCTTGTGAAGAGATATCCTCGGACGGGTCGCGATCGATCACCACATACTCGACGGGAAGATCGTTCGGTACCATTTTTGCATTTCGCACCCTGTCGGAAGTTCCGATGTGCCTGGCATCCAACACCACGTCGGACCCTGTGCGCAGTAAGTCGCCGGCCCGGTTTCTGGCTACGCGAAATATCTGCCCGAGGTCTCCTACGGACAGACTTCTGTGGAGTTCCAGTGTGATGCTCTCCGTTGAGACTACCGGGAGTCCTTGCGATGCGGCCCAATTACTCTTCCCCGACGCTGCCGGCCCCACCGTCATCATTAGGCGTTGCCCAACTCGAGGCCAGTCCCATCCTGGTACTGAGGCGGGAAGCGAGTCGGCCAAGCGCTCCCACCATTCGGAAAGCTGAAAAAGGTGAGAATTGGCGGCGGGTTTGCCGTGCGATAGCCAATCCCGGGCCCTTTTAAAAGCTAGCGCACCGTTCCGCTCATCGTGGGACATGTGGGGCTCGAGTAATGTGAGAATTTCGTACCACTCGAATTGCCACGGACTATGATAACGAAGAACTCGATCATTTATCTGTTTGACGTAAGGGTTCTCGGGGCCGGCGTGGCGTTCAAGCTCGTCAAGATATTTTCGGATCAAACCTCGCCGAACGGCATCAACCATAGGAAGCAACGCCCGCGCTTGGGCTGCCCAAACCCGGCGATCAATCTCATCAAGGAGATTATGTGCGACAGCCGCCGCAGCGTGAGGCACCGGCAAGTCATCCCATAGGTCCACGAGGCCGTTTTCCCAGCACGGATAGGGCCAAGATCTCGATCCTGCCAGAACTTGAAGCCGCGAGATCGGCGCAAGCTGATCTTCTTCCTCCCACGCCAGGCCCATCTCAAGTAACTCTCGCGACCAAGCCGCCACTTCGATGACCGTGGCCACAGCAAGACGTTCTATGATACCTGCGCCGATGCGAATGCCGCTTGCTGCCACCCACGCGCCGGTATCGAGAGATGTAACTGTGCCAATCATCTTACGCGGGGTTACTGCGCCTCTGAGCCGTCTGGCGTCATCTTTACCAAGGCCAGTAGGAGCGAACACAACAAGGTATGGTCCAGAGGTAATGGCTTGCCTTTTTCGCTCGAGCACTAACGTGCGGAGCAATGCTCCCCATACGCTTACCTCTTCCCGGGTAACGCCGTCGACGACAAACGCGGTTCTTTCCAAGTCCGGATCTGACAGGAAGTCTGCTACCGTACCGATGGCAACGCCAGCTACGCCGCGCGCCAGCGCCAATGAATGAATAATCGAACTACCAACCTCCGCGTCGGATGCATTGAACGAAACAGCCTCTGCGGCAAGCTCGTCAGTGAGCTTTCGTGCTAGCGCATTTTGAAATCCAACCGGCAGCGGCCTGGGACACTCAACAACGGCAATGCCGGAGGTCCACAGGTCGGACATGACCCGGGAGACAAAGCCCGCTGGCCCAGGCAAGGTCCACCATTCAAATCCTTCTCTCATTTGTCTCGTGCAGCTCCGAACATAGTACGAGCTAGGGCGTTCATGCTCACCAATTTGCCTGCGTTCAATGGATCTACCGACAGTGTCAGGATACCAGCGAGAGCTCCATACTGGATGGCCACCGAGGAACCCGATGGGTCTGCTATCAAGTCAGCGATTTCGTCGGCGGGGGTACCGTCTTCGCAGTAGGTTGCCATTGTGCGATAGGCGGGCACGAGTTCGGGCTCTATGCCAAACAGGCTTGTTACGCCTGCCTTCTCCAGCGCAGAACCCGCCTCATTGATTGCCTTTTCCAGCTGCGCACCTGTCATGGCGTGCGCAAAGATTGTTTGACAAGGTTCGTTCCATCCTCCCGTTGTTTTGAGAATCTTGTCCACGGTCGTCGTCTTGAGGGCATTCAGGCCATCGAGCCGCGTCGCCAAGTATGAACGCGCCCACGGCCGCAATATCTCGACATTAACTCGGGATGGCGGTTTTGATCCGAGCGGGTACGCCTTCGCCCAAGACAGAGCGTGTTTCGCGTTGCCAATGAAGAGTGGCCTGACCAATCCCTTGGCTACGTTGGGATGACGCGCAGCATCAACGACCCATTCCGGCGTCCAGTTCGTGAGGTTGGTTATAACAAGTACTTTTGTACCCTTCCCGTGCTTTCCCTTGCGGATCTCCTGCATGAGGTCGCTGCGGTTCCATCCGCGGATTTCCACCTTGACGTCCGGCGAACCCTTGCCTCGGGCTGTCCGCGACCTTTCAAGGGCAAAACGAACATGCTCGACGTTAGAAACTGGGGCGCCGAACAGCACAGTGGCGCGGCCGTGCTCGCGAACCGGCGACATGATTTCAGCTTCCTGTCCGTCGGTCAGCGGCGAAACCTTGCCCTCGACTTCGGCTTTCCCAGTTCCCGAAATCTTCGTCCGGCTGTTTTTAGGATCAAAAGGGGCCTCCAGCGGCTTTCCCTTGAAGCTATAGATGCGGCCTAGCAGGTCCTCCTCGTCTTCGACCATGAGATCGAGTAGAACGCGGGAACGCAAAGCCCACCTTCCAGATGGCATCCATCGGAGGATTCCGAAGCCCTCCATCTCGTCGAGCAGGTACTCAATTTCCGAAGGATCGCTGCCCTTAGGAAATGCCTCTGGCCAGTAGCGCCCGGCGCGTTCAGACACTTCACTCGCAGTCATACCATCGCCATCGGCGCCTTCGACCGCGTCGATTAGTGCCCGCTCGGCCACGATGTACGTCAGTAGTTCATACCTTTGCTCGATATGCCGGATCGTCTTCTCGAAACTGCCGTAGAGCGCGGCCTTGATGCTCGGGCTCTTCATCGCGGTATCGACCATCTGAGTCGTGATCAGTCTCAGCTCGCGTTGTGTGCGGCGCTGCTGTTCCTCGACATTCGTCAGCAGTCCTTGGCAGAAGACTTGGATCAGGATTGGGTAATAGTTGGCGAAACTCAGGATGCGCCAAACGTCCTCCCTGCGTGCGAATTCATAGCCCAAGGCCGCCAGGGGCACCCTTATCAATTCCTCGGCGTCGCCAGCATCGCCATAGACGAGAGGCCCTATGCGAACCGAGTCGTTTGAGATTTGCGCTAGAGGAGAGTTCTCTGAACGTGAGGTGCGGGAGACGTTGTGCAGGCCGGAAAGCACGAACTTGAAGCGGTGGTCGGTATCGGCCATCAAGGTCAGCAGCCGAAGAACATGATGGTGACGAATTCCTTCAGATGCCTGCTCGCGAACGAAATTGTCCGCCTCGTCGAGCATCAGGAGAATTCGACGCCTGTCATCGCCAGCGAGATATGCTTTGACTCCCGCTTCGAACTCGTCGGCCGTGGCTGCCTGCTTGCCGCCGAACACCTCAAGAAGAACCTCTGAACCCCTTTCCCACAATAGGTCCGACGGCGAGTCTACCAGATCGAGGTATGCGAACAGCGCATGTTCTGGAGCGTTTCGTGAAATGTGGCGCAGCAACGCTGTCTTGCCCAGCCTGCGACCACCATAGACGATGTACGAGCCGAACGGATTGACGATGCTCGCGGACTCCTTTGCTCGACCCTTGAACATTTCGGGTGGCACTTGAGCGGACCGACCGTAATCTTGGTACGGTGTTGCTGTCGTGAAGGCTTGGGCGATTTCGAACAGCATTAACGGCCGACGCTCGGGCGACGAAAGTGCTGCGAGAAGCAGCATTTCGTCGATTACGACCACTTTCCGTTTCCGTTTTAGGCATTCGAGTTTTATCTGGTATCGTCGCTCGAGTGAAAGGTGCCCGAAGACCAGAACCATGGCGCCGCGAGGCTCCGCACCTTCCGCAAGATTAAGGATTTCGACATTGCTGACCGTGTTCGGGGCAGCTGCGACCCGCCATCCCCCGTTGGTAGAGCTGCCAAAATCAGGCAACATCAAGGATGAAGCATCGAGTGGCATGCGCATTTTTGCGTCTACGACGAATACGGACCTTTTCTGATCCGTTCTTTCCTTGTTGAGGTCCACCATCTGTGCTTCGAACGCAATTTGAGACAGAAGACTGACGAGCTTCGGCCCTAAATGCGCGAGGCCGGCATTGCCTCTCAGGTTCCGCTTAAAATCAAGCCAGGCACGGATGGCGCTTCCGATTTCCTCACGGCGCTCTTCCTCGATAAGGGAAAACTGGAAGGGACCGTCATCCTTTCCGGCAGCAACAGAATGCTGCAGGGCCACTAAATCTACGCCCTTGGTGCTTTCGCAGATCTTGAGGAACCGGTCGAGTGCGGGATTTACGATGTTGCCGCCTAGCACCGGTCGCCGTTCGTCATCCGCACTGAAAACAGAAATCCAGTCCGAGAGTGTGGCAAGATCGTCCGTATCTAAGAGTCTGCGCAGATTATCCCGAGCGGCCTCGTCGATCTTGTCGCCTTGAATGAGGTCGTCGATGCTTTTGACAAACTCCCGTTTGGCCTCATCTAAGAGCTTTCGAGCTTCCCTTTCTAGGTCTTCCAACCTGTGGAAGGCGGCATTGACGTCCGAGACATGTGTGCCCTCTATTTCCTCAGGCATGAACTCGGCAGCCACAACTATTGGCTTTTCGTCTAGCGGGACGTTGCGGAGTCGCTCTTCCAGCTCAGATGATCCCTTCAGACTGCCGAGGGCCATGCGCCGAACTTTTTCGACCAAGCTGGATACCTGCTCGTGCTTAGCCTTGAGTTGGCCCTTTCGGGTGCTCTCGGCTGTCTCGATTCTCGCGCGGATGTCTTCCACGCGAGAATCGCTCCAGCCAAAGCGCTTCGCAAAGGAGAGGAGAATCTTCGCCGGTACGAAAGCGTCCTCTTCGCAACGTTTATCTATGGCGGTCTCAAGCGCTTCTGTCGGGTCTCCTACTATCCTGGGCAACGGAAGGTCAGCAATCGCTCTCATCAGCCTAGAAGCGTCGTTAGGCGACGGGGTCCATGCGTGGCTCCAAGTCATGCCTGGTAGCCACAACAGGGGAACATAAAGTGCAAGGCTAGCTTCTTTGCGGTCAAATTCGGCTACGGCTTTGCCCTTGAGGGTTTTCCCTATCTGCCCCAACACCTGCCTCGCGTAGGTGTTGGCCGCATCCAACAATGAGTCGCCTGTCGGCGCCGATGTTTCATTGCGAAAGTGTTCGATTCCCTTGATGAAGTTGTCTATGAGCCGGCGTATCAGAGCCATCTTACCACCGGCAGAACGCAGGTCCTCGACTTGCCGGGCGGCCTCCGCGTATTCCAAGCTAAGCGCTGAGATATCGGAAACTAACGCAACAAGCCGTTCGCGCGCGGCACCATCGATTACCTGCCCGTTGCCCACCTCATTGGCCGACTTAATCAAAGTCGCGACGATGTCTTCTCGCGACCTGTACAGCCCGGCGAACTTGGCAGCCGCATTGGCCCCACTACTTCCTGACAAAGCTGAATTTAGTACCCCCACCGGCCCATGCGGGGACAATAATGCATGCTTTACCTTTTGGCCCAGCACGAAGCGAAATGTCGCGGATTGCAGAGCCCTGATCTGCTCAACTACTGCGCGCTTGCGTTCGTCGACATAGGAAAGGTCGGCGTGCGCAGCGCTTGCGGCTCTGACGCTTGCGACGGTGAGGGGAAACCCCAATCGCCTGTTCTCCTCCAGCGTCTCGTACAGCTGAAAAAAACCGGAGCAGCTCCCGGTAGGGCGGATTCTGTCGATAACTGCGAACGCTGCGCTGCTGTCCGCCACGTTGAAAAGTGCAGTTGGGATTACGGCAGCCGTCACGGCGACCCGCCGAGCTTCCTGTCGAGCGCCTCCATCTTCAGAAAAGTCATGACCAGTGGCGCATGCATTCAAAGAAGCTCGGAAACCTTCCGGTTCGTGGCGCGAGTGCCCCGCCATCCGAGCGCCCAGAGCGATGAGCCGGAGTTCGTCGGCCCCGTAGGGAACTCCTGACCCTTCGCCGAGGACCCGCTCGCAGGCTCTGACGAAATGATACGCGAGCCCAAATTCTTGATGTTCAAACAATGTGTCAGCTGTGCCCACCGCATCAAGCAGCAGCGGATCGACCTCCTCGTCCACGGCTATAGGTGCCTGGACAGGCGCAATGACAGGAATGGCTAGTTCCTGATCGTTTCCGGCAAATTCAGACAGAGCTTCTGGAGCGATATCCTCTTGGGGACTCACCGGAGAGACGGGAGTGGTTATTGACTGATAAGGCTCAACAATTGTGGAGAACCCAACACCTTGCCCATCCGTCGCCGGTACGCCCAAAGGATCATTCTGCGGCGTTTCCAACATTTCAGGAGAGGCGACAGGAACTGCGTCTGTAAGCGCCGCCGCTGCCGCGATGATCTCATCAAGAGCAAGGTTTGCGGCGCTCTCGGCTCGGTGGATGATCCCTGCAGCCACAGCGATGCGCTCTTTGCGCGGCAGCAGCTTTGCGCGATCATCGTCGTCCATCGCTGCCCTGGCATCCTTTTGAGCCGCCTCTGCCTTCGCGATGCGGGCCTCAATTGCCTCAATTGCAACAATGGCAGCCGTGTTTGGCGCACGCGAGATCAATTCCGCGCCCTGCGCAATCCTCTCGTCTGTGCTGTCGCCGTCTAATTCCATGTGGACGAACATGTCTCTTACAAAATCAAGGGTGGCACCCATGCGACCAACAAGTTCATGCGTATTGACGTCTTTCGGGAGGGCCGCCTCATAGCCGGCTGCATGTTCGTGTACACGGTTTATTAGGCGTGCGAGTTCCGAGGCGGCCGACAGGCGCGGGGGGGCGGCAATCGCATTTTCGGACGTTCTGATAATCTCGGCGAGGTCGGCCACCCACGCTTGCGATGCGCGTCTGAGGGGCTCGTTGTTGTCGATCGTGCTGTCGCCCAGGTCGATGGTCGCCTCTCCAGAAAGAACATCCATCGTCCGTGTTTCTTCTAAACCTGGCTTGGCAGTCGCGGCACGTTGCACGGACCCGGAGTCAAAAGTCGAAGTCTCGTTCTCCTGCTGCTTCTCGACCGACAGGGGGGCATCCTGTGATCCTCGCTTGGCAACCTGGACGATCCTATCGAACTCTTTGAAGTCACATGCCATAACTGTTCGAATGTAGTCGGCAAGGGCCGGGTAGTGCGTTGCGACCTCTGCCATGGCAGGAACCTTGTCGGGAGCGGGAAGACTTGCCCAATCTAGGAGAACGACCGCGCTGACGATCTCCCATTGGCCAGCCGCCGCTAACTGCGCGAGTTGTTTTCTACCCCCACCCTCTTCCGGCGATACTCTCAGAGGACGAAGATTGGCCTTCTGCAACGCGCCTCGATACTCAGTCAGTAACTTTCTGTACTGCGAGTCCTTTCCTGTGATGACCTGAAGTTCCGAGACGAGGAGTCGAAGAAAGAATGGGTATTTTGACCCTTCAGGCAGCATCTCGAAAAGGCAATCTACGTCAGGGCGACTCTCTGGCCACCGGAAGCCCGTCAATTGTGTAACGCTCGATGACCATTTGTTGTGGAATAGCCGAACGCTCCTATTCGAGACTGAAATCCAGCGTTCGAACCATTTGGAATCGATGCCGGCCGGAAGACTGAGGATTGGGCTGCGAAGCCTCTCATGATCCTTAATCGTATCAATTAGAAAGGGTTCTGCCGGGGTGTCTGAGAGATCCATGGTTGGGAGCGCGGGAGACCCTTTTGGCGTCATCTTACTCGCGTCGAAGCCAAAAGGATTCTTCATCGACGATTCGCCAAGAAAGTGCCTGCGCAGATAAGCCGGGCCGTACGTGGTGTTTTTGGTGCTTGCCTTCGGATGGCGAGCCCTTGCTGAAGGGATGTTCGCGCACGACAGAAGCAGAAATTTCCGCAAACCTCTGCGTTTATCGGTCTCAGCAGACGGAAGCTGGACACTTCTACTGCACTTGGCATCTCGACAGTTCCCCCCTAGCCCAAGCTTGAATCGGGCTCTATTATTAAACCGATACTAGACTGTCTAAACTCCGCGATCTCAACACATATTTTGCCTTTGCGTTCGCCGTCCAACGCAATCTTGCTGAGAACCCTTCGACAGAAGACATGGACATGACGCCGCTCGGTGGCAGATGGGATTCGACGCGACGAGCGATCGCGAAGTGTCGAACTGCGAACCTGCCCGCATCGGCATGGCAACTTCCCTATCGGATGTGAGATGTGCTCAAGCATCAGACGATATCCCGAAGGGGGAGAGATGCTCTTTGTCCAGTTGATAGATGGGTAACACTTTGAACCGGATACATGGTGTAGTGCACCCCGATTCTGAGACACGAAAGGGGTTGCGGAGATCGATCATCAGGTCTTTCAAGCGCCCCAAGGGCATCCATTTAACGGCACCGCTAGAGACAAAGATGACCCACGACGGTGCGCGACAATTGGCGAAGTCGCTTGCCCAGTGTCTCGTTGATGCAGATCCTGATCGTTACCTGCTGTCCTCCGCATCCGCGGTCCGAAAAGGCCGAATCTTCATTGACTATCTGCGTAACGGACGCGGCAACACAGCCGTGGGAGCGTTCTCGCCAAGAGCGCGGCTCGGCCTACCAATTGCTCATCCGGTGACCTGGATGCAGGTCGAGCGCGGAATTCGGCCGGACTCATTCCCGATTGGCAACCCGTTCAAACCGGTCGCAAAAAAGGCCGCATAGGCGGGCTTGGACCTCCATGTGGCTCACACACGTGGCTGTGGTCTCTGTTGTGTATTTGCCGATGTCGGGCGGGCATGTCGCGCAGGGCGCAGGTCCACTGGCGTATGGCTTCTTGCGACGTAGTGATGTGTAGCGATTGCACATGCGCCAAGCGTCGCGGAATTGGCTTGTCTCTGCAACCGGACCTCGCGGCAAGCAAGCTCCGGCCACCTCGAAATTTTCAAGGTGCGATCTCAAACGCGTCTAGCGCACCATTTTTGGTACCCCTCCGGTGAGGGCCGCCTTGTTGGCTAAGGGCGAACGTCGGAAGCCCTAGGCATAATCCTAGGAGTAGCCCTAGACGATGCCGCGGGTGGAGGTGATCACGTCGGTTGAGAGACGCCGGCGGTGGTCGCGGGAGGAGAAGGAGCGCTTGGTCACCAAGCTACTCTTCAGTCTCCGACCGGAGTTCAGTACCCACTGATGCAGCGATTCGAGGCTGCCGGAGTGCAGCGCGGCCCTGAAGCAGGCCGTGAAACGATCGCACTCGCGAATTGACGCTGCCCGGCGGTTGGCGAAGTTTGCTCATAGGGCCGTATTTGTTGAACCGATGCTGATCCAGATGTGCGAGCAGCGCATCGATTTGCCGCCCATCTAGCGCCTCGAAGGCTGTGCATAAATCGATCCCGCATGCCTTCAGGATTTCACGGGCGCGCTTCGCATTTTCATTCCGTTCATGCATCAGGGCAGTCTCCGATTATGGCGGCAGTTGCTTTGGTCAGCAGCATAATCGGTTTACCGCAGAGATTGCGAGACCGAAAAGCCAATCCGGGCGGCCTTGGCCGGATGGCAACCGAACCAATAGCCAGGACCGGAACAACTCGTCGTCCTGATATTTGCGAAGCAGCTTTGCGAGATAGGCCACACTAGACTTCTCCTTGTAGGCCGGAACGCTGCGCGCTCTCCAAGCCGTCGCCAAAGGAATGCAAAAACATCGAAACAGCTGGCTACAGGTCTGAACGCGAAATGCTCTGGGCATAATTCTGGATGATGCGATAGACCTGCATTCGTGAGCATCCCACGGCCCTTGCTATCTCGGACGCTCCCATAACCGCAGGGGCAGAGAACGTCGATGCGTTCATCCCGTTCGATCTGCCGCCTGCACGTCCGGCACTCTTTGTTGAAAGCAAGCTCGAACATCGTCTGCGGGAAGCCGAGCAGGCGCTCGTTCGGCTCGATCTCGGAGGCGATATGGTGCCTTCCCTCGATTGGTTCAGCTATGCCTTCGTGCGCAAGGAGGCAGTGTGATCTCGTCGCAGATCGAGGGCACGCAGGCATCACTCGTGGACCTTCTCGCTTTCGAGGCCGAAGAGAGGCCGGCACCCAATGCCGATGTGGAAGAAGTCACGAATTATCTCGATGCGCTCGCCTATGCCCGCGACCAGCTAGCGTCGAAGCAGCGGTTGCCGATTTCCATGCGGCTCCTGAACGAGGCACACAAGCGGTTGATGCGCGGCGTGCAGGTTCGAACAAGCAGCCCGGAGACGTGCGCCGCAGCCAGAACTGCCGGCGCCTCAATCTGGTCCGGCTCGAAGGGGACTGGGAGGACTGGATCGACTTCTTCCTCGATGGGGTCGCCACGATTTCCGATGAAGCCGTCGCTTTGGCGCGGGAACTGTTCAATCTCGTATCTGCGGGCCGGGTGCGACTGCTCGAAGCCCAGTTCGCCTCCGTCCCGGCAGTGAGACTGTTCGAGCAATTGCCGCGACAATCGTGAGTGTTGCCTCGGCCATAAAGTTGATCGGCGCAAGCAAGCCGACCGCGATCCGTGCGATCGAGGCTCTTACCGAAGCCACATTCTCGTGGAAACCACGGGGAGGAAGCGCGATCGCAGCTTCGCCTATCGCGCCTATCTGGAGTGCCTGCGAACCGGAACGGAATTGGACAGCGGCGGCTGATCGCTAACAACCGCGAAATCATACCACGCAAAGCCCACATCCTGGGACCTGCATGAAGCCCCATCTTGTGCAGCGTAGGAACCATACGGAATGATACGGGAAGATTTCTGATTTTTGCCCGCGAAAAATACAATGAAATCAATGGTTTAAACACGTACTCCGGGCCCACCAAATCCATCGCTTTGTAGCGGCCGCTCTGAACGACCGAAGTTGGCGCAACGAAGCCCTTCGAACTCCCCGCGTCGAGTCCTTCCTCACTGCGTAGGCTTGACCCTCATGTATGCCTCCCTCGATCATCGAACCGACCAACTGCGCGGTTGGCAGCTTCGGCGGTAGGTGAGGGCAGGGCCACATCAGGGACCGAAAAAAACCGCCCGGGTCGTCGGCGACAATCTAAGGCACTGGCGCTAAGAACGCTTTCTTGACTAACGCTCACCGTTAGTAACGACTTCATTCCCAGAGGGGGCGGCAAGGAACGCAGTCGTTCCTTGGCGCCACGATCCGAAAGAAGCTGGTCCCAATTGAGCGTCGAAAAATGCCGAAGCGAACAACGGGCCGATACGAGAGCGTAACCGCAGGCGCAGAGAACGTCGATGCGTTCATCCCGTTCGATCTGCCGCCTGCACGTCCGGCACTCTTTGTTGAAAGCAAGCTCGAACATCGCCTGCCGCGCGGCTTGCATGGCGTGGCGGCGCAACTCCACCGATCGCCGTGCAGCGCCCTGCGGAACCTTCCAGGCATCCAGTCGGAATTGTCTCGTCGCGATGGACTTGCGCAGGGTCGCCGCGAGGCTCTTTCTTTCGTCAAGGCGGCGACCGAAGTGCGCTGTTTAGGCATGCGCCTTTACTGGCTATGCCTATGCCGGCAAACCTGCCATACGCATGGCGTCGGTGACGTCATCGATGATATCAGGCGCAATTCCTACGGCAGCGGACCAGCGCCCGATGGTGAAGTGCGGGTCGAGCGAGAGCAGCCGCCCAGCCGAGGCTTTTGCCTCGTCGAGCTGCCCGAGCCTGGCTAGCGGTGCCGCCAGCCATCCGTGCAGGATGCTGAAGCCGGGGTTCAGTTCCACCGCCCGCCGGCCTGCTATGACGGCTTGCTCGTGTCGGCCGGACAGGAAATTGCCGAAGCCGATGATGCCTTGCGGCACGCAGCTCATCGTGTCGAGGGGGCTCAGCCGCATCGCCTGCTCGCCCCAGTCGATCGCCCGCGCCGCGTCGCCGCCATAGGCCACCGGCACGCAGCCGAAGGCATAGACGAAGGCGCAGGATGCGCTGAGCGCCAGGGCTGCCGCGAACGCCTCGTCGGCCAGCCTGCGGTCATGCTCCACCAGGCCGATGGTGAACCCGGCCAGAGCGAGAGCCATCGCGTCGCCCGAACCGTACTCGATCGTCGCATGGGCATGGCGGGCCGCCTTCTCGCGGTGCTTCGCTTGCATGCCGCCGCGTATGAACAGCGTCTGATGCGCCCAGGCGGCAAAGCCGTGGGCAAGGGCATAGGTCGGCTCGATGGCTAAAGCCTGATCGAGCAGGGGCAGAGCCTTGGACGCCCCCTGCGGCATGAAGGTGTAGACATCGGACAGCGCACGAAGCAGAAGATCATAAGCATCGAGACTGTCGGGGCGCCGGCGCCGGACGCGTTCGATCTCGGCCCGGCGCAAATTGGGCTCTATTGCCGCGACCACGCTGACGGTGATCTCGTCCTGCAGCGCGAACACGTCGGTCAGGTCGCGGTCGTAGCGTTCGGCCCACAGATGGCTACCGTCCTCGGCGTCGATAAGCTGGCCGGCGATGCGGACACGGCTTCCCACCTTGCGCACGCTGCCCTCCAGCACGTAGCGCACGCCGAGCTCGCGCCCGACCTGCTTCACGTCGACCGCGCGGCCCTTGTAGGTGAAGGAGGAATTTCGCGCGATGACGAAGAGCCATCGGATCCGCGACAGCCCAGTAATGATGTCCTCCACCATGCCATCGGCAAAATAGTCCTGATCCGGATCGCCGCTCAGATTCACGAAGGGCAGCACCGCGATCGATGGACGGGCGGGAATGCCAGAGCCAGGCTTCGGTTGCTCCATCGAGGCGATCGCCCCTGCTTCCGACATCTGGACCTCCTCGCGGACAGTGCCGACAAAGCGAAGGCCCCTGCGCAGGATGGTGCGGATGAGGCGTTGCTCCTCGCCGCTGTCACCGAGCGCATTGCGGGCGGCATTTATGCGGCTGGCGAGCGTGGCGTCAGAAATGATGCGCCCCTGCCAGACCGCATCGACCAGATCGTCCTTGCTGACCACCCGCTCGCGATTGCGGATCAGATACTGCAGCAGGTCGAACACCTGCGGCTCGACGGAGATCAGGTCGTTACCGCGACGCAGTTCGCGGCGATCGCCGTCCAGAGCAAAATCCTCAAAAAGATACGGCAAAATCACTCGCTCCAGATCGCGCTCCAAATGGACCGACACTGTAGCCGCGTCGTGGACGCAAAATCAAAGCGATCTCAATGCAAAATCAAGAGGTCCTGAAGGCCGCCTCAAAGCGCGCCCCTCAGCCCTGCCGCATAGTCTTCCTGCAACAAACGCTCAACCAACGCTTTGAAAAGGAGAACTCACATGTCGAACACTGCAGCAAAGTCCGTCGTCCTCGTGCATGGCGGCTTCGTCGATGGCTCCGGCTGGGACGGCGTCTACCAGATCCTCAAGAAGGACGGCTACGACGTGACTATCGTCCAGAACCCGACCACCTCGCTCGCCGACGACGTTGCCGTCACCAAGCGCGCCATCGCCGCCGCTCCCGGCAATGTCATTCTGGTCGGCCATTCCTATGGTGGCGTCGTGGTGTCCGAGGCCGGCACCGATCCCAAGGTGACTGCCGTCGTCTATATCGCGGCCTTCGCGCCAGACGCCGGCGAGTCGGTCTCGAGCCTGATCGCCAACCCGCCGCCCGGAGCGCCGGTGCCGCCGATCCTGCCGCCCGTCGACGGCTTCCTGATGCTCGACAAGGAAAAGTTCGCCGCCTCGTTCGCCGCCGATGTTCGTCCCTCGCTCGCCTCCTTCATGGCGGATTCGCAGGTGCCGTGGGGTGTGGCGGCACTCGAAGGCAAGGTCACCGCTCCGGCCTGGAAGGCAAAGCCCTCGTGGTATCTCGTTGCCAAGGACGACAAGATGATCCCGCCGCCGGCGCAGCGCCAGATGGCCAGCCGCGCTCAGGCGACGACCGTCGAGGTGCCCGGCAGCCACGCTGTCTACGTCTCCGATCCCGCAGCTGTCGCCAACCTCATCAAGCAGGCGGCCGCCGATGTCGGCAAGAAGTGAACCGGCCATGATGGGCTGCCTGGGCGCTCGGCGGCGCCCAGGCCCTTTTTTTCTTGCTCTGAACGTATCGTCTCCGGCTGACCAGTCTAACCAAGCGCGGAACCATACGGAGCGATACGGGAAGATTTCTGATTTTGGCCCGCGAAAAAGACAATGAAATCAACAATCTTAATACATCCTCCGGGCCCACCATACAGTCTGCTCGATCTCCGGGTTTTTCACCCGTCTCAGAATGGCGTCGACATTTCCGTAGGTTAGCACCGAGTAGTGGGCAACACTTGGCTGAGACGCCGCAGTGAGCGCCGAAATCACCTAGCTTTTGGCCATCCGTCTCCGTCAGGCGAATCCCGTAGCCAAGTGTTTGCCAAAGCGATGGTTGGCGTTGCGAGTTAGATGCTTGAGGGAGGGCGTCAGAAGCCGAGGAGCGCAGCCTGGCTGGTCCAGGCGTGCGGCAGCAGGAAATCGGCCGGATAGCGATCGTTGGCGAGAATCCCGCCGACCTTTGCGGCTGCGAGGACCACGGCGTCGGGCCTGGTTTCTGTCATCCAGCGATGCACGGCGTCCTGATTTCGAAGGTCGAGAACGTCGCGCGGAGCCATTAGGACCTCGCAGTTTTCCTCCTCCAATCGCCGCGCCACAGTCGAGCCGACCATGCCGCGGTGGCCAGCCACGAATATCCGTTTTGCGTCGAGCCGATAAGTGTAGTCCATGACCGGTGGCCCTCTCTAGACGCTACTGTCCATGTGCCAGCTCTCTCGCTCCAGACGTTTGAGATCGGCGGCCACCATTTCCGCCACGAGGTCGCTGAACGTCGTCTTAGGCGACCAGCCGAGCTTTGAGCGGGCTTTTGCCGGATTTCCCATCAGGAGATCGACGTCCGTCGGACGGAAATGGCGTGGGTCGACTCGGACGAGGATCTCTCCTGTCTTGCCATCCCGGCCGATCTCGTCCACCCCCTTACCTTCCCAGACGATGACGCGGCCGACTGCCCGAAAGGCACGTTCCACGAACTCGCGCACCGAATGGGTTTCGCCCGTGGCGAGGACGAAGTCGTCAGGCTCGGCGTGCAGAAGAATCCGCCACATGCCCTCCACATAGTCGCGAGCATGCCCCCAGTCGCGTTTCGCGTCCAGATTTCCAAGATAGAGGGTGGACTGAAAGCCTCGCTGGATACCTGCAACCGCACGTGTGATCTTGCGGGTCACAAACGTCTCGCCGCGCGTGGGGCCTTCATGATTAAATAGTATGCCATTGGAAGCGAACATTCCGTACGCTTCACGGTAATTGATCGTGATCCAATAGGCATAGAGTTTGGCCGCCGCATAGGGAGAGCGCGGGTAGAACGGCGTCTTCTCCGTCTGGGGCACCTCTTGGACTTTGCCGAACAGCTCGGAGGTTGACGCTTGATAAAAGCGCACCCGCTCTTCCATCTTCAGGATGCGTATGGCTTCAAGCAGCCTGAGTGTGCCAAGGGCATCGGCGTTGCCGGTATATTCCGGCGTCTCGAAGCTTACCTGGACATGGCTTTGGGCCGCAAGATTGTAGATTTCGGTAGGGCGCGTCTCCTGAATGATGCGAATGAGATTAGTCGCATCGGTCAGGTCGGCGTAGTGGAGAAAGAAGCGTGCGTCCGGTTCGTGCGGATCGACGTAGATGTCGTCGATGCGTTCGGTATTGAAGGAGGAGGATCTGCGTTTCAGTCCGTGGACAGTATAGCCTTTCTCCAGCAGCAGTCTGGCAAGGTAGGCACCGTCCTGACCGGTCACACCAGTTATGAGCGCAATGCGATCTGTCATCGTGCCCCATCCAATCGTTGAGGGCCGTGGTGGCGCCGTCGACCGACGGTCCGCCCCCGCACTCCTCAAATGAAAGGCGAAAGCGCTTTGTTCGACCAGAGTGTCATTGTGGGAGGCACGCCGGCAAAGGAGGTAATCCCCACCGCTCAATGCCCGTCACAGCTACTTCCCGTGCGTCCCCTTTCTGCTTGGCTAGCCTCGTCGGACGTAGCCGCCCTGCCGCGAGCCGTCAGTTCACAAGCGCTTGCGCCACCGCTTCTCCGCGAGCTGCTTGCCGCCCATGCTGCCGTCGGCAATGCCGAACATGTGGGTCGTCTGACCAGTGCGGCGCGGGCCATGCCGGCTGAGAAACGTTCGCGTCCAGCCTGCATCTCGGGTCACCTGGCAAGCGTGGCGTCGGGGCGCTTGTTGCCGACGATCCCCGCCACCGACGGCGGCTTGTCGAAAGTTCTCGTAAGGCTTGTTATCGCGTCAGCAAAAATGACAATTCGTGGCCCGCAGGAGAAACATGGAACAGGGTGTACCCCTGGCCCTTTATCGCTTCCACTGTTCGGTAGGTTTGCTCCACCGGAGTGCGGTGCCACCAGTGGTGAAACTCGACGAGAATCTGTCTCGGTAAGACATCAGATCCAAGCACCTCTGGAAGGACGTCGTGCTCTGCCCCCTCAACGTCGAGTTTCAGCACATCGATAGTTGCCAGTCCGAGCATATCCAGGATAGTAGAGTAACGCCTCACGTTGCAGATAATGCTCTTGCCCGTAACCATCTTCGTGGAAAAATTGCTGCGTGTATCATCTTCGGACACAGCAAACGTCTGCTCCCCGTCGAAATTAGATATTCCCAGGGGGTAGATCCGCACAGTGGGGGGTAATTCCTGAGCGGCAATCCAGTCAAGACTGGCCGGAGTCGGATCAAACCCAAAGACCTTTGCGCCGAATACTTTGCTGATTTCCTGATCAAATGAAATGTCGTCCCCTAAGCCAAAGGAAAGAACAATAGGGGATGGAGTACCTAGA
Source organism: Mesorhizobium sp. WSM4849 (assembly GCF_055811385.1). NCBI lineage: Bacteria > Pseudomonadati > Pseudomonadota > Alphaproteobacteria > Hyphomicrobiales > Phyllobacteriaceae > Mesorhizobium > Mesorhizobium sp. WSM4849. Next base: position 111,831 of record NZ_JBVVPW010000019.1, read on the forward strand.
AGAGGCTCGACCGCAACCACCCAACCTCCATATACGGAGCCGAGTTTTTGTGTAGGAACAGAGCATTCGGGCCGGAGAAGATGATCGAAGCCTAAGGCCGCTCTTACAACGCGCTTACAATACCGGAGCCAATCTGGATTGTACATCAATAGTGCCTTTGGCTTATTTGTAGTAGCTGTTCCGCTTGACTGCGCCTTCCTCACCATGTCCAAAATGGACAAGAGCGCCAGATGGGTTCAGTCTGGCCCAACGCGGAGCGGCTATCGCCCTGTGAATTCTACATCATTTCCTCCCGCGACCAGAGTGTCATTGTGGCAGGCACTCCAGCAAAAGGAGGTAATCCCCATCGCTCGGCGTTCGTAACAGATGCTGCGGGAGCGTCGCCTTGGGCTCGGCCAACGTCTTCGCCCCGCTGCATAGGAAGTAGCCGCCCCGCTGCGATCGCCGGCTCACGAGTCCCTACGCCGATGCCCTGTCCGAGGGCTGCGTGCCGGCTACTTGCGGAGCCGAAGGAGTGGTGATCCTGTTCGTTGCGGAGCTGAACGCAGGGGAGGGCGGGCCTTCGCGGTTCGAACGAAATTGACCTTGGGCTTCGCCGAGCGGAGCGATCGGGCTTTTTGAACAGCGGCCGCGCGACGTAGTGGGTACTCGAAATGGCAGAGGTAATAGGGCCAGTGGAAGCCGTATGGGGGGCCTTATCCAGCTGCCGGATGCATATTTTTTGATCCGTTGCATTGTGGTAATTCGCCGCTGTTGCGAACCCTTCAGCATGGCTTCACACCAGTTCCTACTGGAGAAGCCCTTTGGCAAGTTCGCGCAAGTCCTGAAACGCAATAACAAGGTATGAGACCAGAAAGCTGCACAGATAGAAGCTTGGTGCGGCGCCGCGCTCCCACCGGAGAAACAAGGCGCCGAGTTCAAGGCTCGGGCGCGTTTGTGCTAGCCATGCCAGGGTCGCGGCCAAGGCGAGACTACCCAGAGCATTGGTCGGGTAATGCAGCCCCAAGTAGACTCGCGCAAGCTCTATCACCAAGGTGCAGGCCAGGGCGAGGAGTCCGAGTTCGAAGCGAACGAGAAGAATGGCGATCGCTAAACCCGCGAACAGAACCGCTCGCTCGCTGGGGAACCCGGGGCTGCCGGCGAACGGCGCTGAGCGCAGAACGGCAGCGTCGCCCAGAACCTCCGGGATATGAAGCCCAAGTGCGGCGTCAAAAATCGGCTTTGGCGTCGTCGGCAGAGTGCCCTGCAGGAAATGCGCGACGAGCGCCGCGAGGACAGCTGCGCAGACGCCGCTCACCAGCCTTGCCCTCGATTCCGGCCTGTCATGGGCGAACCAGCAATACCAAAGCAAGGACACAACTATAGCGCCCTCGGTTGTTGGGTAGACGGCACCGAAAGCGAGCCGGCTGGCGAAGGGCTGATTGCTCGCTACGGTGTTAATGGCCTTTACGAGGGGCCTGTCGATCCAATCCGGGTTAAGGGCCAGGAAAGTCGTACCCACAAAGAGGAGGCAAAGCGCGGCGGCATGCTTCAGGTAATGGAAGTCGGATAGCGTTCGCGCCATCGGTTCGGCCATCTCGAACCTCCTCGGGCTCGGTCTGCGGAACATCCCGCTAACTAAGCGGTTGTAAGAACCTCGCGCTGCGGTGACGCGGCAGAGCTGCCGAAGAAGACAAGATCCTGCGCCCGGCGCAGCGCGTCGCACAGCCGCCCTACCGGAAGCTCGATGTCGTCATAGCCGAGCACCTCGTCGCGCTTGACGTCGCGCAGCAGTCGGCAGCCCTCGGCGAGCCCGATCGGCACAAGCCGCTCGGCGTGCACCGTCGGCGCGTTCTCGCAGAGGCCATAGGTCATGTAATGTCCGAGGCCATCGAGGATCTCTCCGGCACTAAGGTCCCGCTTGGCGGCGGCCACCACGTCAACGGTCGGCGCGCCCAGGGGCGCAATCGCAGCATCGCGGAAGATCGCGGCCCTCGCCACCGTGAAGGGCACCTCGAAATGACACAGATGATAAGGCCAATAGAAACAGTAGAGCGGCCCGGGGCCCATCTTGTAGAGTGACAGATAGTGTTTCTCGACGGCATTCTCTGTGGTGCCAAGAACGAAGACGCCGGGGTTGGGCGTGGCGCCGACACAATAATCAACTATCCCCGGCCCCTCGAGGAGCTGATTGAGCGGATACCAGCCGACCGCCTCCTGGATCGGGGTCCCGGGCTCGACCACAGGCCCGTACATGCCGCGCTTGGCCACCAGCATGCCTGTGGCGTTAGCGACGATGGCATTCTCGAATGAGATCTTCGTGCCGTCCGCGAAGGAGGTGACCATCGGGGCCTTCATCCCCCATTTCTTGGCAAATCCCTCCTGGGTCGTCGGATTTCGGTAGGGATCGTGCAGGCCCTTGATGTTCCCGCAAAGCACGGGACGTATGCCCAGGCCCCTGACCCAACGGTAGAGGTTCATGATGACGCCCGGCTGATCCCCCTCCACATTGGTGAGGACCACGCCTGCCTGGTCGGCATACACTTTCAGGATTGGGCCGATCGTGCCGTCGAGTTCGGCATTCATCAGGGCGACATGCTTGCCGTGCCGGATCGCGCGCATTGTGACGTGGGCAGCGAACTCGATCGCGCCTGTCGCCTCGACGACGATGTCGATGCCTTCGGCCTCGCAAATGTGCATCGGGTCCGCCGTGATCGCGCGGCGGCCGCTGGCCACGAGATCCTCAAGCGCTTTGGTGCTGGTCGCCTCCGTCACATCGTCCGCGCCCGCAGCGGCATAGGCCTCTCGCGCCTTTTCCACGTGTCTGTTGGAAATGGCTGCGAGTTTCATGCCCGGAACATGTCGCAGCATCTGCATCGCGATGCCTCGGGCCATGAAACCGGCCCCCACCATACCCACGCGAATTGGACGCCCCTCAGCCTGGAGCAACTCCAACTCCCTGTCGACGATGAACATTTGCGTCTCCTCTGTAGCGCTCCCGCAAGTTCGTCGCCGAGAAAGGTCATTCGGCGTAGTCCGGCCAAGTTCGGTCCTTATCTGAGATCACCGCCGGCTCATCCACTGGCCACTTCACGGCGAAAGCAGAATCGTTCCAACGAACACCGCGTTCGGCTGCAGGTGCATAGAATTCGGAGACGAGATACGTGGCCTCGGTGTGGTCCTCAATGGTGAGAAAGGCGTTCGCGCAGCCCTTCGGTATCACCAGCATCCGTTGGTTCGCCGCGGAAAGTTCCACAGTGAGGTGCTGCTTATAGGTGGGCGACTCGGGCCGCAGGTCGATCAGCACGTCGTACAGGCTGCCCCGTATGCAGCGAAGCATCTTGTCCTCGCCATGGGGAGCCAGCTGGTAGTGGAAGCCGCGCAGTGTATGCTTGTGCCTGTTGTATGAAATATTCATCTGCACGACATGATCCGGAAGCCCCTGCTCGGCAAATTCCCGCGAACACCAGCCGCGTGCGAAAAAGCCCCGCTCGTCTTCGAATTTCTGCAGTTCCACCAGGGTGGCGCCGGGAATATCGGTCTTTGTGAAAAGCATCGTAGATCGATTGATCAAATGAGTGTCACGTCGGGTCGCATCTCCGACGCTCTCCTGAGGGTTGCTCGCGCCGGCGGTCCGCTTGTGCGATCGCGGGACGGCATCAGACTTGCGCCGGATGCAAGAGGCGCGAGCCGTGGACTTCATAGCCGATAGGCACATAGGCTAGGTGTGAGAGTGCGCGTCTTACGCTTTCCCGGCGTTCCGGCTTGACCGCGAACATAAGGAATCCGCCGCCGCCGGCGCCGCACAGCTTGCCGCCTTCCGCACCTGCGTCCCTGGCGAGGTCGTAGTGGCCATTGATCGCCGCGTTACTCACGCGGGACGCCAAACTCCGCTTCATCTCCCACCCTGCGTGAAGGACGGCACCGAAGCGTTCTATGTCGATGACGGGCTCCGAAAAGATCTCCTGAAGCATGAAGGCATCGTCCCGCATCCGCCTGAGCGTATCGAGATTGCTTGACGTGTTCGCCTTCTGCTCTGCCAGCACGGAACTGGCCGGTCGCTGATGCGATGTCCAGAACATCATCAGGTTGCTGAAGAGATGTTCGACGGCGCCATTGCGCACCCGCTGCGGCTCGACCGTTACCGCGCCGCCAGGCTGGAAGCGGAACAGGTTCATGCCCCCGAACGCGGCGGCATACTGGTCCTGCTTGCCAATCGGCTCCTTGAGGATGTCCATCTCGATGTGACATGCCTCTTCGGCGAGTTGGCCAGGGGTGACACGTTCTCCCCGGAATGCATGTAGGGCGTTGAGCAGTCCCACCGTGAACGAGCTCGACCCCCCCATGCCCGTCGAGGCCGGCATGTCTCCGACCGTCGAGATGTAAATCGGCGGTTCGATCTCCAGGAAACGCAGGCATTCGCGAGCGATGTTGTTCTTGATCTCCCCTATGGTGTTTACCTGCTCTGTCTGTGAATAGTTCAAGCGGATGGGTTCATTAAAGATCTCGCTGTGACGCTTGACGGTGACATAGATGTACTTGTCCACTGCCGCGCTGAAGACCGCGCCGCAATCGAGATTGTAGAAATCGGGCAGGTCGGTACCGCCGCCAGCAAAACTGACGCGCAAAGGAGTGCGCGTCAGGACGAGAGACGGTAGACGCTGTGCAGCGCGATCGATGATGGTCAGAAGGTCCAGTCCTGAGCGGCGCCCCACGGCTTTGGTATCGTCTAGCTGTTCCATATTTTGCCCTCTCGAAAATCAACGGAATGAAAATTAGGCAACACGCGGCTGTGCGGTTCGCCAGCGCAGCTGATCATCGAGCATCCCCGCCTTGAGCAAATGATCGAGCCAGCGCAGCCGCGTGAAGCGCTTGTCGGTAAAGTCTTCAAATCTAAGTGCGATCGAGCGGAACGCCTCGTAAAGCTCCTGCGCTCCCTTTCGCGCCGTCGACTGAAACTCGAAATCCGGGAAAGTCCGTGAGAACTTGCTGAAGTCCGCCTTGTAGGTCCTTTGGTCCGCGCCCGGCTTCGGTGTCATTGTGAGCTGCGCGCCGGGGACGGCGTCAACGGCGATCTCCGCTATCTCGCGCACCTGAAGATTGAGGCTTTCAACACCCATGTTGAACGCCTCATTGTGGATGTCCTGTAGCGGCGCCTCCAGCATCAATTTGAAATAGCGCGCGACATCCTGGACATGAACCACGGGCCGCCATGGCGTGCCATCGCTATGGACTTCGACGTGTCCAGTTGTGAAGGCGCTGCCCATGAAATTGTTCAGCACGGTGTCGAAGCGCATTCGCGGCGAGAGACCATAGACGGTGCCGTTGCGGCAATAGATGGGCGAGAACCGGTCGTCCGCCAGCGCGCGCAGCGCTTCTTCGGCAACAGCCTTCGATCTTGCGTACTCTGTTTGCGGCGCCAGCGGGGCGGTTTCGTCGACGACGGCGGCTTTCGACATGCCATACATGATGCAGGAGGAGGAAAATAGGAACCGCCGGATGCCGGCCGCCTTGGCCATCGTGGCCAGACGAACTGTCCCTTCCGCATTGATCTGCCTCGTCCAATCCGCGTTGAGATTTCCGATCGGGTCGTTCGAGAGTGCCGCCAGATGGATCACCGCGTCAAAGCCCTGGAGATCCGGGGGTTCGATGGCGCGCAGATCCTTTGTGATCTCGGGCACACTGGTATTGTCGGCTCCCAGGGTGCACGCACGAAAATATCCCATGTCCAGCCCGACCACCTCATAGCCCGCCGCCTGCAACACGGGCACCATGACAGAACCGAGATATCCATTGTGTCCGGTGACGAGAACGCGTGTTGGTTCATTCATGTCTGCCCTGCTCCGCTTTCGAAAGGAGTTGACGGGTGAGGTCCAGAAGCGAGCATTGCTCGCTTACTTGCGCATATAGGCAGTCCGCGGCTTCGGCCGCTTGACGGTCACGATCGTCATCGCCGACAAAGAGAGTGCGTGTGAGGTCGAGATCAAAGTCGCGCTGTGCCTGATACAGCATGCCGGGTTTGGGCTTGCGGCAGTCGCAGCCGTCGTCCCAGCCGTGTGGGCAGTGGTAGATCTCCGCGATCTTGCCGCCGACGGCTTCGGACTCGGCGCACATGCGCTGGTGAAGCGCCTCGAGATCAGCGGCGGTCATCGCTCCGCGCGCTATCCCTGCCTGGTTCGAGATGATGACTATGCGGTAGCCGGCCTCGTTCAGAAGGGCCAACGCCTGCTTTGCACCCGGAACCCACTCCCACTGGTCCCATGAACACACATATTGAGCCCGTGGCGGTCTGCAGTTGAGTACGCCGTCCCTATCTACGAGCATGGTTTTTTCGCGCCTCATAAAGCGCTCCGTCGCGGGTAGACGCTCGATCGAGCCCACGCTGTAATAGCGGTGCTCGCTCACGAAGCCGGCGAGGCGATGCTGCGTCGCGAGCGGCGTGTAGATGGCCTCCTCGAAGAGGGTGTCCTCGTCGGGCAGGAGTTCGAGGGCGAGATCGGTCAGTATGGCATAGCTGATCTCGACTCCCTGCAGCCCAGGCGTGGTGCGGAGCCGGTCGAAGACGGTCACATTGTCGTCCGCATCAAGGATCACGCTGCCGCGTGAATAGCCGTCCTTGTTGCTGTAGACCGTGATCATTCCAGGCTTGCCGGCCGCACAGAAGCGTTGCCACAGCCGCTCCATGCGCATCGGCCAGTAATTGTCACAATACAGCAGCAGGAAGCACGGATCTATGAGGTGACGGGCATTGGATACCCGGCTGCTGGTGAGGTCGTCGGGACGGGTGACGGCATATTCGATACTGAGGCCCAACCTGCTGCCGTCGCCGAAGTGGTCCATCACCACATGGGACAAATACCCGAGTAGAAGAAGAACCCTTTCGAACCCCTCCTGCCGCAGCTGTTCGATCTGGTATTCCAAAAAAGGGCGGCCGAGCACCGGCACCATTGGTTTCGGGCGGTCGAGTGTGATCGGCCGCATGCGCGTGCCACGCCCGCCGGCCAGGATGACCGCCTGGCGCGGCCGGCTGTAGGTGCGGCCCTCGACATCTGCCTTTTGCAGGCAGGGAGAGCTCGGCAGGACAATATTCATTGACCGCGCTCCGGTCGGTCGGCGACGAGGTATCGCGTGATGGCATGACAGATCGCGGCGTGGGCGTCCTCGACGAGTTCGTAGGTGCCTTTTTCAGACCGCACCCATACTGGCTGATCGACGAGCTCTTTAAGCGTGCCGCCGTCAAAACCGACAATGCCGATGGTGGCTACCTTCCTTTCGCGAGCGAGTTCGACTGCCCGCACGAGATTAAGCGAGTTCCCGCTGGCTGAAATCACTATGAGCACGTCACCCGGCTTGGCGAAGTTCTCCATCTGGCCGGCAAAGATACGCTCGTAGCCTTCGTCATTGCCGAGCGCCGTCATCCAGGAGACGTTGTCTGTCAGGCCCATGACCCGGATTGGCTGCCTTCCCGAGCGCTTCGTGGCCTTACCGAGGTCATTGACCCAGTGGGAGGCGGTCGCTGCGCTGCCGCCGTTGCCGGCGACGAAGACTGTGCCGCCCGCATCGCGTACGGCGCGCAGCATCTGTATCGCCTCCTGCACGGCATCCGTATCGATCTGCGCCAATGCGATGCACAGCGATGCCAGATAATCCTGCGTGAATTCTTTAGGCTGCAACCAGAGGGCATCATACGCGAACATTTGCGACATCCCACCACTCCCTGATCGATCGCGAGCTCTGTTATGCCACCGTCGATGGCTGCAATAGGTGAGCCATCATCACAGCGTGCGAGCACTTCGAGTTCAATTGCTATTCCGAATGCTATTCCGAACGGAAGCTGGCGGGCGGCGCTCATCGGAGGTACCTAAATCCCTTGTTCTCTCCGTTGCGGCCGGCACGTCGGCAGGCGGCCATATCGGCGTCAAGATCGTCACGGTGTCGCCCGACAACAATGCCGTAGGCAAACCCGCGGTGATGGGGCTTTACCTCCTGCTCGACGGCGGGACGGGCTGCGCATTTCATGCGCTCTTTCGGCACCACGGAGAGAACAAGGGATATTCCTTTTAGCTACCTCCGGTGAGCGCGCCGCCCGCCAGCTTCCCGTTCGGAATAGCAATTGAACTCGAAGTGCTCGCACGCTGTGATGATGGCTCACCTATTGCAGCAATCGAGGGTGTGGCATGACAGAGCTCGCGATCGATCAGGGACACGCGATCGATCAGGGACAGTTGCGCGAGCAAGTGCTTGGGGTACCCGTGCACGCCCTGGGCTTGGCGCAGGCAGTCAACTGCGTCTTCGACTGGGCCCTACGGCGGGAGAGCCGAACGGTTTTCCTGTGCAATGTCCACAGTGTCGTCACCGCCCGCCGCAATCGCGCCCATGCCGAAGCGATGGATAGCGCCGACCTTGTCGCGCCGGATGGAGCGCCGGTGGCCTGGATGCTGAGGCGGCAGGGACACGCGGATCAGCCGCGCATCAGCGGACCGGACCTGATGTGGATTTGTTGCCGGAGGGCATCGGAACTCGGCACGCCAATGTTCCTGTACGGCGGCAGCCCGGGCACCCTCCAGCGTCTCGGAGGGTGCATTCGAACCGAGTTTGCCGGCATAAACATCGTGGGCTCTTACTCACCTCCGCGCCGCCCTCTGTCGGCCGAGGAAGATGAGGCAGTGGTCAGAATGATCAATCAGTCCGGCGCGAGGATCGTGTGGGTGGGGCTCGGATGTCCCAAGCAGGAAAGCTGGATGCAGGCGCATCGCGGCCGGATCAATGCGGTCATGTTGGGGGTAGGAGCAGCTTTCGATTTCCACGCCGGAGACGTCAAGCGGGCGCCGCAATGGATGCAGAAGAGCGGGCTGGAATGGCTGCACCGGCTCTTCCAGGATCCCCGCCGCCTGGCGAGCAGGTATCTCGTGACGAACAGCCTGTTCATCCTGGCTTTGCTGCAGGCGTCGCTGCTTCCCAGGCGCAGACTTCGTGACGGTTAGAGGGAGGCGGAACCAGTGAACACACTCGGACCGCCGTGTTGCTGATCTGCGCCAACTCCTTCACGGGCGGCTGCTCTTTGGCGCTGCTGGGAGGCGGCGCTGCCCATGTCTGGACGGTGTGGTCTGCATTGCCTCGACAGGCACCTGACTGGAGGCTACCATGACTCTGAGCAAACAGGCCGCCAGTCTGGCTGTCCTGCATGTCACCGACGTCCTGCAGCCGCTGATCATCTTGCCCTATGCCGGGCGTGTCCTCGGACCCATGAGTTTCGGGCAGTACGCATATGCGCTCGCCATCGGACAACTCGCTGCCGTCGTCGTGGCCTATGGATTTCATTGGACCGCGCAGCGCAGGGTTGCTTCCCTTCGATACGAGCCGGCGGCGATCGCGTCACTCGCTGCTCAGGTCATGGCCACCAAGGCAGTGCTGTTCGTTGCCGTATGCCTGGTTGGCCTTGTGCTGGCCGGCGACGTCCTGGCGCTCAGTAGGCCGACATTCCTGTGCGCGATGCTCGCGGCCGCCGGCAGCATTATTTTTCCGGCCTGGCTCTTCGTCGGCCTGGAACGCGCCTGGCAGGCGGCCGTCGCGGTGGTTGTTGCTCGCGTTCTGGCGCTAGTCTGTTTCGTCGCCTTGGTCGCATCACCTGACCAGGTCGCGCTCGCCGTTGCCATCCAAAGCGCAGTTCCCGTCGTCAGTGGCGTCATCTGCTTACCTTTCATCCTTCCGATTGGGTTCGGCGGCTTCAGGTCCGTGACGCTTTCGACGATTGGAATGCAGCTGCGCAATGGCTGGAGCGGATGCCTCTTCGTAGCCATGGACGCTGCCCTCGTCACCCTCCCTGTCGCCCTTGTCGAGCATTTCGAAGGTTATGTCGCAGCCGGACAATATTCTGTCGCCGAAAAATTCCTATTAGCCGCGCGGGTATTTTTCAAGTTGCTTATGGATACCTTCCTCCCGAGGGTTTCATACTACGCTCATGTCGACCCTGCTGCCGGGATACGACTGATAAGGAGATCACTATTCACCATAGCAGGCGGAACGGCGATGAGTATTGGAATGTTCTTTGTTGCTCCAAATATAATATTGATCCTCTTTGGAGATGAATTTTCAGGAGCGACACCTATCGTGCGCGCAATGGCAATTATACCATTGCTGATGAACATAAATACATTCACATCAAATATATTCATGTTTAGTTACGGGTATGAAAATGAATGGACCGCCCTTAACGCATCCGGTCTGCTAGTATTCCTGGTGGCCGCATATTTTTTGTCTTTCGTCATGGCGGAGCAAGCCATTGTTTATGCGATGGTGGCGAAGGAAGTCGTCGTGCTGGTGGTTTCAGCCGGCTTCTTCCTCATTGGCGGAGCGGCCGTCCTTCGCACGGCGGCGGCTTGCGACGCAGGCCGGGTGCGAGGATATCCGCCGGCGTCCCAATCCGCGCCGTTGGAGCACGAGGCCGATCGTTTCCGGTCGTAGGAGAGCATGTATGTTCGCCACTGATCACTTTGTCGTTCAGCCGTCCGGGTCGCCTCACCAGCCGATCCCCCCCAAGGATCGCGACGAGCTGACCGCGAAAGACATCTTGAGATTTGTTCGAAGCAGTTGGCGCCTTTGCCTCCTCTGGATGGTTGTGAGCCTTGGTGTCGGCGGCGCATATGCGGTCCTTTCGCCTGGATATTACACCGCCTATGCGACGATCCTCCTTTCATCTCCGCCCGCTTCGCAACCGGGCGAAGCTGAGGCAGATGAGCGGGTCTATGTAGAGAGCCAGATACAGGTCATTCAGTCGGACGAGGTCGTCGGACGCGTTGTTGACCACACTGGCTTAGCGGAAGACGAAGAGTTTGTGATGGATGACAGCTTGCGCGCGCGGATCTCCAGCTATGTGCGGAGCCAATTGGCGTCTCTCTTCGGCACCGAACTGCCGACGGCGGAGCCAAATATTCGGCATGAGGCGATGGTCCTTGTGAGACGCGCGTTTTCCGTTCATCAGCTGGGTTCCTCCCGCGCCGTCGAGATAGGGGCCACCTCTTCCGATCCTCAGTTCTCGGCCATGCTCGCGAACGCGATCGCCGGCGGTTACATCGGAAGTCAGCGCGAGAGCCGGCAGGCGGCTCGCGCGGAAGAAGCCTCTGATCTGCACAAGCGGCTGGCGGAACTTCGGGAAAAGGCTTTTGTGACCGAACCACTGAAGAAACCCCCATCAGACCCTGAATCTGCGGAGAGGGCAAGAGTCCTTTTCCGCGAGCAGCAGAGCGCGGCCGAGGTTTATCGCTCGCTTTACAATGCCCTTCTGCAGCGGACCCACTCCGATTTTAGCGCCTCGTCGCTGATCCCGAGCGCAAGGGTTATCACGGCGGCCGAACCGCCTCGCCAACGCAGTTGGCCGCCAACGGTCCTGATGGTAGCGCTCTCCGTTATGGCCGGTGGGGTTGCCGGCGTTGGTCATGCATTGATCAGGCAAGCAATGAACCACCGCCTTATAACGGTCGAGGATGTGCACAGGTCGACCGGCCTTGATCGGATTGTAGGCATACCCAGAATTCCCCGCCGCAGGTGGAATGTTGTGGGGCCATGCGAGCAGTCTTTGCAGCCCGTCTACTCAAAGGACGCTCCCGAGCTTCACAGCTCGCTGAGTAAGATTGCCACCCGGATGCGCGGAGTTCAGGGCCGCCAAAGCGGATTTGTAATCGGCGTTGCTTCACCCCTCGGCAGGTCCGGAAGCTCCACGGTGGCGGTTCATCTCGCAAGGATCATTGCGGCGACCGGGCAAAAGACACTGCTCGTTGATGCCAATTGGCAAAAGCCATCAATGGACCAGCCAATGCTGAACGCGGAGCCAGGTCGCAAGCTCGCCAGGGCGTTTGCCACCATTCCCGCGGATCAGGAAGGGCTGGAAGTTCTGGTTCTCAGGCCCACGGGGTCAATCTCCGACTTGAATGCCTCGCTCTCCATCTCCGCTGCACTCCAGCATCTGCAGCAAGAATACAGTTGTATAGTGGTTGATTTTCACAGCACCGACCGCACCGCTGATCTGGAAGCGGCCATGGGCGTCATCAGCGAGGTCCTCCTGGTGCTGAAGGCACGCCGCACTTTCGCGGACCACCTTGAGGGAATCCTGCGCATCATCCCTGCAGAGAAACTCTCGGCAGTAATTTTGACCAGGATCAACCGTGCGGCTTTCAGTCCTAACCGGGAATACAGGCCATGACCTCGCCAGCGACATTGTCACGCAGGAAGGGTTCAGAGCCGGTCGACCTCGTTTGCAGCCATTCCCCTGACGTGCTCGACTACACCCTCTTTCTCTCCGGCATTTGGCTGGCCTGCGCCCTCGCAATATCCCTGCGCCTGCTTGGCCCTTTCTTCATAGTGATCCCGGTCGGTGTCTGTCTGGCCTATGCCGTGCTGCGGCAGACGGTGCCGCCTCGTCTGCTGGCGGTCTACACCGCCTTCTGCCTCTTCATTGCCCTGCTGTCCAGATACGGGCTGATGCCGGATTCCTGGCAGGTTCACTTCCTTCAAGAAGCAGTCATAAGGCAAATCGTCCCGATTGTGGGATTCTTCGCCGTCGCATGGGCATCCAAGGCTTATTTCCGCCGCAGGCTGATGAATGGCAATGCCTTTTTTGGTGCACCCGTTTTCCTGTTCCTGTCTCTCGTTGTCGCTCCGGCGGTGATGTTTCAGCAGGACGTGCAATATCAGGGCGCATCTCCGCAAGCCACGATACCGATTCTTTATGGTTCGCTGATCAATAACATGGTCATTGCCGCGTTTTTCATTGCAGGCGGTATTTTTCTGACGAATGACTGGCGCCGATACGGCGGCATTTTGCTCTTATTGGGAATAGCCCTCGCCAGCCCCTTGGCTCAGTTCAAGGTGCTCGCGGTCACGATGATCGTCATTCTAATTGGCGTGCCTGGCCGGTTGATGGCCGCAGCTCTGGCGACCGCACTGACTTCGGCCTATGCCGTCGGGCTGAACTTCATACCTCAAACCTTTGCTCTGGACCCGAATTCCGGGATCCGACTCGCGTTCATTTCGGACGCACTCGCATCCCTTGCGGATACATACGGATTTGGCATCGGATTTGGGAAGGAATCGGTCCGATGGCGATATGAGTTTCCCGGGTTCGAGGATATTACCTTTCTTCCTGACACCAGGAATATTACGCATGCCAAAATGCTTGAGATACTCTCGACAGGAATTCACAATTCGTTCTTTCAAGCCATATTGCGGACGGGGGTCATTGGTTTCATTTTGATCGTGTCTGCCATTTTGGTGGCCTTCCCGCCAAATCGACTGCCACGCGGTGTTAGCAATCATGCGTCCACAGTCTTCATCACGATTTTCCTCGCCATGTTCGTCAATCCAGTCCTGGAGAGCCCTGTACAGATTGTGGGAATTGCTTTCTCATACGGCTATTTGATTGCACTTCGCGCCAGCGTTCCGGCCTTGGCTGTGGAACCCCCTCCAGTTGAAGCGGGTCGAACGCAGCATTGCGCTTGTTCATACATCTGACCGAACATGGATGCGGCCCACCCGACATCGGCGGGCTATCGTTCTCGGTAGAAGGGGATCGCGTTGTACCGATTTTGGCGCGGCAGGAGCAGGAGAGCCGTCCGCTGATGTGCCCGCTCATGCGGCGGCGCCCGTGCCGCTTCCATGAGGAGTGCCTCGAAAGAGCCAGCGAGCCAGCCATTTTGCCTCGGCCTTGGCTATGCCTCCTCTGGTAGTATAGGGCCATCCACTGCGCAGGTTCGGCCGCGCCGGAGAAACCCGTGCTAAGTCGCCCGTAGAGATACGGGGGCAACCGTTGGGGGACCCATGAAGCTGTTGAGATCCTTGTTGTCGGCGCTGTGGATGACCATGGCTTCGACCCGCCTCGCTTCGTTGGCTGGCGCCATCGCTCTGATTCCGACAGCGGCACTTGCCGACTACACGCTACAGCCCGGAGATACGCTGGAAGTATCGGTCCCTGGTATTCCGGATTTCAGGCAGCGATTGCTGATCGGAGTGGACGGCGAGGTGAACTTGGCGCTGGTTGGAGCGGTTCAAGTCAGCGGCCTTTCCATTCAACAAGCGCAGGAAATAATCGCTGGCAGTCTCGCCAGCAAGCAGTATCGGCAGGGGACCGCGGACGGCCGTGAAATAACGCACCTGATCGAGACCGACCAGGTCTTCGTTTCGCTTGCCGAATACCGGCCCATCTATGTTTATGGTGATGTGGCCAAGCCGGGAGAGTACATCTTCCGGCCGGGTATGACCGTCCGACAGGCTGTGGCGGTTGCGGGTGGCTACAGCGCTGCCCAGGTTCGCATCGCCAATCCGCTCATGGAAGCGGCCGATTTCCGTTCCGAGTACAAAGCCCTATGGGCGCAATTCGCAATGGAACAGGCTCGCATTTGGCGCCTTCGCACCGAACTCGGCGAAGAAGTCAAACATGTCGAGAACGTGCCAGTGCCTGAGGCGCTCGCCGAACGATTGAAGCAAACGGCAACAGCGCATATCGAAGCTCGTCTGTCAGACAGTGAAAAGGACAAGGAGCTTCTGCGACGTGCTGTCGAGGAGACTAACCTGCAACTGGGGCTCCTGTCTGAAAAGAAGAAGAAGGACGAAGAGGGAAGCCAGGCCGACGCCGACGAATACGAGAGCGTCAGGACGCTGTTTCAGAAGGGCCTGGCGCCGACCACGCGTCTATCTGAAGCCCGTCGAGCGGTGCTTATGTCATCAACCCAACTGCTCGACACGATCGTCCAGGCATCGAACATCGAGCGCCAGCGCGGTGAATATGTCAGACAGATGAACAAGATCGACAGTGAACGACAAATCGCGGCCTTGGGGGAGCTACAGGAGGCCTATATGAATCTGGCCCAGATCTCGGCGCGTCTTGAGGGTACCGCGCAGAAGCTGGCGCTTACAGGTCAAGCGCAATCCACCTTGCTGATAGCCGCGGGTCGGCCCGAGATAACAGTCCATAGAAAGCGAGAGCAGGGCGCAGAGACGCTCCCCGGCAGCGAAGATCTCGGGCTTGCGCCCGGCGACGTTGTGGAGGTCGTTTTGCCAAAGGCCGACTTTGCCGGAGCCGTCGCGTCGTCGCCACGGGCGTCCGGGATGCCGAATTGAGATTCGGACGGGGCGGACTGCGATGCGCGTCTTAATGGTTCATAATTTCTACCAGATAAGGGCCGGAGAGGACAGCGTGGTTCGGGAGGAGTTCGCGTGCCTGAAGCAGAATGGGGTCGACGTCGAGCTGTTCTCCGCCACGAATGACGATATCGTGCGGGTCGCGCGCAAGATTTCTACCGCCCTGGGGGTTGTCTACAACCGTCATTCACGGCGGGCCCTGTCCCGAAAATTGGCGGAATTTTCACCGGATGTCGTCCATATCCACAATTTCTTTCCTCTCCTGAGCCCCTCGATCCTGGATGCGTGCCGCGAGGCCGGCGTGCCATCAGTAATGACCTTGCACAATTTCAGGATCCTCTGTCCCAGCGCCTTGCTTTATCCCGATGAGAGGCTTCGGGAGCGAAGTCTCCGCCACGCCTGCTGGTGGACTGTTCCGAAGAAGGTCTACAGGAATTCCCTGGCGGGTACGCTCGCCCTTGCCGCAATGGTCGAGTTTCACAAGAGAGTCGGCACCTGGTCCCGCAAGGTCGACCGCTTCATTGCCCTTACCGACTGGGCCAGGCGCAAGCTTGTGGAAGGCGGCCTGCCGGCCGAACGCATTGTCGTCAAGCCGAACGCAGTTGCCAGGCCGCCGATCTTCGGTGACCTTCGTCGCAATGGAGGGCTGTTCGTCGGACGACTGGATGAGCACCACAAGGGAGTGGCCACGCTGCTCGAGGCGTGGAAGGAGATCGACTATCCGCTGCGGATCATCGGCGACGGGCCGTTGGCTCCGCTCGTCGAGCAATCTGCGGGCGAGCGCGTGGAATATCTCGGGCGTCAGTCGCGCGAGACGGTGCTGAAGGAGATGCAGGCTGCAGCATTCCTGCTCTTTCCGTCTAAAGGGTATGAATTGTTTCCCATGACCGTCATCGAGGCCTTCGCAAGCCGGCTGCCGGTCATCTGCTCGGAGCTGCCGTGGATCAAAGGGGTCGTGGAGCCAGACGTCACCGGCCTTGTCGTTCCTGTCGGCAATGCCGGCGCATTGGCCAATCAGGTGCGCTGGGCGCTTTCAAACCGATCTGCCTTGGAGGACTTGGCAGGCCGGGCCTATGCCGCCTATCAGGAGCAGTACACGCCCGAAGCAAACTTCAATCGGCTGATGGCCATCTATGAACCCCTGGTCAGGCGCCCAATCCGGGCCTTCGCGGCAGTGTCGTGAGGTGGGCCCGGAACATGCGCCGGCAGGAACCGGCCAGGACTGCCCACAGGGCACACCAAGCTTCACGCGTCAACGAGCGCAGTGCGGCCATGCCGGCGGGCCGGGGTACTCCCTATTAGTCGCTGATCGATTTGCCCCGAGGATCGATCCTACCGCCTCGTGCACTTCGGAGAGGTTCAGCGCGTGCCCATGACTACCTCTTTTGTTTCCATTACTGAAACAGCCGCGAGTGCGACGGGAGGCTGCGGCCCGCTCGCAGGCACCTATGCGAGGGGTTTGATCGAATGCGCATTGTCTTGACCCGGCGCGAACCTTTGGATTCGCCTGACGGTGTGAGCATCTTCATTGTGGCACTTGCCCAGGCGTTGCTCGAACTGGGGCACCAGGTGCAGATCGTGGTCGGCACCTTCGAAAGCCGCGCAAAATTCCAGCGACTTCTTTCGCCTCGCCTCGAGCTGCCGATAATCGGATTGAGCCGTGTGCCTTTGACCGGGCCGGCCTCAGTCGCGGCGTGGCTGCGGGCGATCGGCATCATCAATCGCTTCCGGCCGGAGGTTATCATCCACAGCGAGACGGTGCCGCTTCCGCTGCATGGCACGATCGTGCAGGTCGTCCACGATCTTCAGAGGCGGAAAGGGACGCTCGCGGCAGTCTGGCGAGCCATTCGACGGATAAGTTCGCGGCGCTCCCACCACGTCGTCGCCACTACGTCCGAGCTACAGGAAGAACTCGTGCTAGATCTTGGTCTGCCAAGGGACCAAATCCTCAAAATTCCCGAATGCATCGATCGCCAGTCATATGCGTCGCGTGGACTGGCAGATCGCGAGCGGGCAATCCTCCATGCCGGCACCTCGCCTTACAAGGCGCCGGAGGCGACGATCCGTGCATTCGGCGCCCTCAACGACCCTTCCGTACGGCTCTACGTGACGGGTGACATCACACGACCGGTGACGGAGGCGGTCGACGCTCTTCCTGAAGCGATACGGGGGCACGTGGTGCTTCTCGGCATGGCAGAGGGAGCACGCGTTCGCGAACTACACAGCCGCGTTCGCGTCGCCGCTTTCCCCACGCGCTATACGGTCCCTGTCGCCTCGGCAACGGTGATGGAGGCGATCGCCACCGGCACGCCCATCGTTGGGTCTTCAAGGCTCAGCCGGGATCTGCTCGCGGATGGCGTGAATGGGGCAGTGGTCGAACCACAGGCCGAGGCGATGGCCGCAGCGCTGAAGGCGGTGCTGGACGATGATGACCTTTGGTCGCGTTTGTCGGCGGGTGCCCGCGAGAGGGTTAGACAGTTCGATGCTCACAGTGTTGCAAAGCAATATCTGGAGCTCGCGAACCCCTCCGGATTGCGGTCCAACATCGGAATCTCGGTGAAGGGGGAGGAAGACAAAGGGACTGCCGAACCGCGGCTCGCAGATCGTCAGCGGCTTGTCGGGCCCCTTGCATCCCATTCCCTGAAAGCTTCTTACGGTTGGGGAATGCGATGATCATCGGCTACTGTCGTATCAACTCCTTCGAACCCGCTGCCAGGCTGGAGGCGCAGAAGCTTTATCTTGCCCGGTTGGGAGCCGAGAACTTCTTCTGCGAGAAGGCCAGTATGTTCGGCTCGACGCCGGAGCTGGAGAGGGCGATCGCATGTGCCAGGAAGGGAGACGTGATTGCGGTCACGAAGCCGTACCGTGTTGCGCGCACAACCCGCGAAGTGCTGGCGCTCATCGAAAGGCTTGGCACCAAGGATGTCGGTCTTCGCATCGTCGACACACCTATCGATACGAGCACGACGACGGGACGCATGATCCTTGCATCAGCGCCTCTGTGGACGCTTGGGATGTCCCCGCCGCGGTCAATGCTAGCAGACCTGTTTCTCTTTTGGCGTCGTCGTCGGTAGGGCATGGTCGGAGGCGATGCGCCAGCGCACCCTCCGCTCACCGCCAGTCGAAGGCAAGCCGCAATGGCGGCCTAGGATCAAATGTCTTGCGCTCGATGGACCACCCGGCATGCACGGCCGCCGTTTCCCAGATGATGTTGCCGGGATTGGCGAGCGCGTAGACGCAGCAGTCCCTAACGCTGTGCTTTTCAGCGCCTTCCGATATCCGGGTATGGAACGACAGGCCGTTGGATGTCGGGGCGTCCCTGCCGTCCCGTGGCTCATTGTAGGTGTCCCGGCTCCGGCAGCGGTTGAACGAGCAACCGCCACTGCCGACCTTACCCTGCGGAACGGCCGAGAACGCGCCGTTGCCCTGTTGAACGGCATCGACGTCATCGACCCGGCAATTGAAGCTTCCCTCCAGCATGACGCCAGCGCCCGTGGGGCTGTTGTTGTAGAAGACGAGTCCACGTCGAATTGTACAGCGATCCGAGTGAAAGGCGGAAATATTGTCCTCGGTCCAGGAGGTGGGACCGTTCTCGGCCGAGAATTCTTCGAGGCTCGTATCCGAAGAGCGGTTGAACTGCACATTCTGTCCACGCGGGAACGGCCCGCGCGCGTCGTGCAGTTCGAGGAAGCTCATCTGGGTGCCCGGACAGTCGACGACATAGATATTGGAGGAGCCGCGGGACGCCTTGACACGGATGATGATCGCATCGGGGCAGCTTTCCAGCTCTATGTTGTTGCGGTTCTGGCTTGGTCCGGTCCCCGAGGGGGGAACGCCGACATGATCGATCTCGAGATCCTGCAAGCGTATTCCGGCGGCTCCGCAAGCGTATATCCCGCTGCCCATGGCATGACGAATGCGGCAGCTGCGGACGATGACGCCCTGATGGAGTGCCGTGATCCCGTTGCCATGGGGGGCATAGATGTCAAGATTTTCAATGATCTGCCCATCTGCGCGCGAGAGCACCGGTCCGCTTGGACGCAGAAAGGTGGCCGCGCCCCCGAACCATTTACCGCCGCCCGATCGCCCTATGCCCAGATGCAGCGCTGCGCCGACGACGCCCGAGACGGGCAGCGCCAGCCCGGCAAGGAGACAGCGCCGATTAGGGCGGGACTTCAAGAGATTGCTGGCCGCGCGACCCGTTCGGGTGTCAGACGTCGGCTCCGCTTGTGCGGAGACGTCGAGGTCGCCGACGAGATGCGGATGGGCATGCCGCATCCGTCCTCTCGGCAAGGCGGCTTCCTCGGCGAGATTGTCGTCAGGCATCCCCCATCTCCCCTGTGCGCCGGCCGGCGCAGGTTCCCCAAGAATGCAGATTGGCGGCAGGCTTGTGCCCGCACAGCATCTCTCCATTCAGCCCGCCGCGAAAGCCCTTCATAGGTCTTAATACCGATGGGCAAAGTGCCATCTGCCGGATTTCCTGCCATTCTCTGAAGCTGGCGATAAGCGGAGCGCGAACCGATGTCGGTCGAGGCGGATGTCTTTGACTATGTGATCGTCGGAGCCGGGGCGGCAGGCTGCGTCTTGGCCAATCGTCTGGCGGCTGACGGGACCAATTCGGTGTGCCTGCTCGAGGCGGGACCGTCCGACAGCAGCATCCTTCTGCACATTCCGGCGGGACTCTACAAGACATGCTCGAATCCGAAATATACCTGGCAATTCGAAACGGAGCCGAGCCCGGGCACGGCCAATCGTTCCATTCCAATGGTGCAGGGCAAGACACTAGGCGGGTCGACCGCAATTAACGGGATGATCTACAACCGTGGCGCCGCTGCGGACTTCGACGAGTGGGCCCGCCAGGGCAATCGAGGCTGGGGCTACGCCGACCTGCTGCCCTATTTCAAGAGAACCGAGCGCAGGCTTGGGGCATGTGATCCCTTCTACCGCGGGACTGACGGGCTGCTTCCGGTTACAGACTGCGATTGGCGACATCCGCTTTGTGATGCATTCATCGAGGCCGCGCTAAATGCCGGTGTCCCGCGCAATCCCGACTACAATGCGGCAAACCAAGCCGGCGTGGGTTACTATCAGCGCTATATAGAAAAGGGATGGCGCGTGAGCGCAGGGCGGGCTTTCCTACGGCCGATCGCCAAAAAGAAGAACTTGGATGTCCGCACGAACGCGCAGGCCACTGCCGTCCTCTTCGGGGGAAAGCGTGCCATCGGCGTTCGATATGCACGAGGAGGGCCGGGTCATCCAACGAGCTGTGTGAAGGCCCGTGGCGAGGTGATCCTCTCGGCTGGGGCCGCGAACTCACCAAAATTGCTGCAGCTGTCAGGCGTCGGTGCTGCGGGTATGCTCTCGGGGCTTGGAATTCCGGTCGTGCACGAATTGTCCGGTGTCGGTACAAAGGTTCAGGATCACTACACCGTCCACCTGATCGCCCGGGTGGAGGGCATTGAAACGGTCAGCGGACACGGCGTCGCCCTCCTGCGCGAGGCGGCCAAATGGATGCTGGGCCGCCCGAACTTTCTCGCCGTCAGTCCGTCGCTCGTCTACGGGTACATCAACTCGCGGGATCTTCAGTCCACCCCCGATATCCAGCTTGAACTTACCCTGGGCAATTATACCGACCACGGCGCGCGGCGGTTTCCGGTCATCAAGCTTGGCTACTATCAGTTGCGGCCGAAGAGCATCGGACATGTTCGGGCGATCTCGGCCGATCCGTTTCAAGCTCCGCTCATCCAGCCCAACTATCTCGCCGATGATCGGGACCGACAGGTCGTCGTCGACGGCATGAAGGCCGTGCAGCAGCTGTTTCGGGCCCCCGAGCTCAGGCGCTACAACTGCACGGAAGAGCTTCCCGGCCCGAAAATAGCCGACGACGCCGACCGTCTGCAGTTTGCCCGCGAAATCGGGCTGACTGCCTATCATTTGTGCGGATCGTGCCGGATGGGCCCGTCCGACAGTGCTGAATCTGTCGTGGACGACCAGTTGCGGGTCCACGGCCTCAAGGGCCTGCGGGTCATTGATGCTTCCATCATGCCCTCCGTTCCCTCGGCCAACACTTCGGCCGCTGTCTTTATGATCGCGGAAAAGGCAGCAGACATGATCCTGGGTCGGCAACCCCTCCCGGCACTGGAACACCATGCGCCGGTCCAACCTGCGGCGGCCGAATAGTTGAAAGTCGAACGACAAGTGCCGGGAGAATTCCTTGAAGAGACGTACACTGGTTGCCTCTGAATTCAATGCGAAGGACCGGGCTCACTTTGCGTTGGCGTATGAGTTTTGCCGCATCGTTGCCGAATGCGAGGATGCCGATCTGATCGCCCCCGGCATCGACAACTACCTGACGAGACACTTTCACGCCATCTTGCCAAAGCACGACCCTCACAACGTCCAGCGTGACTTCAACAGACTGACGAGCGCGATTCGCAAAGGGCTAGGCTTGAGGAACGCACCAACCATGGAGCATGTTCGGCTCACCCAAGACTATGACCTTTTCTTCTTCGTCGCTTGGAGCCCGCAAAGTCTTGTTGAATTGTCTCGGATCCACGACTGGCGCGGCCGCTGCAAGGTTGCTGTCGCGTATCTGTTCGAACTCTGGTCGAGCACGCTCGAACAGGACCGCCAATATCTGAAGCTCCTGGACCAGTTCGATCACGTGTTCCTGTTGCACAGCGCGTGCATACCGCGCCTGCCTCAATACACCCGCACGCCCTGTTCCTTTCTTGCCACGGGTGTCGACGGCCTTATTTCAACGCCGTATTTGTCGCCGGTCAAACGCGTGGTCGACGTATACTCGTTCGGCAACCGAGCCGCGAAAATGCACCGGCAGCTTCTGAAGCTGGCCGAAGAGCGGGACTTCTTCTATCTCTACGACACGCTCGCAAGCACAGATTCCCGGGTCAGGGACTGGCATGAGCATCGGTTGCTGCTCGCCAATATCATCAGGCGCACGCGCTATTTCATGGCTTTCAGTCCTGCGGCACTTGCAAACTCCAAGTCCGTCACGGTTGCCGGCGAGCAGGTGCTGCCTGCCCGTCTCTTCGAAGGGGCCGCGGGCGGCGCCGTCATGCTTGGGACCGCGCCGCAATGCGCCGAATTCGGCGAGCACTTTGACTGGCAAGACGCGGTGATCGAGGTATCACCAGACTCGAGCAGTATCGCAGACGTAATTGGCGAACTCGACGCAAACCCCCGCCGCACAGAATTGTTGCGCCGAACAAACGCGGTCCGTTGCCTAGAGATGCACGATTGGGTTTACCGTTGGGAGCACATCCTTGTCACGATCGGAATGGAGCCGTTCCCGCGACTCCACATTCGCAAGTCCCTGCTGCGACAGATCGCCGCCGATGCGATGGCGCTCGCCTAGACGATCAGGCCCGAAAGTGGGAACCGGTTTCGGGTTCGGTGCTCAAACGATGAAAGAGCGGCAGTTCCGAACCGGTTGCTTCCGTCGGAGCGTCCGCCGCTCCAGTGCTGCGCGCGAGAGCATTTCATTTCGACGTACTCCGAAGGGCTAACAGGCGCCGGAAGCGGGCAAGGAGAAGGTCGTGTGTCCGCCGGCTCTGCCCTTTGGGGTTAGAGCTTATGCCGAATTGGATTCGCACAGTGTCGCTGCCATTCTCTCAACTCCAAGAACCGAGTGCTACCGCAGCCACGGCAATCGAACTTCGCGTGAAGGGGCAATGACCGCAGGCGGCGGACGCAGTCACGCTGGGCATTTCGGCGGTTTTCAGCCGAGGAGGGGGCGGTCGTCACGACATTGGTGGATGGATGCGGCTTTGAACGCAGGTGAACGTCATGGCACTTCTTCATGAAGGCCCCCGTGCGGGCGCCACGTCAAACGCACCGCGGTGGAACGTGCCCCTCAAGGGCAATGTTCTTCTGCAGTCGTTTCCGCTTCTCGAGGCAATGTCCGTCGTGCTGCTCAGCATCGTCTCGGGAATGGTATATGATCTTGTGAGTTTCGGACATCTCGGCGAGTACGGCCGGAACTTCGGGCTCGGTGTTGTTGTAGCCGCCCTTTTTTCGACTTCCGCATATGCGCGCTGCCCATATCTGAGTTCCGAGCCGCGGTCGCTGGCCTCTCAGATCAAGGAGGTCGTGCTTATCTGGACGGCGGTCTTTCTTTGCCTGTCGGTTGTGGCGCTTGCACTCAAGGTGGGAGACATGTTTTCGCGCCAAGCCGTCATGCTGTTCTTCGTGACGGGACTTGGCGGCATCATCTTCGTGCGCTTGGGCGCCGGACGACTGTTTGCCTCCTTGACCAGGTCGGACATGCTTGCCAAACCGCAAGTAGTGATCGTAACGCAATCGGACGTGCGCGTGCCAAGTGGCGTAGTCCAGGCAATCGAGGCTTCCGGATGCGACGTCTGCCAAACGATTACATTGCCGGCGGCATCCAGCGAGGGCTCGCTCCTTGAATGTATGGATAAGCTCATTGAACATGTGCGTCGGCGTTCTGTCGACGAGATAGTCCTTGCTGTCAGTTGGGCTGACATATCCCTGATTGAGAAAATCACGGCTCACCTTTGCGTGGTTCCGGTACCCGTAAGGCTCCTTCCGGACCACGTCGTTAGCGCGCTCTTGAAGCGGCCTGTCGTCAACCTGGGGGGGACGAGGGCGATAGAACTGCAACGCGCGCCCCTAACGACGCCTCAGCTGCTTACGAAGCGGCTCTTCGACCTTGTGCTGACCACTGCCGCCCTTCCATTTCTTCTGCCCCCTCTGGCCGTTGTAGCGGGGCTAATTGCGCTCGAATCCGGGAGGCCGGTGCTCTTCTGTCAGCGTCGGGCCGGGTTCAATGGCCGCACGTTCAAGATCTATAAGTTCCGAACGATGACGATCCTGGAGGACGGGCCTGTTGTCCCTCAAGCCTGCAGGGGCGATCCCCGCGTCACCCGCGTTGGGCGCATATTGAGAAGGTTCAGTATCGACGAGATTCCGCAGCTGTGGAACGTGCTGAAGGGCGACATGTCGTTGATAGGCCCGCGGCCGCACGCGCTGGCGCATGACAGCGAATACAGCCAGATCATTTCTCTCTATCCGGCTCGGCACAAGGTGAAGCCGGGGATCACCGGCTGGGCACAAGTAAATGGCTGCCGCGGCGCGACGCCGCATGTCTACATGATGATCAAGCGTGTCGAACACGATATGTGGTACGTCAACAACTGGTCGGTCTGGCTCGACATAAAGATCCTGCTTCTGACCATCCCCCGCATCTGGACGGGGCGAAACGCCTTCTAGCCCAACTTTGCCGGTCCGAGGCCGCTGGAGGCGATTTTGTGTGGCAAGTGATTGATTTGCAAGGAGTGGCGGCTGGCGCTGTTACAGAACATCTGAATGCAAGCGATGATCAGTGCGAAACACAGCGACCGCTCAATGCATAACCTGCGACTTCAAGCAAAAGTGCCCGCACGGCAACGGCGTTGGCAAGGTACCGCTATGGGAGCGGAGAGGAATGCTATGACTCGGGCGATTGACGAAGATCGTGTCTCTCTGGTCGTGAGTTCCACTCGAATGGAACGATCTCCACGCCCAGACAAACGAGGATGACGGCTTCTGTGAGTCCGCAACAAACCCGAACCACTGACCGAACCGCGGGGCCTCCCCTTGTCGAGTATGCTACGGCGAGGTTAGTTCCCCAAGGTCGGCTTGCATGCATCAAAGGACAAAATTTCCTGCTCAGTTCAACGCAGGGGGTAGTTTTTGCGCTCAATGACACTGCGGCGGATATCTGGCGCTCGCTTGAAGAAGGCGTGCCGGTCGAGGCTATCTTGGGCGAGATGGCAGCCCGTGGCGTTGATAGGCAAGAGGCCTGTGGCTATGTCGAGGCTGCCCTTCAAGACTGGGAACAACTCGGCCTAATCCAGCCTGCTCCACCGCCGTGCCCAACCGCAGCTCATCAATATATCTGCCAGGTCGTTGCTGTTCCAGGCGTGTGTGTGCGCATACTGTATCCGGCGGCCGTCGCCTTTCCGGCCGCGACCGTATTTCAGCATCTCGAAGTTCGAAACAGGGCCGTCGACGTTCTATTCCATCTGGTTGAGCGCAGGGAGCGGATCCACCTGTTCCGGGATGGCCACTGGACTGATTCCTGTAGTCGAGACGAGATACCCATTATGGTCAAAGGGCAACTGCTGGCCGAAGTGCTTGGGGACAGTGAATATGAACTCGCCCTCCATGCCGCGGCGCTTTTCAAGAACGGCCGCACGCTCCTCCTTTGTGGTAACCCCGGCTCGGGCAAGACGACGCTGACCTTGGCGCTGGTCCACGCGGGGTTTGGCTTCGCGGCAGACGATGTGACACTTCTCGACTCGGCCGGACAGGGTATCGGCCTTGCTTTTGCGCCTGCAGTCAAATCGGGATCATGGTCCATTCTCGGACAATTTTTCCCCGAACTCGGCAGGTCTCCGGTTTACCGGCGCCCCGATCGCAGGCGCGTGCGCTTTCTTGTGCCTAAGGATCATGTCCCTCCCGTTCCCCGGCCCGTGGGCTGGGTGGTCTTGCTCTGTCGGACGCAGGATGCCAAACCTTCACTGCGGGTGATTGACCCGACCGACATCCTGGGTGGCTTGCTGAACGGCGCCTTTGCGCGGAATAAAGAGCTAAGCAGCACCGCGTTCGACGTTCTTTGCCAAGTCATCCGATCGGCACAGGGCTTTTGCCTGACCTATGCCAAATTGGATGACGCGTTGGAACTGCTGAAGGCGGCGTGCCGATGAAGCCCACCAGGGATGCGCTCGAGGCCCTGATCGCGGGACTTAGCGGCCGCCTGGTGGTAACGGCCGACTGGCAGGCGGTAATTGCACTCGCCAACCACACTCTGCTTACGCCCGTCTTGTTAGCCACTCTTGCGCACACGGGCCAGCTTGACCGGCTCCCCGAAGACGTGGGCCAGTATCTTCAGTTCATTTACCGCTGCAACCGGGAACGCAATTTGCGCTTGCGCAGGCAGCTGAATGAAACCGTTGCTGCCCTCAATCAGGGGGGCGTCGTTCCGGTCCTGCTCAAAGGGGCCGTTCCCTTGTTCCTTTCGTCGAGCGGCAGGGTTCCCGACAGGATCATGAGCGATCTCGACGTGGCTGTGGAAACGGCCAAAGAAGGGGCTGCCCGGGCTTGCCTTGCAAAGCTTGGCTATGCCGAAGTGACGGTCGATGGTGGCATGGCGCGCCCGCAAGACGTCGGTCTCCTGGAGCTCCGGCCGTACCGGGAGATTGACCGCGAGTCCCCGAGGCTTGCCCGCCGTCACGGCCTTAGGGCGAAAATCCCCGCCCCACAGTCGCGGGCCCTCCACTGGATCATGCACGATCTCATCAAGGAGGCGGACTACTGGCGCGGAAGGACCGACTTTCGCCACCTTTATGATCTGGCACGGCTGGCGGAACAGCATAAGCTGGATTGGGCGGTGCTCCGAACATCCTTGCCCGACCAGAGCGCGCGGAACGCGTTCGATACTCAGCTCCTGGCGTTGAGTCACTTCTTTGGCGTCAGAGCACCGGCGCAATATGTGCGGCGCCCATTGGTTCGCTTTCAACACTGGCGGCGTGTCTTCCCCTTGTACCATCCCGTCCTCGGCGTTCCATTGCGCCTGGTCGGCAATTCGCTGTGGGGTATGTGGCGACTCCTACATGGCGATGGCTTGAGCCATCCGCTCGACTTTGGACGCCGCGCCACTAGCATCCTCCTTGACGGCGATCTCGGGTCAAAAGTGTAGTAATACTTAATTTCCTGAATTGTATCCCGATGGCGCGGTGTGTTCACGACCGCATATGTTAGATTATGTGGTTAGAGTTGTTATTCTCAGCATGGCCTGGAGTACGTTTGATGAAATATTCCAAAGGAAAGACAGATAAACTTGTCCCGGAAGAACAGGCACGTCGTGAATTTCTAAAGAATGCCGGGCGTTTTGCTGTTGTAACACCTCCATCCATTGCTCTGTTGCTTGGCACGAGCTTGAACTCGCAAGCTATTGCCGCATCGCATGGCGCACGTCCCGGACATGGATGGGGCAGCAAGAAACGCTCTCCTGGCCGCAAGCGTTAGAATGGTTTCTTTGGTCATTCTGGCCGATCATAGATGACGCGTAATCCGGATAGACGCCTAATACCCGGTTGAGGCGGCCGTGGAATCGGAAGCGCGCTTCGCCCGATCTTTGCCCCAGCGGTTATCGATCCTGCCATATTGCCGCGTCTCTGCGGTCTACCCTGACCCCGTCTAAGGAAGGGGTCGACCGCAGGGATGCCAGCAGCCCGGCAAAGGTTCAATTTTCGCGCATGCCGAGACGGAACGCGTCCGTCAGAGGTTGCGTCAAGTAGGACAGCACGGTCCGCTCGCCGGTAGCAACGATCACCTCCGCCGGCATGCCGGGCCTAAGTTTCTCGCGGACCTGTTCGGGGAACTGAGAGACCTGCACGGAAACTTTCAACTCGTAGTAGGGCTCACGCGTCACTTCGTCATGGAGCGCGTCCGCGGCAACGGTCTGCACCTCGCCGATCGCGACCGGCGTCGAGCGAGCCTTGAACGAAGGCAGTCGGATCTCGGCAGGAAGGCCCTCGGCAACATTGTTGATGTCGACCGGCGACATCTTCGCCGAGACGATCAGAGTGTCGTCATCAGGGACGATCTCCATCAAGGTTTCGCCGGGGCGAACCACGGCTCCTATCGTGTGTACCTTAAAGCCGACAACGCGCCCGGACCGCGGTGCGCGTATTTCGGTGCGGTTGAGCACGTCATCTGCAACGTGCAGCTTTTCGCCGGCGTCAGCGAGCTTGGCACTGGTCTCGGCAAACTGTGCCGAGACCTCTTCGATGGCGTCCCGCCCGACTTGCTCGATCTGGAGTCGCGCCTCGCCGATAGTGTGGCGCTCGCCCTCTATTCCGGCAAGGAAGGCACCAAGCTGACCTTGGAGATCGGCCTGCTGCCGTTTGAGCGCGGTCAGCCGCGTGCCCAGAATGATGCCTTTATGGGCTAAGGGCGCCAGCATGTCGTGCTCTTCTGTGATACTCTCGATCTGCAAACGGACAGCCTCGCTTTGGGATTGCACGGCCTCGATCTTCCGTTCGGACTGGGCGATGCGCTCCTGCAAAATGGGAACTTCGTTCGTACGGGCCAAGCGGCGCTTGTTGAACAGTCGCAACTGGTCTTCCATCGCGCGCTGGGCCAGGGGGGCGCTCCCTAGCGTGAGTTCGCGCGGGAAAGTGACCATTTCGGCTCCGTCCAGTTCCGCCTGCAGCCGTGCCTGCTCGGCGAGTAGCGAGAAGACAGCGGACCTCGCGATTTCGCCCTGCGCCTGCGCCTCGGTGAGATCAAGGCGCACGAGCACCTGACCCTCGGTCACGTGTGCGTTGGGCGAGACGAGAATGTCACGCACGATACCGCCCGCAAGGTGCTGAACCGCCTTGCGGTCGGTTTCGACCACAACTGTACCCGAAGCGATCACCGCGCTGTCGAGGCTGGCAAGAGAGGCCCACCCGCCGAGGATGCCGAAGGTCAGCACGACGATGCCAAAGCCCATCCGCGCGGGCTTGCGCCAGTCGCCGGAGAGGTTTGCGTGCGCCGGCTTGTGGTCTGGGCCGGCAAAATCTAACGGCGCGAAAATCTGCGGGAAGCTAGCTCGAGTCACCCGTCCTGCACGCAAGAGCGCGGAAAGTGTCGGCCCGGAGCGGGCCGTCCGCGTCGGGAGCCCGCGAACGCGTGCTATGACTGCAGTCCTTTTCGAGGTGTCAGGCATCATCATCATTGGTCTCGACTCGTTATGCATCGACGCGTGTCCGGCGGAGGAGAGAGTGCGCTGGATCTGACGCCGGCGGTCCGGCGCGCCCTCCATCCCAGACGGGCCGCCGCGGTGCCGGCGCTACGTTCGGGCCGACGAGCGACGGCAGCAACTGGTCACGACTGCCCATCTGCGCTATTCGTCCTTCCTGCATGATGATCATTCGATCCACCGCCGACAGGAGGTTCGGCCTGTGGGTCACGATCACAACGGTCTTTCCGTCTCCCCGCAACCCTTCGATGGCCCGGATCAGTGCGCGATTGCCATCGCTGTCCAAATTGGCATCAGGCTCATCGAGCACGACGAAGCTCGGCTTGCCAAACAGGGCGCGCGCGAGACCGACCCGCTGCCGCTGCCCACCCGACAGTCCGACTCCATCCTCCCCGATGTCAGTCATATACCCTTTGGGGAGGCGCTGGATCATCTCGTGCGCAGAGGCGTGTGTTGCCGCCTCGGTCACCTGCGCATCGGCCGCGTCCGCTCGGAAGCGCGCAATGTTGTCGCGCACGCAACCGGAGAACAGCTCGATATCCTGGGGCAGGTAACCGAGTGCGGTGCCGAGTTGGTCCGGATCGTAATGGCGCAAATCGTTGCCGTCGAGTCGCACGCATCCTTGCGCCGGCGGCCACGCACCCACAAGCGCACGCGCGAGCGAGGATTTGCCCGAGCCCGATGACCCGACGAGGGCGACGACCTCTCCCGCCTTCAGCGTGAACGTCGCGCCCATGACGACCGGCGTGTTCGTACCGGGGGCGAGGACGAAAAGGTTCTCGACGGAAACCGTACCCCTGACGTCAGGCAGACGCACGCGTCCGGCAATGGGCGGGTTCTCCTCGAATATGCGTTCCAGGCGCGCGTGGGCGCTGCGCGCGGACACGATACTTTTCCATTGCGCCACCATGATCTCAATCGGGGCAAGCGCCCGACCCATGATAAGCGACGCCGCAAACAGGACGCCCCCGGAGATTTCCTGGTTAATAGCCAGGTACGCACCGACGCCCATCATGGCCGTTTGAATGGCCATGCGCAGAAACTTGGACAACGCAAGAAGGGTGCCGCCGCGCTCGCCCGCGCTGACGGAGTAACCTAGCGCTTCCTCGCGGATTCCGGTGCACCATGACCGGATAGCGGGCCCCATCCCGAGCCCCCGAATTGCCTCTGCATTGCGCAGCGAGGAGCCCAGCCTGTCGATCGCGCGAGTGTTCGTGAGCGAGGCTCGCAAGAGCAAGCCCTTCGTCGCTCGCTCATTTGCGAGTGCGATCGTCACTATCGCCACCGCGCCGACGAGGGCCACAAGGCCGATCAACGGGTGAAGTAGGAAGCAGATCACGATGTAGATCGGAGCCCAGGGCGCGTCCATCAGCGCCATGATGACGCCGCCCGAAAGAATGTCGCGCATGAGGTCGAGATCGCGCAGGGTCTGTGCATGATTCGATCCGCGGACACGCAGCGCCGAGGAAAGCGCCGCCTCGAAGGCGGGACCGGACAAGAGCCGGTCGAACCGCACGCCAGCCTGCTGGAGGATACGAGCCCGATAATGTTCGAGGGCAACATAGGTCATCAGCAACACGCCCACGATCACCGAAATAATGACGAGCGTGACGGCATTACGGCTCGTTAGGACGCGATCATAAATTTGCATCGTGTAGAGCGGAGACACGAACATGAGAAGATTGATGAAGAGCGAGAGCCCGCCGGCCGCGAAGAGGCCCGGACGGATCTCGCGCAAGGCTCCCGCGAGCGGCGAGGGCACGTGCACGGAGGAATTTGTCATCTATTATCCGAATCCAGTGAAGCGGTCGCGGGCGCTTTAACCCTGGCCATCTTCAGGTCTCTGTTCACGAGGGAGGAAGGCGGCAGGGCAGGGCGAGGTCTCATGCAAAAATCCCCCGACGGAACCACCCGCCGAGTTGGTCCGAGCGCGAGCCCTGCCCCATCTCACCGTGCTGAAGTGGGGGGGGGGGGGGGGGGGGGGGGGGGGGGGGGGCGGGCGGGGCGCGGCGGGCGGGGGGGGCGGGGGGGGGGGGGGGGCGGGGGGGCGGGGGCGGGCGGCCGGGGGGGGGGGGGCGGCCGCGGCGGCGCGGCCG
>NZ_JBVVPW010000020.1:0-141369 GCF_055811385.1 Mesorhizobium sp. WSM4849
CGCGCAATGCCTTGAACAGGCCGAGTCTGTCGCCCAGCAAGACCCCCGCGCCCGTAGCGATCGCACCGAGATCGCCGACCATTTTCCCCAAGAATGCGTCCAACTTTTCCTGACTCGCTTCAGGCATCGGAATCTCCCTTTGGGCTCTCCAACCGCGTTCGGTGACGCCCGATCCTGGTTCAGATCGGCTCCAGCAGCGGCCAAGCTGCCATAAAGGCTGGTGAAGTTTACTTGAGCGTGAGGGCGGCGGATAATGCCGAATTATCATCGCGACGATGCACACGAGACATCGGCGAGGGGGCGTTTCATGGAGATGCACGAAATCCGCTATTTTCTGGCGGCCAGCGAGACTCTCAACTTTCATCGCGCGGCGGACCTCGTTCACGTCGGCCAGCCTGCGCTGACGCGGGCCATACAGAAGCTGGAGGCGGAACTTGGCGGCCATCTTTTCCACCGCGAGAAAACTCGCGTCCGGCTCACCGATTTTGGCTGTCTGATGCGGACCCATCTGGACGAAGTTTTCCGGCGTTCGGAGACTGCGAAGAGGACAGCCAGGAGCTTCCTCTCTCTGGAAACCGCGTCGCTGACGCTCGGTGTGATGTGCACCATAGGCCCGCTGCGCTTCATCGGCTTCCTCAATATCTTTCGAGAGCGCTATCCAGGCATAGAAGTGACAGTGATCGAGGGCCCGGCAAGCCATCTCACCGACCTTCTGATGGAGGGCAAGCTTGACGTCGCCCTGCTGGCCAGGCCCGAACCCTTCGGCCATGGTCTGAAGGCGGATCCTGTTTACCGGGAGCGCTTCGGGCTCGCCTTCTCGACCGGCCATCCTTTCGAGATGCGCAATACGCTTCATCTTACCGACGTCCGCGGCGAAGCCTATCTTGAGCGCATCAATTGCGAATATGGCGATCACATAGACGGGCTATGCCGGAATATCGGCTTCGATATCCGCAGCGCCTTCCGCAGCGAGCGCGAGGATTGGATTCTGGCGATGATCGCTGCGGGCATGGGCGTCTGCTTCATCGCGGAGTACTCGGCCAGCCATCCCGGTGTCTGTCACAGGCCCGTCGTCGACCCTGAAATCATACGCGAGGTGTCGCTCGTTTCAGTGGCCGACCGCTTGCCTTCACCTGTCGTCTCGGCTTTTGCCAAGGCGGTGAAGGAGCACGACTGGCAAACGGCCCAATAGGTGCCCCCGTCGGCACCGTCGGCCTGGCAGCGCTGTTCGTTGGGGGACGGCGCACCTAATTCCGCCCGTAAAAAACATTCTCAACATGCACCGGCCAGCGCCACGGCAGCACCGCGACCATATCGAAGCGAACCGACAATCTTCCATAGTCGGATTGGCGCGACAGCCAGAGATCGGCGGCGCTTTCGATGCGGCGCTCCGATTCGTAAGCGATAGCCTCCATCGCTTCCATCAGTGTGCGGCGCGCTTTCACCTCGACGATCAGCACCAGGTCGCCGCGCCGCGCGATCAGGTCGATCTCGCCGAACCGCGTGCGGTGGCGGCGCGCCAGGATCCGGTAGCCTTTTACCATCAATGCCGCCGCCGCCAGCCACTCACTGCGATGGCCGCGCCGATAGGCCCGCTGGCGGCTGGCGACCGGGCGTTCAGCCATCGCCGTCCTTCCCGGCGTCCCGGTTCTTCCCTGTGTCCTTGAGTTCGAGCAGCCGCCGGTAAAGCGCCTGCTTTTGGCCGCCGGTCATCTTGGCGGCTTCCGCCGCCGCCTTGGAGGCCGGCATTTCGGCGGCAAGCGAAAGCAGCAGCCGGTCGATGTCGGCCGGTTCGTCGGCGGTCGCTTCCGACGGGCCGACGCAGATGACGATCTCGCCCTTCGGCGTGTCGGCCGCCGCGTAATGATCGGCGAGCGACTGCAAGGTGCCAGTCCGCATTTCCTCGAAGGTCTTGGTCAGCTCGCGGCCGATCGCGGCCCTGCGCTCACCGCCTAGCGCCACGACCATGGCACTGAGCGTCTCGGCCAGCCGGCGCGGCGATTCGAAGAAGATCAGCGTCGCCGGCACGGTTTTAAGCGCCTCCAGCCGCGCCAGCCGCTGTCCAGTCTTCACCGGCAGGAAGCCGGCAAACAGAAAGGCGTCGGAGGGCAGGCCTGATGCCGTCAGCGCCGCAAGCGGCGCCGACGGGCCGGGGATCGGCACGACACGAATGCCTTGGTCGAGCGCTTCGCCGACCAGCCGGTAGCCGGGATCGGAGATCAGCGGCGTGCCGGCGTCCGAGATCAGCGCCACGCTCTGCCCGGCCAGCAAGGCTGCGATCAGTTTTGGGCCGGCCTCTGCGGCATTGTGCTCGTGATAGGCAGTGGTGCGGCGGCGGATGCCGTAGCGGTCGAGCAGCACGCGGCTGACACGCGTGTCCTCGCAGGCAACGATATCGGCGGCGGCGAGCGTTTCAAGCGCGCGTAATGTGATATCGGCGAGATTGCCGATCGGCGTCGCCACCAGATAGAGCGCCGGCGCGAGCGGCCGGGCTGGTATTTCGGTCTGGCCGATCACATAGCTGCGTCTTGCCAACTCGCCGGTCACCGGTGTCCCCCGTCAGGCTCTGACACTTTGAATAGGCTCTGACACTTTGAATGCATTCGGCCCTGTTTGGCACGGCTCACGCTCGGTTGCAAAACCCGTGCCGAAGTGAAGCACTCGCCATGCCTTCGCCACAGTACGGAACGAAACCATGCCCGGCGGATTTACCCCTGATCTCGGGAGGAGCAGGATGGACAGTCTTAAGATACAGGACGTTTTCGAACCCTACTATGCAGGGCGCAAGCGCTTTGCCGCGCGAAAGGACAAGGGTCAGCCTGCCAAAACCGGCGCCGGCTTGGCCAAAAAGCCGCGAAAGCGTCGTCCTTCAAAGGCAACCGACCTGGAAATCAAGCCTTCGACCGGCACCGGCAGCACGATGGAGCACTGACCAGACGATGCCCAATCGCTTCGACATTTTCATCACCCGCCTTGAAACGAAAAGCTCCCGCAACGGAGCGCCCCCACACCCGATGAGCGATCAACACCGCGCCCGCCGCGACAAGGGCGACGCCAAGCCGGCACGCTCCGGTGAGGCGGACGCCGAGAAAGACCACGCCAAGGGCCGCCACAAACACGACGCCTAATTCCTCGGCCCAGAGGGCGCGCTGTCCCCTTCCCCATCAAAGGGTCTGCACTCCTGCTCCGCCCCTTAATGACGAAGGCATGGCGCTCTACCGCGCCAGATCCGCCACCACGGCGTCGAGCACGATCATGCCGGCCGGAGTGGCGCGCAGGCGGGCATTGCCGATCGGCGCGACCAGCCCCTCGCCCTGCAGCACTGACAGCCGTGCCGTCGAGAGGCCGCGGCCGGAAAACGCTTCGTAACGGGAGAGGTCGATGCCCTCAGTCAGCCTCAGCCCCATCAGCAGGAACTCGTCGGCCTCTTCCGAGCGCGTCAGGGTCTCGCCGCCAGTGATGCCATGGCCCTTGGCCTCGACCAGATTGGCCCAGGTTTCCGGCATTCTTTCGGCGATCGTCACCACGCGGCGGCCGTTTTCGACGAAGCGGCCATGCGCGCCGGGACCGATGCCGACATATTCGCCATAGCGCCAATAGGTCAGATTGTGCCGACTTTCCGCACCAGGCCTGGCGTGGTTGGAAATCTCGTAGGCCGGAAGTCCATGCGCGGCGGTGATCTCCTGCGTCAACGCGTAGAGATCGGCGGCAAGATCATTGTCGGGAACGGCGAATTTCTTGGCCGCATGCAGCGCGTGGAACGGCGTGCCTTCCTCGATGGTCAGCTGATAGAGCGACAGATGGTCGGCGGCGTGGCTGATAGCCTGTTCGAGCTCCGCCTGCCACGCTTCAGGTGTCTGGCCGGGCCGTGCGTAGATCAGGTCGAACGACAGCCGCGGAAAGATCTCACGTGCTAGGCCGATCGCATGCAGCGCTTCGTCGACATTGTGCAGGCGGCCGAGGAAGCGCAGATCCTTGTCGTTCAGCGCCTGCACGCCGAGCGACACGCGGTTGACGCCCGCCGCCCGGTAGCCGCGAAAGCGCTCGGCCTCGACCGAGGAGGGGTTGGCTTCCAGCGTCACCTCGATGCCGGCGGGCACCGTCCAGTTCTTCGCCACCGCGTCCAGCACCGTCGCCACGGTTTCCGGCTTCATCAGCGACGGTGTGCCGCCGCCGAGAAAAATGCTGGTCACCTCGCGCGGTCCGGTGCGGTGGCGCATCGTCGCAAGCTCGGCCTCGAAGGCGCGCGCAAAACGCTCCTGGTCGACCGGCTGGTGGCGGACATGGCTGTTGAAGTCGCAATAGGGGCACTTGGCCGCGCAGAACGGCCAGTGGATGTAGACGCCGAAGCCGGGGCTGCGGTCAAGCAGCATGGTCATTTCACAGCCGATCGTGCCAAATCCAGTCTGGCTTGCGCGAATTTCTGGAAGGCGCGGGCGCGATGCGACAATGCCGTCGGCTGGCCGGGCTTCCAGCCATGTTTTTCCTCTGCGGTCATCTCGCCGAAGGTCTTTTCGAAACCGTCCGGCACGAACACCGGGTCGTAGCCGAAGCCGAGTTCGCCGCGCGGCGGCCACACCAGCGTGCCCTCGACCTCACCTCGGAAATATTCGGCCGCGCCGTCGGGAAAGGCCAGGCAGATGACGGCGACGAAGCGGCCCTTGCGCTGCGCAGGCGCGACCGCGCCGACTTCCTGCAACGCCACTTCCGCTCGCTGCATCGCCATGCCGAAATCGCGCGAACCGTCCGGCGCCTCGGCCCAATCGGCGGTGTAGACGCCGGGCGCTCCGCCCAGCGCATCGACACACAGGCCGGAGTCGTCCGATAATGCCGGCAGGCCTGTCGCCTTGGCGGCGGCAAGAGCCTTGATATAGGCGTTCTCCTCGAAGGTGGTGCCGGTCTCGTCCGGCTCCGGCAGGCCGTATTCCTTGGCCGACTTCGCTTCTATGCCGAATGGCGCCATCAGATCGGCGAATTCGCGCAATTTGCCGGCATTATGGCTAGCAACGACAATTCTGTGCCCATCAAGCGAATGCATCAGAAGCCCCAGATTCTTGGTTCGGCGAATTCGATCGAATTGCCGGAAGGGTCGCGAATATAGATCGAGCGGCCGCCTTGCGGCCATTCGAACTCGCTTTCGATGGCGATTTTCTTCTGCTCAAGATGTGCCTTCCAGCGCACGATCTCGTCCGCACTCGCCGCAAAGCAGAGATGGCCGTCGCCGACAGTGCCGTGCGGCGGCACCTTCAGTCTGGCATCGGGCGCCGGCGGCACCTTGGTCGCCTCGGCGTTGAAGATGAGCAGCACGCCGTCCCCGCAACGGAAGAAAAGATGCCTGCCGTCGACCTTGCCCAGCAGATCGAGCCCGAGCACGCCGGTGTAGAAGGTTTCCGCAGCAGCGAGGTCTGTGACGTATAGTGCCGATTCCAGGATTGCAGAGGGGGGCGGACAAGCTCGGCATTTTTAGGGCTACGCCACGGCCATCTGCTGCAGGCTGACCAGTCGCGCAATGCCCTTCTTGGCCAATTCCATCAGCGCCGTGAACTGCTCTTCCGAGAAAGGCTCGCCCTCGGCCGTGCCTTGGATCTCGACGATGCCGCCCTTGCCGGTCATGACGAAGTTGGCGTCGGTGCCGGCCGAGGAGTCTTCGAGATAATCGAGGTCGATGACCGGCTGGCCGTCATGGATGCCGCAGGAGATAGCCGCGACATGGTCCTTCAGCACCTTGGCGACGCTGGCCATCTGCCGGGCTTCCATCCAGCGCAGGCAGTCATGGAGCGCCACCCAGCCGCCGGTGATCGACGCGGTGCGCGTGCCGCCATCGGCCTGGATCACGTCGCAGTCGACGGTGATCTGCTGCTCGCCGAGCGCCTGCAGATCGACCACGGCGCGCAGCGAACGGCCGATCAGCCGCTGGATTTCGAGTGTGCGGCCGCCTTGCTTGCCGGCCGAAGCTTCGCGGCGCATGCGCTCGCCGGTCGAGCGCGGCAGCATGCCGTATTCCGCCGTCACCCAGCCCTTTCCGGAATTGCGCATCCAGCCCGGCACTTTTTCCTCGAGGCTGGCCGTGCACAGCACATGGGTGTCGCCGAACTTCACCAGGCACGAACCTTCCGCGTGCTTGGAGACGCCGCGCTCGAAGGAGATGGCGCGCATTTCGTCGAATTGGCGTTTAGAAGGGCGCATTCAGGCTTTTTTCCTATCTTTTTCGGAATCGTGGCCGGCTTGTAGCCGCATGGGGCGCAGGGCGCAAAGGAAAATGGCCGGTTGCGCGGGTGTGGCCGAAGTCTATATCTTTGGGCCGGAGGTATTTGGCTCGAATGACCAAGGCAGTCGATCCCGGTTCCCAGTCGGCGGCAGTGCTCCAGTCGCCCGCGCTTCAATCGCCCGCACTCCAGTCGCTCGACATGCGCTCGCGCGACATCTTTCGGCGCATTGTCGATTCTTATCTGAAGGACGGCGAGCCGGTCGGCTCACGCAGCCTGTCGCGTATCCTGCCGTCGTCGCTGTCGCCCGCCACCATCCGCAACGTGATGAGCGATCTCGAGCATCTCGGCCTGATTTATGCGCCGCATATCTCGGCCGGCCGATTGCCGACCCAGGCCGGCCTGCGCTTCTTCGTCGATGCTTTTATGGAGCTTGGCGACCTCTCCGACGAGGAGCGCCGCACCATCGAGGCGCAGGTACGCGCCTCCGGCTCGGGCGCGACGCTGGAACATCTGCTCACCGAAGCCAGCCAGATGCTGTCCGGGATGTCGCGCGGCGCCGGCCTCGTGCTTGCCGCCAAGAACGAGGTGCCGCTAAAGCACATCGAGTTCATCCAGCTCGAGCCGAACAAGGCGCTGGCCGTGCTGGTGTCGCAGAACGGCGACGTCGAAAATCGCGTCGTCGACCTGCCCGCCGGCATCACCGTCTCGCAATTGCATGAAGCGTCAAACTTCCTCAATGCCCATATCCGTGGCCGCACGCTGGCCGAGGCGCGGATCGAGATCGCCCGCATCAAGGAAGAGACCAAGGCCGCCCTCGACACGCTGTCTCAGGATCTGGTCGAGAAGGGCCTTGCGGTCTGGGCAGGCGCCGAGAGCGGCCTGCCGGCGCGTCTCATCGTGCGCGGCCGCGCCAACCTGCTGGAAAATGTCACCGCGCAGGCCGACATCGAGCTCCTGCGGCATTTGTTTGAGGATCTGGAGACGCAGGACGGGCTGATCCAGCTTCTCGACCTTGCCGAGGAAGGCTCCGGTGTGCGCATCTTCATCGGCTCGGAAAACAAGCTGTTTTCGCTGTCCGGCTCGTCGCTGGTCGTGGCGCCCTATCGCGACAAGGACGCCCGCGTCATCGGCGCGCTCGGCGTCATCGGCCCGACCCGGCTGAACTACGCCCGCATCGTGCCGATGGTCGACTATACCGCGCAGCTTATTTCCCGCATGCTGCGGTAATGCATGTCGCCCAAAAGCCTGCCCTCGGTTGAGCAGCGGTTTTGGAATAACGACATGCATGAAAACAAGAAAGCAAAGCGAGTCGCAGGAATCCCTCAACCGCGACGCGCTTTGGGTGGACCTCAAGGAGAAAAAAATGGCGCTGGAATCATTCAAGGCTCAGATCAGCCTGTTGCTCGAGCAGATGATCAACCAGCCTGAGGATCAGCATGAAGTGCAGGAGCAGCTGCGCGAAAAGCTGAGGGAAATGCGCGCCATGGGCCTGCCGTTGCCGGCCGATCTCGTCGCGCTCGAAAAGCGTCTGGATGATGATTTTTACGCGGCCGGAAACTGAGCCCGAAAGACAAACGGTCGATTGCTTCAACTCTCCGTGTGCTGGACCAGTCAAAGCGGAACTTGATCGGTGGGTTCGCCTGGCCGGCGGCGCTGGTGCAATCGAATCCGACTCTCAGAGAGTACACGCCTGCCCGCCTTTGTGCGACAAGGTCAGTCTTAAAAGGTCGATTCCGATTTTCGGGGTCATGCGCTAAGGCCGAAACCATGACCCTCACCGGATTCCTCGCTTATAGCGTGGCCCTCGGTATCGCCGCCGCCATCCCTGGCCCGGGGCTGACCGCGCTTATTGCGCGTGCGCTCGGGTCCGGCTTTCGTTCGGCGCTCGCCATGTCCTTCGGACTGATGCTCGGCGATTTCGCCTATCTCACCGCCGTGGTGCTCGGCCTCGCTCTCGTCGCGCAGACCTTCGGCATGGCCTTCCTGGCGATCAAATGGCTGGGCGTCGCCTATCTCGCCTTCCTTGGCTGGCGCTTCTGGACGAGCGGCATCACGTCCGAAACGGTGGAGGCGAAGAAGGGCAGGGGCGGGTTGGTGTCCAGCTTTATTGCGGGCCTCGCCGTCACGCTCGGCAATCCGAAGACCATGATCTTCTATCTCGCCATCACGCCGACCATCGTTGATCTGAAGACCATCACACTCGCCGACTACGGCATCCTCGTGGCGCTCACGCTCGTCGTGCTCCTGGTGGTGCTGGTGCCCTATCTGGTGCTGGCGGCCAAAGCGCGCGGGTTCCTGAAGTCGCCGCGCGCGCTGAGGGCGCTGAACCGCACCGCCGCCGGTTTCATGGCCGGCGCGGCGGCTGCGATCGCCGCCCGGCAATAGGTCACTTTGGCCTCGGCTGGAATGCTTTTCCGGGGCGAGTGTGTTTTCAGCATGCGACCCACTCGGATATTTTCAAACGGCAGACTATCTTGCGCGGCCGAAGGCTTTATCCTGCCTGGTCGAGAATTAGCTGCCTGACTCTTGCCCGTCTGACTCTTGCCCGCCTAACTCTTGGGAGCGAAACCAATGAACAAGCCCGCCACCACCGCGCATGTGCCCGGCCGCGGCCGCATCTACAATTCGATCACCGAGACGATCGGCGACACGCCGCTGGTGCGGCTCGACAAGTTCGCCAATGAAAAGGGCGTCGTTGCCAATCTGCTGGCCAAGCTCGAATTCTTCAATCCGATCGCCTCGGTCAAGGATCGCATCGGCGTCTCGATGATCGAGGCGCTTGAGGCATCGGGCAGGATTGCGCCCGGCAGGACCACGCTGATCGAGCCGACCTCGGGCAACACCGGCATCGCGCTCGCCTTCGCCGCCGCCGCCAAGGGCTACAAACTGATCCTGACCATGCCGGAAACGATGTCGGTGGAACGCCGCAAGATGCTGGCGCTGCTCGGCGCCGAACTGGTGCTGACCGAAGGGCCGAAAGGCATGAAGGGCGCCATCGCCAAGGCCGA
Organism: Mesorhizobium sp. WSM4849; assembly: GCF_055811385.1. Classification (NCBI taxonomy): domain Bacteria; kingdom Pseudomonadati; phylum Pseudomonadota; class Alphaproteobacteria; order Hyphomicrobiales; family Phyllobacteriaceae; genus Mesorhizobium; species Mesorhizobium sp. WSM4849. The sequence goes on from NZ_JBVVPW010000020.1 coordinate 9,218, forward strand.
TGAGTTGGCCGCGACGCTGCCCGACGCCATTATTCCGCAGCAGTTCGAGAATCCGGCCAATCCGGAAATCCACCGCCGTACCACCGCCGAGGAAATCTGGAACGACACTCATGGAGAGGTCGACATCTTCGTCGCCGGCATCGGCACCGGCGGCACCATCACCGGCGTCGGCCAGGTGCTGAAGCAGCGCAAGCCCTCCGTGCATGTCGTCGCCGTCGAGCCGGAAGCCTCGCCGGTGCTGTCGGGCGGCCAGCCCGGCCCGCACAAGATCCAAGGCATTGGCGCCGGCTTCGCGCCGAAGATCCTCGACACGACGATCTATGACGAGATCGTCAAGGTCTCCAACGAGGATTCGGTTGCCAATGCGCGGCTCGTCGCCCGCCTCGAAGGCGTCCCGGTCGGCATCTCGTCGGGTGCTGCCCTGCAGGCGGCGATCGTCGTCGGCTCACGGCCGGAGAACAAGGGCAAGAACCTCGTCGTCGTCATCCCATCCTTCGCCGAGCGCTATCTGTCGACGATCCTGTTCGAAGGGCTGGGGGCTTAGGGCATATTGGTATTTGTGCCGGTCTGCGGTTGCGGTTTCCTGCGCTTCCGTATCGCCCGCTAATTGTCGAAGCCGGCGCGGCCCCTCACCTGCCTGCCGGCATCCTCTCCCCGTAAACGGGGCGAGGGGCGCTCTCATAGACGGCCTCGCCAATCGCCAGCGTTGCAGAACAGGGCAATGAGGGGCGGCGCCTGCGCTCGGCCTTAGCTCCCAAACATCGGATCTTGTCTGACCTCCGGCCTTTCCCGGACCTCATTCTTCGGCTGCGAGTCCCGCCCGCCGTTCCTGCAGGAACCGGCGCACGGCCGGATCGCGTTCGAGGCCGATCGCCCGGCTATAGGCCTCGGCCGCTTCCCGGGTTTTGCCGAGCCTGGCCAGGAGGCCCGCGCGGGCGGCCCAATAAGGCTGATAATCATGCAGCCGTTTGTCGTCGCCAAGCCCATCAAGTGCGCTCAATCCCGCCGCGGCGCCGTCGGCCTCGGCGATGGCCACCGCGCGGTTGATCGATACCACCGGCGAGCCGGCAATCACCGACAGCGCATCATAGAGCTGTTTGATCGCGGCCCAGTCGGTCCGGCCGGTCAGCCGCCTTGTCGTATGGGCGGATTGCACGGCTGCCTCGAGCTGATAGCGGCCGACGACGCCCTTGGCCGCGGCGTGCTTCAGCAATGTCTCCGCTTCGTCAATCAAGGCCCCGTCCCACAGCGCAAGCTCCTGCTCGGCCAAAGGCACATAGTCTCCGGCGGCGTTGCGCCGCGCCGCACGCCGCGCCTCGGCAAACAGCATCAGCGCCAGCAGGCCGAGCGCTTCCGGCTCATCCGGCATCAACGACGCCACCAGCCGGCCGAGCCAGATGCCTTCGGTCGCGAGATTGCGGCGCCGTGTCTCGGTGCCGGCCGGATCGGACCAGCCTTCGGCAAACGCGGTGTAGATCGCTTCCAGCACCGCATCCAGCCGCTCGCCGAGCTCGGCCCGCTCCGGCACCCGGAACGGAATGCCGGTCTCGCGGATGCGGCTTTTGGCGCGCACCAGGCGCTGGCCCATCGTTGCCGGCGACACCAGGAAGGCCGAGGCGATCGTCGCTGCGTCGAAGCCTAAAATGGTCTGCAGGATCAGAGGCGCGCGCACGCCAGCCTCGATCGCCGGATGGGCGCAGGCAAACATCAGCCGCAGCCGCTCGTCGGGCAGGTCTTCATCGGCCATGCGGGCCTCGATTTCCTCGGCGATCAACCTGAGATGGTCGTGGCCCGCCTCGCTGGTCAGCCGCCGCCGGATCGCGTCGACGCTACGTCTGCGTGCCACCGCCAGCAGCCAGGCTTCCGGCTTCTGCGGCACGCCGGCTTGCGGCCAGCGTTCCAGCGCCGCCGCAAAGGCATCGGCCAGCGCGTCCTCAGCGCCGGCCACGTCACGCATGCGCGCGGCGAGATAGGCGACCAGCTTGCCGTAGCTTTGGCGGGCGGCTGCATCCGCCGCCGCCCGTGCTATGTCGGGCTGTTCCGATATCACATGGTCAGTTCCCAGATCGGCCGCACCTCCACGGTGCCGGTGCTGGCACCTGGGCAGCGCGCCGCCCAGGCAATCGCCGCGTCGACGTCCTCCGCCTCGATCATGTAGAAACCGGCAAGCTGTTCCTTGGTGTCGGCATAGGGGCCGTCGAGCACGTTGGTCTTGCCGTCGGCTATCCGCACCGAGGTGGCGGATTGCGTCGGCTTCAGCCGGTCGCCTGCGAGCCAGGTTCCGGATTTCTTCAACGCTTCCGTGTAGCTGACATAGGCGCTCGACATCTGGGTCACCGCATCCGCCGGCGCTGCCGCCATCCCGGCTTCGTTTGCGTAGATCAAAAGCATGTATCGCATGGTCTTCTCCCGTGGTTTCGAAGGCCGCGTCGTTGCCGGCCGCACCAATGTCGCGCATCGTTGCCCGATTTCGACAGGCGCTGCGAAAATCTTTTCGGCCCGGGTGGCATCTCGCGCAAGCCTGCATATCCACGGCATCGACCGTTGGTCTAATCGGCGCAATTGCGGGTTGGCATTTCCTGCCCGCTGTCTAAACTCGCCTCGGGTCGTGCGGTGGCAAATATTTCAGGGAGGAAATCACATGTACAATTTCAGGACGAAGTTTATTGCCGCCGGCGCGCTGGCGCTGTCGCTGGGCCTTGGCGCGGTGTCGGCCACGGCGCAGGAATTCATCAACGTGCTGACCGGCGGCACCTCGGGCGTCTATTATCCACTCGGCGTCGCGCTGTCGGAAATCTACGGCAAGGGCATCGAAGGCGCCCGCACCCAGGTGCAGGCGACGAAAGCTTCGGTCGAGAACCTCAACCTGCTGCAGCAGGGCAAGGGCGAGATCGCCTTCGCGCTCGGCGATGCCGTCAAACTGGCCGCCGAGGGCAATACCGAAGCCGGCTATCCGGGCAAGCTCGACAAGCTGCGCGGCATCGCCGCGATCTATCCCAACTACATCCAGATCGTTGCCAGCAAAGAGTCCGGCATCAAGACACTCGCCGACCTCAAGGGCAAGAGCCTGTCGGTCGGCGCGCCGGCCTCCGGCACCGAGCTCAACGCCCGCGCTATCTTCGCCGCCGCCGGGCTGAAATACGAGGATCTCGGACGGGTCGAGTATCTGCCCTTCGCCGAATCGGTCGAGCTGATCAAGAACCGCCAGCTCGACGCCACGCTGCAATCGGCCGGACTCGGCGTCGCCTCGATCCGCGACCTCGCCACGTCGGTGCCGATCAACGTCGTCGCCGTCCCGGCGGAGGACGTCGCCAAGATCGGCTCGCCCTATCTTTCGGTGGCCATTCCCAAGGGCACCTATGAGGGCCAGACCGAGGATGTCGCGACCGCCGCCGTCGGCAATTTCCTCATCACCCACGCCGACGTCTCCGACGAGACCGCCTATCAGATGACCAAGCTGTTGTTCGAAAATCTCGACCAGCTCGCCGCCGCCCATGCAGCCGCCAAGACGATCGACATCGCCAAGGCGCTCGACGGCATGCCGGTGCCGCTGCATCCCGGCGCCGAGCGGTATTACAAGGAAAAGGGGCTGGTGAAGTAGGGCCGCTCCCTCCCCCTTGAGGGGAGGGTGGACAGCCGCCGAAGGCGGATGGACGGGCGGGGTCGTTGCGGCAGTGCGCGGCCCTGAACCGACCCCACCCGCCTCGCTTCGCTCGGCACTCTCCCCTCGAGGGGGAGGGCGCCCGCCAGGAACCCCGCCAATGACCGAAACCCCGACCGTTCTTTCCCCCACCGCCGAAGCCCCGGTCGAAGGCCTGCCGCCGGGTTTCGGCGAAGGGCTCGCCGGCAAGGCCGCCTTTCTCATCGCCATCGCCTTCTCCATCTTCCAGATCTACATCGCCGCCTATGGCAGCCTGCCGAGCCAGGTGGTGCGCGCCATGCATGTCGGTTTTCTGCTGCTGCTCGGCTTTGGCCTGATCGCCAATCTGCGCGCCACAAGCACACCGGCCAAAGCAGCGTTCTGGACGCTCGGCTTGCTCGGCTTCGCCACCGGCCTCTACAATTGGGTGTTCTATGCCGATCTCATCCGGCGCTCCGGCTTCCTCACCACGCCGGACCTGATCGTCGGCGCGGTGCTGATCGTGCTGGTTTTCGAGGCAGCGCGGCGGCTGATGGGGCTGCCGCTTGCTCTGATCGCCTTGATCTTCTTCGCCTACGCATTCGCCGGCAATCATCTGCCGCCGCCCTTCATCCATCGCGGCTATGATTTCGCCCAGCTCATCGACACCTTCGCCTTTGGCACCGAAGGCATATACGGCACGCCGGTCTACGTCTCGGCCGCCTATATCTTCATCTTCGTCGTCTTCGCCGCCTTTCTCGAACGCGCCGGCATGATCGCGCTGTTCAACGATTTCGCCCTTGGCCTGGTCGGCTCTTGGCGCGGCGGCCCGGCCCAGGTCTGCGTTCTGTCCTCGGCGCTGATGGGCACCATTTCCGGCTCCGGCGTCGCCAATGTGGTTGCCTCCGGCCAGTTCACTATCCCGCTGATGAAGCGCTTCGGCTTTCGTTCGGCCTTCGCCGGCGCCGTCGAGGCGACCTCGTCGATGGGCGGCCAGATCATGCCGCCGGTGATGGGCGCGGTCGCCTTCATCATGGCTGAGACACTGAACATTCCCTATGCCGAGGTGGTCAAGGCGGCGATAATCCCGGCGCTGCTCTATTTTGGCGCCTGCTTCTGGCAGGTCTACCTGGAGGCCGGCAAGGCCGGCCTGCAGGGCATGGCCAAGGCGGACCTGCCCAATCCGTGGGACGCGGTGAGAAGACATTGGCCGCTGGTGCTGCCGCTGGCCGCACTTATCTATCTGCTGTTTGCCGGCTATACGCCGATCTTCGCCGGCACCATGGGGCTGGCGCTGACCATCGTGCTCATCCTCGGCACGCCGCTGGCGGCGCTGATCGGGCCGCTTGCGTTCCGCATCGTCTTCTGGCTGGCGCTCGGGCTTGCCGCCGCCTCTTTCATGAGGTTCGGCGTCAATATCCTCAGCTTTGTGATCGCTGGGCTAATTGTCGCCTGCGTCACATTCAGGGGCGGACGCGAGACGCTGCAGATATGCATAGACTCGCTTGCCGAGGGAGCAAAGAACGCGCTGCCGGTCGGCATCGCCTGCGCCATCGTCGGCATCGTCATCGGCACTTTGACGCTCACCGGCATCGCCTCCACCTTCATCGGCTTGATCATCTCCATCGGCGAGAACAATCTGTTCCTGTCGCTGGTACTGACCATGCTGACCTGCCTGGTGCTCGGCATGGGCATCCCGACGATCCCCAATTACATCATCACCTCGTCGCTGGCCGGGCCGGCATTGCTGTCGCTTGGCGTGCCGCTGGTGGTCAGCCATATGTTCGTCTTCTATTTCGGCATCATGGCCGACCTCACTCCGCCGGTGGCGCTGGCCGCCTTCGCCGCCGCGCCGATGGCCAAGGAGAGCGGCCTCAAGATCGGCATCCAGGCCACCAAGCTTGCCGTCGCCGGCTTCGTCGTGCCGTTCATGGCGGTCTATACCCCGGCGCTGATGCTGCAGGACCCCGGTCCGATCGCCGCCCAGTTCAGTTATCCGGTCGAGGTCGCCTATATCGTCGCCAAGGCCTGCATGGGCATTGCCCTGTGGGGCGCAGCCGCCGTCGGGTTCCTCGCCCGGCGCATGGCCTGGTGGGAACGTCTCGTCGCCTTCGCCGCCGGCGTGCTGCTGGTTGCCGCACTGCCTGTCACCGACGAAGCCGGCTGGGCGCTCTCTGTCGCCTGGATCGGCTGGCACTGCTGGCGTGCGCGGCAAGCCACCGGCACCGCATGAGCCTCTGTATCCTCGCCGCCGGCAAGACGCTGACGCTCACTGTCGCCGCCTTCACGCTCGCCTGGACGCATTCGGTGGAAAAGACGCATTGGCAGGAAGACTGGAAGGTGATGCCGTCCGGCTTGCAAATCGTCGAGGCACGGATCAAGGGCTCGGGCGCCGGCATGGAACCGCCGGAAGGCTCGGTGCTGCGAGACGGTTGGTGGATCTATAAACCAAAGATGGCGCCGCAGCGGCGCCTTGTGCTCGCGGCCTCTGGCGCGACAGGTGAAGGCTGGACGCTGTGCACGGTTCAGGGCTGCCGCGAACTCGCCAAGGCGGCAGGCGATGCGACCGTGCTGGAGCCCTGCGAAGGTTCGAGCCAGCCGCGATAACGGACGATGATTCCAGTGAAGCGGTGTGAAATCTCGACATGGAAGCGGAACCGGCCGTCTTCCACGGTTTCGTAGGATGTCGAGCGCGGGCACAGCCACAGCGGCAGCGGCAGACCCCAAATGCTCCATCGACGCAGGGCGAGCGTCAGCCGTCCATCTTCGGCGACCAGCGCCATCGCGAAGGTCAACGGGCCGAAGCGTTCGCACAGCAGCCGCTGCGACCGGTCCCGGCCAGCGCACTGTCGGCTTGAAAAACTGTGCGCGCCGAATGTCCGGGTCCAGGTTTCGCCATCCTTGCCGGGTTCAAACCGGACACGGACAGGGATATCGGCGCACGGCTTCGGAAACCCGACCAGCCAGGCCGTTAGCCGGCCAAGGATATTACCTCCCTGCTCGACCCGCGCCCGTCCTTCCGCTGTCGTCGTGCCATCATGCATGGCGCGGATCTCGTCCGGCAGGCTTAGCCAGGCGTCGCCGAGCAAGGCGGCATAAAGCGGCGTGTCCAAATCAACGGGTTCGTTTCTGAAACCTGTGTAGATCGTCTTGCTGGCAAACAGCGCTTCATAATCCTCAAGCTCCAAATCGTGCACGGCAGCCCGCGCGCCAGGCGGCGCCTCATGTCCATCCAGCGCCTTGCGGACCAGCGCCTCGACCGCCATCGACGGGATCAGCGGCCCGTCATTGCCCTCCGCCAGCAGGTGCCACGATCGTGTGACCGCTACGCCCGTCTGGTCCGATCCCGCCACCTCGACGAACATGCCGCCGCGGTGCTCGCCCCAGCGCAGCCGGTTCGTCGCCATCTGCATGAGCGGGGCCAGCGGCGAAAGCGAGCGGACTGTTCGCGCGCGCACCAGCCAGGCAAGCCCGATCAAGGCGCGGTGAAGCACTTCGGGAACCGGCCCAGCTCCCATCCAGATGGTTTTCGCTTCCGGCCAAAGCTCTGCCAGTGCGCGCAGGTCGGGGACGTCGACCAGCGAGAACAGCGTATTTCTCAGTGGCAGGCGGCCCGGCGGCGCGATGGTGTAGCGCGTCTGGTCGGTGAACGGATGGCCTAGCGCTGAACGACCGTTCCGCACGAGCGTGACCGGCTGGCCGGCATAGCCGGCTATGGCGCGGATCACGTTTTCGCCGACACCGGCAAACGGCGACGGCGCGATGCCGCCGCGGATGCGGTCGACCCGAGCCATGTCCGCAGACAGGCGACGCACTGCCGCCGCCGTCAGCACCGGAAAACTGGAGACCCCGGACAGCACGAAAAGACCAGCCTCTCGCGCCGCCTCATTGAACGCAGACACGCCGGCGACGAAATCCGAGCCGTCGGCGAGGTCGAGATAGTTGACGCCCTGGTCCATGCAGGCCTCGATCAGGCGGTACCGGCCCTCGCCATAGGCCTGGAACGGGCCGCTGGCATCGATCAGTATATCGGGCCGCAGCGGTGAAAGTTGCTCGACGATATCGCCGTCGCGGTCGAACAGCGCAGGAACGATCCGGGCGACGGCACGATCGCGGCTCTTGCAGTAGGCATCGGCCCTAGCCAGCGAGCGCCCGGCGACGATCAGGGTTAGGCGCGGCTCGTTTTCAAGCAGTTCGACGATCCGGCCGCCAAAGCTGCCATAGCCGCCGACGATGAGGATCTTCATCGCGGCTCCCCCAAAAAGCTAAGGGTCCCGTTATATCGGGCAAAGCGAAAACCTGCTGGAGCTCGGCGCCTAGCCAATCAGCCGCCCCTCCAACTCGGCGGAAGGGATCTCGCAACTCGCTTTCCTGCCGAACAGCGCGTAACGGTTCTTGGCAATGCGATCGTAGAGCCAGTTGCGGAGCGGGCGCGGCAGCAGGAGCAACGACTTCGCCGCCCGCCACCGCCAGCCCCGTTCGGCCATGGCGGCAACGAACCTGTCCAGGCGGGTGAAGGCGGCGCCGTCGATGAGGGCCAGATTGGTCTCGTAGCTGTCCGTCCGCAGTCCATATTTCGAAACAGTGCTTCACCGAGCGGTGACTGCGCCGTGGCGAAGCGGAAGCGGCTTTTGCGGTCGAGCCCCACCACCATGCGCACGAAGCCCGAGCACAGCACGCAAACGCCGTCGAACACGATCAACGGCTGGCTTGCATCGAAGGCGGGTTTTTCAGGAGGATTGTCTGGCTGGGTGGTCACGCGAGTCCCGGCTGCTTGGTGTCAAACGACACTAAGCTTGCCGGCTGCGAGATCAAAGTCCCTAGAATCTCAGAACCTTGGTGTTGTCGCACGCCGCCTGTCGGCGAGCGCACGACGTTCCACGCGATAGGTCGTCGCACGGTGATCGGCGGCCGGCCTGCAGATCCGGCTGTCGTGACGGCTTTCCATGGTCGTCATCAGTGTGCGCTGATGCCGAGCGTATGGCTGCGGCGTGCGCAAGCGGGGCCAGGGCCGCGCATGTAATAGCGCTCCGGCCGGTAGGTCGGCGCGACAAATTCGCGGATGGCGGCAGCGTAGCCGATGAGGTGCGTCAAGAAGCTCATTTTACCTGTCCCTGTCCCGATTTCGGATGTCCCTTCCGAATTGCGGAGATCATAGCGTCTAGGCGTGAATAGTCGGTGAACACGATGTTAATATCTGGTCGAAAAGGCCTTGGTTCGTGGCCGCAATGCGGCTGATTCGGGATCTTTCCATGCAGTTCGTCGACATTTCGGTCGATGTGACTTTTGCATCACATATGTTTCGTTTGGATGTCGCTCGGACGCGTTTCTGTTTCAGCCTTGGCCAGCGCCGCGAAATTTCCTTGCTTGCTTGGGGAAAGTCAGGAACCCGTCCGAACGCCGGACGTTGACGCCCAGAGCCGGGACCCACCCGGCCCAGCAGGCTGCGGCTTCCGAGCGAAACCGCCGCCGGAACCCCAAACCAGCAAGAACAATGGAAAGGCAAAAGCGATGGGTTTCTTTTCGAAAGACATCAAGACGCTGGACGACCTCTTCGTCCACACGCTGCGCGATATCTATTACGCCGAAAAACAGATCGAGAAGTCGCTGCCGAAGATGATCGACAAGGCGACCGACCCGCAGCTGAAAGCCGGCCTTGAAAAGCACCTCGGCCAGACCAAGGGCCATATCGAGCGCGTCGAGAAGGTGTTCGAACTGCATGGCGTGAAGGCCAAGACGGTCAACTGTCCGGCCATCGACGGCATTCTCGAGGAAGCCGATGAAGTCAGCGGCGACATCGATGACAAGGACGTTCTCGACGCCGCCCTGATCGCATCCGCGCAGGCGGTCGAGCACTATGAAATAACCCGTTACGGCACGTTGATCGCCTGGGCCAAGCAGCTTGGCCGCACCGACTGCGCCAATGTCCTGGCCAACAATATCAAGGAAGAGCAGGCGATCGACCGCAAGCTTACCGAGATTGCGGAAGCCAAGGTCAACCTTCAGGCCGCCGAATAGCAGTCTCGATCCAGGCAATGCCGGGCAACCCGGCTTGCCTCGCTTTTTCGCGGGGCCGGAACTGAAACTGTTTCTATCCGTTCAAGGCCTCGTGTCGGCGTCGCCAAGCCGAAGCCGTCACAGCAAATCGGCGCCACACCAAACCGTTATAGGATCGCGTGTTATGGCCAGCCTTGAGCAGTATCATGCCAAGCGCGATTTCAAGAAGACCGCCGAGCCGGCCGGCAAGGTCGTTCGCAACAGGAAAGGTGAGGCTGGCGGCATCTTTGTCGTCCACAAGCACGCCGCGACACGGCTGCATTACGACCTTCGGCTAGAGCATGGCGGCGTGCTGTGGAGCTGGGCGATAACACGGGGTCCGAGCCTCGATCCGCATGAAAAGCGGTTCGCCGTGCATGTCGAGGACCACCCGATCGACTACGCGTCCTTCGAGGGCACCATTCCCAAGGGCGAATATGGCGGCGGCTCGGTCATCGTCTGGGACGAAGGCAAATGGTAACCGGTGACCGATCCGGCCCACGCGATGAAAAAGGGCCATATCAGCTTCGAATTGCACGGCCACAAGCTGAACGGTCTCTGGCATCTGGTGCGGCTGAAGCCGCGTCCGGGCAAAACGCGCGACAATTGGCTGCTGATCAAATCCGACGATGCCGCCGCGCGGCCAGGTGAGGACATCTTGCAGGAGGCGCCCGAGTCGGTGAAGTCGGGCCTTACGATCGAGGAGGTTGGCGAAGGCAAGACCGCCGATGGCAAGAAGCCAAGGGTCTGGCATTCGAGCAAACGATCCACCAGCAAGGCGAAGGCCAAGGCGGCAAAGCAGCTCGAGTTCATCGAACCATGCCTCGCCACACTGCAGAGGGATGCCCCTCCCGGCAAGGAATGGCTGCATGAGGTGAAATTCGACGGCTACCGCATGCAGGCGCAGCTTGCCGGCACAAAGGTGCGGCTGTTGACGCGCACCGGCCTCGACTGGACGGACAAATTCGGCGGCGCGATTGTTGCAGAACTCGGGCGTCTGAAATGTACCGACGCCATCATTGACGGCGAGATCGTCGTGCTGGCAGACAGCGGCGTCTCGTCTTTCGCGCTGCTGCAGGCTGACCTGTCGGCCGGCCGCACGGATCGTTTTCTCTATTACGTCTTCGACCTGATCCGTCTCGACGGCCAAGACCTGCGCAAAGAGCCGCTGGTCGAGCGCAAGCAGGCTTTGCAGGACTTGCTCGGCAAACAGCCAGACAGTTCGGCAGTCCGCTTCAGCGACCATTTTGCCGAACCGGGCAAGGTCATGCTGGAGCATGCCTGCCGCATGGGGCTGGAAGGCATCGTTTCCAAGCGCGCCGACGCGCCCTATCGCAGCGGCCGCGGTCTGTCCTGGGTGAAGTCGAAATGCACGCTGCGCCAGGAATTCGTCATCGGCGGCTACCTGCCGTCGGAGAAGACCGGGCGTGGATTGCGCTCCTTGCTGGTCGGCTACCATGAGGGCGGCAAGCTGCACTATGCCGGCCGTGTCGGCACCGGCTTTTCGATGCAGAGTACCAACGACCTGAAGAAAAAGCTGGATGCGCTCAAGGCGAAAACCTCGCCCTTCGACAGGGCGGTACCGAGGGGCAAAGGGCTGGGCAAAAGAGTGGTTTGGGTGAAGCCCAAACTTGTCGGCGAAGTGGAGTTCCGTACCTGGACGTCCGACCGTATAATACGCCACGCCTCGTTCCAGGGATTGCGCGAGGACAAGCCGGCGGAGGAAGTCGTGGAGGAAAAACCGAAGGCACCCGCTGGCAAGGCCGACGCCAAGGCAAAGCCTGCCGACACCAAGGCAAAGCCTGCTGGGGGCAAGGGCGAGAAATCCACCTCTGTCAAATCCACGGAGGCGGCAAACACCGTCGTAAAACTTTCTCATCCGGACAAGCTTCTGTGGCCGCAGGAGAAGGTATCGAAGCAGGGCCTGCTCGATCACTACGCTTTGGTCTGGCCGCGCATGCAACAATTCGTCATCGATCGGCCGCTCAGCCTTGTGCGGGCGCCGGACGGCGTCGGCGGCCAACGCTTCTTCCAGAAGCATGCCTCGGCCGGCATGCATGACAAGATCGCCAAGATGAAGGATCCGACGGACGGCGAGGAGATACTGTTCATCCGCGACATCGACGGTGTCGCTGCCTTGGTCCAGCTCGGCGTGGTCGAGATCCATATCTGGGGCTGCACCATCGATGAACTGGACAAGCCGGACCAGATCATCTTCGATCTCGATCCCGACGAAGGCGTCGACGTGAAAGCGGTGCGCGCGGCGGCGCTCGAAATTCACGGCCGGCTCGATGCGCTGTCATTGCCGAATTTCGTCAAGACGTCGGGCGGCAAGGGCTACCATGTCGTCGTGCCGCTGAAACCGTCGGCGGATTGGGATGAGGTGAAGGACTTCGCCCATGATTTCGCCCGCGCCCTCGAGCAGGCCGCCCCTGATCGGTATACAGCGACGCTGTCGAAGAAGGCGCGCACCGGCAAGATCTTCGTCGACTATCTGCGCAATGGCCGCGGGTCGACCACGGTGGCACCCTATTCGTCGCGCGCCAAGAAAGGCGCTACGGTCTCAATGCCGGCGACCTGGGCGGAGATCGAGGCCGGGTTGGCGCCGAACGCCTTTCCGATCGGCGACAAGACGACGCTGAAGCAGTTGGCGAAAGCCGATCCCTGGGCGGATTTTTTCAAGCAGGGCAAGCCGCTCAAGCGCGGCTGATCAGTTTTTCAGCCGAGAAACACCTTCTCGAACGCCTGCTTGCCCATTGGCGAAAAGATCACAGCGCGGCTGTCTTTCTCGCGTCGCGCCCATTTCTCGGCGATAATCTTGTCGAGAATGGCCGCACCCAGCGTGCCGGCCAGATGTGAGCGCCGCACGCTCCAGTCGAGGCAGGCCCGGCACACCGGTCGTCGCGCCTTGCTCTCGACGTCGATGCCGATCGCGGCGAAATGCGAGGCGGCCGACGGCCCGAGCCGGATCTCCTTGTCGTGGCGCAGGAGCACTTGTCTAGCGACAAGACGGTCGAGCATCGCCACGGCCTGCTCGCCGGCGAGGTGGTCGTAGCAGACCCGCGCCACGCGCATGGCGGCGTCGCGCGGGCCCGGCCGCACCCGCTGCGGCCCGACCGCAGCGGCGACGCCGGTAATCGCCTCGATCATGCCAGCCACCTGCGGCCCGGCGAGACCGTAGTAGCGATGCCGCCCCTGGCTTGCCAGCGTCAGCAGCCCACCCTCCATCAGTTTCGACAGATGCGAGCTGGCGGTCGGCAGCGACACGCCGGCCTCGAGCGCCAGTTCGCTCGCTGTCAGCGCCGTGCCACCCATCAGCGCGGCCAGCATGTTTGCCCGCGCCGGATCGCCGACCAGGCTGGCGATGCGGGCTATGTCAGGTCCTTCACGCATAGTTCGTCCTTCATCGAAGCATTGTCGTCAGATAACCACTATCCTCCGCTGAGATCAAGGAGACGACGATGACCGCAAGAACCGTTCCCCGCCGCTTCGGCCGTCGGCCGTTTCCGTTCATCATCTTACACCAGTTGCATCTGTGGCTCCTGGCGCGGTGGTACGACCGCCATCTGCAGCGCCTCGACCTCGCCGAGATTGACGAGCATCTTTTGCGCGATCTTGGCCTGACGCCAGAAGACGTTCGCCGCGAATGCGCGAAGTCCTTCTGGCAAGCGTGACCAGCGTGGAAATTGCCTAGCACACTGGAACCACAGAATGTTTCGACACCGCTCGAACTGTCGGCGCAAGAAGCCAAATTCAGCAAGGAGACAAAATATGACCATCACCTGCTTCATCCGCTACGAGATCGACCCGTTCGGCAAGGCGGCATTCGAGGAGTATGCCCGCAATTGGGGCCAGGCGATCCCGCGCTGCGGCGCCGATCTGATCGGCTATTTTGCGCCGCATGAAGGCTCGGCCACCACCGCCTACGCCGCCTACAACATCGACAGCCTCGCCGCTTACGAAGCCTACCGTGCCAGGCTCGCCGCCGACCCGGCCGGCAAGGCGAATTATGAATTCGCCCGGCGTGAAAAATTTATCCTCAAGGAAGATCGCATGTTCCTGAAACTCGCCTCCGGGCCGCATGCCTCTCTGGTGAAACTATGATCGCCGTCATCTTCGAGGTCGAGCCGGCAGCGGGCAAGCGCGACGCATATCTCGGCCTCGCCGCCGACCTGCGCCCGCTGCTCGACGGCATAGACGGTTTTCTGTCGATCGAGCGCTTTCAGAGCCTCACCGACCCGAACCGCATCCTGTCGCTGTCGTTCTGGCGAGACGAGGAGGCGGTGAAGGCCTGGCGCAACACGGGGGAACATAGGCGGGCTCAGAAGGCCGGCCGTGGCGGCATCTTTGCCGGCTACCGTCTGCGTATCGCCCACGTCGTGCGCGACTATGGCCTGACCGAACGTGCAGAGGCGCCTGAGGACAGCCGGGCGCTGCATGGGTAGGGCTTTCTAAGCATTCCCTATCAGCACGCCCGCCGCGAACACCAATCCGCCGCCCAGCACCACCTGAAAGGCGGCGCGCCAGAACGGCGTCTGCATATAACGGTTCTGCACAAAGGCGATCGCCCATAGTTCGAAGAACACCACCACCACCGCGAGAATTGTCGCGGTCCAGAAATACGGAATTAGGTAGGGCAAGGCGTGACCGAGACCGCCCAGCGCGGTCATGACGCCCGTGGTGATGCCGCGTTTTACCGGCGAGCCGCGGCCCGACAGCTTGCCGTCGTCGGAAGCCACCTCGGTGAAGCCCATCGAGATGCCGGCGCCGATCGAGGCGGCAAGCCCGACCAAGAAGGTCTGGAATGTGTCATGCGTGGCAAACGCGGCGGCGAAGATCGGCGCCAGCGTCGACACCGATCCGTCCATCAGCCCGGCCAGGCCCGGCTGCACATAGGTCAGGATGAACTGGCGTTGCTCGGCCGCTTCTTCCTCGTTCTTCACCGCGCCCGGCACATGCTTTTGCTCCAGCCGCTGCGCCAGCGTCTCGTGGCCCTGTTCGGCCACCGCCAGATCGTCGAGCAGCTTTCGTGTCGAGGCGTCGCTGGTGCGTTTCGCCGCCTCGACGTAGAACAGGTACGCCTGCCGCTCCATCGCCTCGGCTTGGCTGCGTACATGCTCGATGCCGAGTGGCCTGACCAGCCAGTCGGGCTTGCGATCGTAATAGCCCCTCACATGCTCGCGCCGGATCAGCGGAATGCGCTCGCCGAAACGCTCGCGGTGAAGTTCGATCAGCGAGTCGCGATGGCCGTCCTCCTCCTCGGCCATCTCCTCGAACACTTTGGCCGAATGCGGAAAGCTATCCGCCAGCCCGTCGGCATAGGCACGATAGATACGCCCGTCGTCTTCCTCGGAAGAAATGGCGAGCGCCAGGATCTCTTGCTCCGAGAGCGATTCGAACGGACGGCGGCCAAAACCGAAAACACGGGAAAGCATGAGAAATTCACCCTAGTTTAGAATAATTCTAAACTAGGGTTTGGCGCGCCATTGGTCAATCGCGCCCGTCTGCCGAACGTCCAAAATTAGGAGCTCCGGGAATCCTTCTCTGCCCCTTAATTATTGGCGAATGTTCACCTATATAGCTGAACCTAAGCCAAGAAAAAGGAATCCGTAGATGCCGGCCAAACAGTCCACGCATGCATTCGACCCGAAACCCGTTCTCGACCTGATCGCCGGTATCGAGGCCGATTTGCAGCGCCTCAAAGGCCTGGTCGAGCAGCAGGTCGAAAAATTCGATCCGGCCAACCCGCACAACAAGGCCCCCGACGGCAAGCTGACCGAGGAGGGCGTCGAGTGTTGCTACCGCATGTTCGACGAGGGCAAGTCGCGCTATTCGGTTGCCCAGCAGATGAAGATCTCCTTCGCCGCCGCCACCCATCGCTTCAACACCTGGCGCAAGATGGGCGGCGCCAAACGGAAAAGGACGCTTTTGGGATAAGAAGCGGCCGGGCGAAGATCTCCTGACTTCGTCACCCTAGGGCGGAGCGAACGCGAAGCGGAGCCCTAGGATAACGAAGTTAGGGAGGCTTCGGCCAAACGTCGGGGCGCTGATGAAGGCACCACGCTCTTTTCGCAATCCACGAATTGTAACGGTCACATTTTTCCAGTGGTGCGCGGCCTGGTTTTCCGTGCACCATGGGCGATCTCACTTCTGCAGGACCTCGCCATGACCACCCTTCCCGGCATCGCCGACATCCGCGCCGCAGCAGCGCGATTGTCCGGCCTGATCGTCGAAACGCCGCTGATCGAATCGCCTGAGCTGAACAAGCGCTTCGGCGCCAGGATCCTGTTCAAGCCGGAGACGCTGCAGCGTACCGGCTCGTTCAAGTTCCGCGGCGCCTACAACAAGCTGTCGTCGCTGGGCGATGAGGAGCGCAGCCGTGGCGTCGTAGCCTTCTCGTCGGGCAATCACGCGCAAGGCGTCGCCGCCTCGGCGGCGATGTTTGGCGTCAATGCGGTCATCGCCATGCCCACCGATGCGCCGGCGATGAAGGTCGGCAATGTCAGGAAAATGGGCGCGGAAGTGGTGCCGTTCGACCGTTTCCGCGATGACCGCATGACGGTGGTTCGCCCGTACGTCGAACGCGGCATGGTCCTGGTCCCACCTTTCGACGATCCGGCCATCATCGCCGGCCAGGGCACGATCGGCCTCGAACTGATGGCGCAAGCGAAAGCGCTCGGCGTGAGCCTCGACGCGGTCGTCATTCCCTGCGGCGGCGGCGGCTTGAGCAGCGGCATCTCGATTGCGGTCAAGGATGCCTCGCCGGGCACGGCCGTCTGGGCGGTGGAACCCGAACATTTCGACGACACCTGTCGTTCACTGGCCAGAGGTGCCCGGGTTTCGATCGAACCCGGCCACACTTCGATCTGCGACGCGCTCCTCACCGCCGAGCCGGGCGCGATCACCTTCGAGATCAACCGCAGGAATCTCGCCGGCGGCATTGCCGTCTCCGACAAGGCCGCGGCACAGGCTATGCGTGACGCCATGGCCCATCTCAAGCTGGTGGTCGAGCCCGGCGGCAGCGTCGGGCTGGCCGCACTGTCATCAGGCGAGATCGAGCTATCAGGCAAATGCATTGCCGTGGTGCTGTCCGGCGGTAATGTCGATTTCGGCACCTACGCTGAGATCATGGCGGCGGCTTAGGTGGCGACCGAACCAGCACCATTCAAAAAGGCTGACATGGAATGAAACTGTTCTTCAGCCGCAATCCCAATCCTCGCCTCGCGGTCGCGGTGGCACGTTATCTCGACGCAAAGGTCGAGTTTAAATTCGCCTCCCCCTTCGCTCCGGGGCAGGCTGAGCGATTTCGCCCACTGAATCCAAATCTTTCATTGCCCATACTTGTAGGCTCGGGAAAAAGCCTCTGGGAGACCGATGCCATAGCCTGCCGGCTGTCACGCGACGCGCATTCGGATCTCTGGCGCACCGGCGATGACGAACCCGAGATGATCCGATGGCTCAGTTGGGGGAAAGAGAACTTCGCAAGAGCTTGCGACGTCGTGCATTTCGAACGCGGGACCAAACAGCGGTATGGGCTCGGCCCGATCGATCAGGGCCGGGTTGAGGAGGGGTTGAGAGACTTCCGCACGGCCGCTGCAACACTTGAGGCCGAGCTTTCCGAGCCAGAATGGCTGGTTGAAAATTCGGTTTCCTATGCCGACTTTCGAATGGCGACGTTTCTGCCCTTCAACGATGTCGCCAGATTGCCGCTCGATGATTATCCTTCTGTCAGCCGCTGGTATCGTCAGCTTGAAGAAATCGACGCCTGGCGCGATCCTTTCCAAGGACTGGAAGCGCCTGAATTGCCGCCGGTCCCGGGAAGCCCGCATGAACCTCGATCCGAATGATCATGCCTATCGGCACAACCCGATGCGCTATTAAAGCGCGGTGTTTCACGACCTATCCGCCATGGCGAGAGTCCCCCCTTTTTCTGTTGATCAAAACGGGAAAACAACGCTAACTGGCTCCCGCGAGGGACCATGCTGACAGTTGATGAAGTGCGAGCAATCCCGTTGTTTTCGGGTTTGCCGCCGGCCGAACTGGAGCGGCTGGCGCGGACAGCGGCCGACCTCCATCTCAGCCCTGGAGAGTTCGCAGTTCACGAGGGCGGAGAGGCAGCGCTGTTTGCGGTTCTCGCCGGCAGGATCGAAGTCGTAAAAACCTTCGACGGCGTCGAGCGGACGCTCGGCTGGCGGCTGCCGGGAACGATATTCGGTGAGGTGCCGATTGCCCTGGGCTCGGGTTTCCCGGGCGGGTACCGCGCCACTGAGCCGTCCCGCGTGATGCGGATCGAGGTTCAGCAGTACTACTCCATCGCCGCGGTTTCAAAGGACGTCGCCCAGAAGGTCAGCGCGCTTGCCCGCGAGCGGATGGGCGGGCTGCAGAGCGTCACTGCCGAGCCGCAGAAGCCGCGCGTGACATTGGTCGGCCATCGCTGGGACACGGCGTGCGGTGATCTGCGCCGGTTTCTGGCCCGCAACCAGATCTCATTCACCTGGCTGTTGCCCGGTCCTCAGATGCCGAGGCTTTCTGGTCTGCCATGGGCAAGCCGGCTCTCGATGGTCCCGTTGCCCGGCTGGCGGACGGAGAGATCATGGAAAGTCCCGCCGTGCGCGATCTTGCCATGCGCCTCGGGCTGCAGACGCGCCCGCGCGGCGCCGAATACGATGTCGCGATCATTGGCGGCGGGCCGGCCGGCCTTGCCGCGGCGGTCTACGGCGCATCCGAGGGACTGCGCACCATCGTCGTCGAGCGCGAGGCGCCCGGCGGACAGGCGGGGACATCGTCGCGGATCGAAAACTATCTCGGCTTTCCCAGCGGAATCTCCGGCGACGAACTGGCCAGCCGCGCGCTGCAGCAGGCGAGGCGGCTGGGCGCCGAAATCCTGGTCACCCGCTCCGTCGCCGGCATCGATCCGGCGACGCACCAGCTGTTTCTCGACGGTACCGATGCCGTGCGGGCGCGCAGCCTCATTCTTGCGACAGGCGTGACATGGCGTCGTCTCGCCATCGACGGGTTCGACCGCCTTATTGGCAAGGGCGTCTATTATGGAGCCGCGCGCAGCGAGGCAAGCACCACACATGGACTGGACGTCTTCCTGATCGGCGCCGGCAACTCGGCCGGCCAGGCAGCGCTGCATTTTTCGGGCCATGCGCGCAGCGTGACACTGCTCGTGCGCGGCCCGGCGCTTGCAGACAGCATGTCTCACTACCTTATCGAGCAGCTCAGGGCGAAATCGAACGTAAAAGTCCAGCTTCGGTCCGAAGTCCAGGCTGTGCACGGCGAGACTCACCTGACGGCGATCGACACTCTCGACAAGGCCGGCAATGAGGTGAGCCGGCACGATTGCGGCGGGCTCTTCGTTTTCATTGGCGCAACGCAGAGACCGAGTGGTTGCCGGCCGACGTCGTGCGCGATGCCCGCGGATACGTGCTGACCGGGGACGATGTGAAGAAGGCCGGCGGCTGGTCGCACGACCGCGACCCCTATCTGCTCGAAACCAGTGCGCCCGGCGTCTTTGCCTGCGGCGACGTACGCTTGAGTCCTGTCAAGCGGGTTGCGTCAGCGGTCGGAGAGGGCAGCATGGCGATCGCGTTCGTTCACCAGTATCTGGCGAATGAAGGAAAGGCCCACCGCAGCCGAAGCTAGACAGGGGCCGGCAACGTCCGCTCATGTTGCGTGCTCGGCTCCGCCGACCACTTCAAACGGCATGGTCCCACGCGTCGGCTATTGACGGCAGCCGGCCTGACTGAGTTTTGATCCTAGTCCAGCGTTCGGCGGAACCGCACCAGTGCGACGCCGGCAAACAGCGCTACGAACATGACGAGCCAGCCGATTTCCGTCGCGACCGCCGGCAGTTCGGCACCCTTCAGCATCACCGCGCGGATGATGCGCAGGAAATGCGTCAACGGCAGGATTTCGCCGAAAGTCTGGGCCCAGCCTGGCATGCCGCGATAGGGGAACATGAAACCGGACAGCATGATCGACGGCAGGAAGAAGAAGAAGGTGAGCTGCAGCGCCTGCATCTGCGTGCGCGCCATCGTCGAAATGGTATAGCCGAGCAGCACCAGCGCCAGCACGAAGATCAGGACCGCCGTCAGCAGCAGCGGCATCGACCCGGTGAACGGAATGGCAAACAGCAGTTTCGCCGCCGCGAGCACCACCACCACTTGTACCGCGCCGACCACCAGATAGGGCAGCACCTTGCCCAGCATGATCTCGAGTGGACTGGACGGCATCGCCAGAAGGTTTTCCATCGTGCCGCGCTCGGTCTCGCGCGTTAGCGCGATCGAGGTCATCATTACCATCGTCATCTGCAGGATGACGCCGAGCAGGCCGGGCACGATGTTGTATTGCGAGATGCCTTCCGGATTGTAGCGCCGGTGCACCACCACTTCGAGCTGGCCCCGGGCAGCTTCGGCGGCCGTCTCCTGCATGCCGCGTGCCCGGAGCAGCGCCTGGTTGGCGACAGTGCCGAGCGTCGAGATGGCGCCGCTGGCGACGGCTGGGTCTGTCGCGTCAGCCTCGATCAGGATCTGGGGCTGGTCGCCGCGCTCGACCCGCCGGGCAAAATCCGCGGGGATGGTGACAACGAAGGCGACATCGCCGCGCGCCATCAGGAATTCCGCCTCGGCGGCACTTTGCACGACACGGTCGAACCTGTAATAGCCGGTGGTTTGCAGCGCCGAAACCATGGCCCGCGTGTAAGGATCGCTGCTCATCGCCACCAGGGCTGCCGGCAGGCTCTTCGGATCGTTGTTGATGGCATAGCCGAACAGCACCAGCTGCATCAGCGGCACGCCCAGCATCATGGCGAAGGTGATGCGGTCGCGCCGCATCTGGATGAACTCCTTGATCAGCAGCGCGCCGAGCCTAGCGAAGGAAAAGACGCTGTCTATCCGGTTTCTCATCCCATATTGTCCTTCGAACCGGACATGAACTGGATGAACACATCCTCCAGGCTGGTCTCGCCCGGCGTCACCGTCACGCCCCTGTGCTCCTTCTCGACGTCGGCGAGTGCTGCCTGAAGCGCTTTCTTGTCGGAGCCGACGACATGCAGCGTCGCGCCGAACGGCGCCACCTGGTCGACGCCGGGGCGGCCGCTGAGTGCGGCAGCAACCTGGTCAAGCTGCGGGCCTTGCACCACAAAGGTCGTCAGCCCGGCATTCCTGACCACCTCGTCGACCGTGCCGGTGGCCAGCATCTTGCCGTACGAGATGTAGCCGATGCGGTGGCAGCGCTCGGCCTCGTCCATGTAGTGGGTGGAGACCAGCACGGTCAGCCCGCCGCTGGCCAGGCGATGGATCTCGTCCCAGAATTCACGCCTGGCTTTCGGATCGACCCCCGCCGTCGGCTCGTCGAGCAGCAGCAATTTCGGCTGATGCATGATGCAGGCGGCCAGTGCCAGCCGCTGCTTCCAGCCACCGGACAGCGTACCGGCCAGCTGGTCCTTGCGCGAGGTGAGGCCAAGATCCTCCAGCGTCCTGCCGACATGCTCGTTAAGCGGCTTCAACCCATAAAGCCGCGCCACGAATTCGAGATTCTCGGCTATGGTCAGATCCTCATAGAACGAGAATTTCTGCGTCATGTAGCCGACTTCGCGCTTGATCCTCAGACTGTCGGTGCGGATGTCGAAGCCGAGCACCGTGCCTTCGCCCTCGTCCGGCGTCAGCAGGCCGCACATGATGCGGATGGTCGTCGTCTTGCCCGAGCCGTTCGGGCCGAGGAAGCCGACGATCTCGCCCTCGGCCACCGTCATCGTCACATGGTCGACGACGGTCTTGTCACCAAAACGCTTGACCAGGCCATGGACATCGATGGCGTTCATTTGCCGATATCCGCCAGATCGACATCGACGATCTGCCCCGGTTGCAGCGCGCCGGCATCGCCCTCCGGCCGCGCCTCGACCAGATAGACCAGCTTCTGCCGGGTCTCGAGCGAGTAGATCACCGGCGGCGTGAATTCCGGGTCCGGCGACACGTAGCTGACGCGCGCCTTCACGTCAGGCCCGCAGCCGTCGCAATGGACGTTAAGCAGCGTTCCGACCTTTATCGACGAGAACGCGTTTTCCGGAACATAGACGCTGAGCTTCACGGCGCCGTCCGGCAGCATCGAAATGACAGGCGCGGTCGGACCGGCGGTATCGCCCGGATTGCGGATCACGTCGTTGACACGGCCCGGCGACGGCGCCGCAAGCACACGCTTCGACAGCCGCCAGCGCGCTTGCTCCAGCGCCGATTGCGCCTGCCTGACCTTATTGTCGGCGGCCTTGATCGTCTCGGGCCGTGCCGGCAGGCCGCCGACAGCGAGATTGGCTTCCGCCTGGCCGAGCTGCGCGTTGGCTGTCTCCAGCGTCGCCGAGGCGGTGTCAAAATCGGCCTGGGTGCCGGTGCCGCGTTTGAACAGATCACTGGCGCGGGTGTATCTGCGTTTGGCGTCGGCGGCCTGCGCCTTGGCCATGTCAACCTGCGCCTTGAGCACCTCAATCTCTTCCGGCCGTTTGCCGACCTGCAGGTCGGCAAGTTGCGCCTGGGCCTGGGCAAGAGCCGCCTCGGCCTGTGCGACGGCTATTTTTGCGTCGGCGCTTTCCAGCGTCACCACAGGCGTACCCGGCGCGACGCTGTCGCCGCGCCTTACCGAAATCGTCTCTACCTGCGCCACCTCGATCGGCGCGAGCAGCACATAGTCGCCTTCGACATAGCCGACGGCGAGCGGCGGCGCCGGTGCGCAGGCACTGAAAAGCAGGGCGGCGAGCGGCAAAGAGCAGAGGAAACTCATGACCTACGATCCTTCCGGGCTGCCAATATCGCCCCAAGATTATCCGTCACCGCCGCCGCAATCTTGGTGGCCTCGGCATCGCCGATCCCTCGCCAGCCCATGCGGCGCATCACCGCTTCGCGGCCGATGCGAAAATAGACGACCTGGCCGATCAGCGTGAACACGGTGAGTCGGGTAGCCTCGCTTTCGGCCGGCTCGCCAGTTGCCTGCTCCCAGATCAGGCAGAGCCTACGATGCGTCGGCTCGAACACGCCGTCATAGATGCGGTCGAGTGCCGCCGTAGGATGCGAAAGTTCGCGCAGGACGAACTGCACGATTTCACCGGCCTCCGGCCTGGCCACGATGAAGGCCACCATCCGCTCCAATGCGGTGAAGAGTTGTGCCCGCGCCGCTTCAGGGTCGTTTGGCGCCTGCAGATCGCCGATCGCCTGGCCGGCAATGGCCTGGATGGTGTCGACGATATAGTCGGCCGCTGCCGCGCGAAGTCCTTCCTTGCCGCCGAAATGATAGGCGATCGAGCCGATATTGGCCTTGGCCTCAGCCGCGATCTCGCGCGTCGAGGTGCCGTCGAAACCCTGCCGTCCGAACAGCGTCAGCGCTGCCTGGACAAGTGCTGCGCGCGTCATGTCGGCGGGCGATACCTCGCGACGCGGAATTTTGGCGTTTGTCGGCTTGCTCATATCAAGTATTTAATCAATCGAATGATTAAAGTCAACCTCGCCTATCTCCATCTTGCCATCTCCAGCCGCACGCGCTTTAGTGCGAAGCCATGGTCAAGGAAATCGAGCGCAAGTTCCTGGTCTCCGGCGCGCAGTGGCGGGATCTGGTCGAGGCGGACATCCGCATTCGCCAGTTCTATCTCGCCGCCGCACCCGACCGCTCGGTCCGCGTGCGCATCAGCGACGGCGCCTTGGCAAAGCTGACGCTCAAATTCGGCAGCAAGGCCCGCGAACGTGACGAATTCGAGTATCCGATCCCGCTGGCGGAGGCGGAAGAGATGCTGGCCTTCGCCATCGGACGTGTCATCGAGAAGACACGCCACCATGTTAGGCATCGCGGCCATCTCTATGAAGTCGATGTCTTCGGCGGGACGCTTAGCGGTCTGGTGGTCGCCGAGCTTGAGACGCCCGAGGACGTGCAGGACGAAATGCTGCCAGATTGGCTCGGCCGCGAAGTCACCGGCGAGCAGAGGTTCTACAACGCGTCGCTCGCCATCGAGGGGGTTCCGGAGATCGCCGCATGAGCTATCGCATCGATCCGCGCCTGCCGTTAACCGGCGAGGTCAGGAGCATCCTCGCCGAGGAGATCGGCAAGGCGCTCGTCCATCTGGACGCGGCGCATGACAGGCCGGAGCAGGCGCTGCACAAATGCCGCAAGCGGCTGAAGAACGTGCGCGCCTTGCTGCGCCTGGTCCGTTCCGGAGACGAAACATTTTGCGGGACCGAGAATCAGTGTTACCGACAGGTGGCTGCCCTGCTTGCCGGTCCGCGCGAGGCAACCGCGCTGGTTGAAACCATCGATCGGCTGGCGGCAAGCTTTCCCGAGCAAAGCGCCGGCGGCGGTCTCGATGCCGTTCGCGACACGCTCGTCGCACGCCAGCACCAATTGCATGGTGGAGCCGGCCTCGGCGCAGCGATAGCTGCCGCGATTGCCGCTTGCGAGGAGGGTATCAGCCGGATCGATACGCTGGCCTTGCCCGACCAGCCCGAACAGGCCGCCGATGTGCTTGCCGAAGGCGCCCGCATCACTCTGCGTCGTGCCAGAAAGGCGCTGGACAAGGCAGGCTCCCGCGGTGAGGCCGATGATTTCCATGATCTGCGCAAGGCGGCCAAGACCCACGGCATGCATCTGTCGCTGCTCGGAAGGCTGTGGCCGACGCCGATCAAGGCCCGGCGCAAGGCGGTCGACGAACTCGGCGAAAGACTGGGCGAACTGCATGATGTGTTCGTCCTGCGTACGCTTCTCGATGCCGACGACCGGCCGCTCGGCTCTCCTCAGGAAATGCGGCTTCTGAGCAAGCTGTTGAAGCGCTCGGAGAAAAGCCTGAAAAAGACCTGTCTCGCCGCGGCAGCCGATCTGTTCGGCGACAGCCCCAGGCGCTCGACAAGGAAACTCGCGCGCAAAGTGCGTGACGATCTGGCCGCTGCGCCGCGCGAAGATGCCAGCGCGCCCGGCGCCGCCGGCTGACGCGGTGCTTGCATTGGTATCCGTCCCGAGATCGTTGACAAATAAGGAGGAGGTTTAGACCTCTCCCGGGGGGCTTTTTTCAGTTGCGCCCGCGCACAGCGGTTTGGGGCACGCATAAAAACCAAGGAGGCGGCGGGATCGTCGGCAGGACTGTCGGCGGTCGCCGTCGCGACTTTTATCGGCTCAGCCTGGCGGCTTCTGCGGCACGACCGGCTTGAGGCGCACGCCCCTGCCGCCGCGCTCGCTGGCCTGGTTCTCGCCGATCTGTTCCACGCCGGCCTCATCGAGAGCCTGGATGACCTTCATCAGCGTATCGACCACGCCCCTGACCACGCCGTCGCTTGCTTCCATGCGCTGAATGGTTGGAAGCGAAACCCCGGCGCGCTCGGCGAGCATCTTCTGATCGATGCCGGCCAGCGCCCTTGCGGCGCGCATCTGCGCGGCAGTGATCATCGGCTAAGAACCCCCGTCTGAGTCTGCATTTCCATGTGTAATACCATCATTATGATGGTTCAACCATCATGATGCACATGTCACGCATGCACACACCAAAACCGCCTGGGTCTTGCAGAGCTCGCGCGTTTCGCGTCGTCTGGCGGAAATAGCCACGGCGGTCTTCAATTTTCAGCAATCGAAATTCAAAGGGATTAACAGTTGAGAGTTTTCAGGGCTTTTGATGTGGTCGACGTTCTTAGTGTCGACGGTTTTCCAGCTGGCAGGTTGCGGGCATGAGCTCGCCAACACGCTGATTTGACCGCACGCTGACCGACGCAGCGTCGTTCTGACCAGCCGGTTCAGGCGCCGTCGGTCTGCCCGCGCCAGCGCTGTAACGCCCATGCGGCCAGCCAGCACAGCATCGCCCAGGCGAAGCCGGCGCACCAGCCAGCCAGCACGTCGGACGGCCAGTGGACGCCGAGATAGACGCGGCTGATACCGACCAGCAGTGCCGTCAGCACCGCCAGCGACAGCACGTAAATCTTCGTCGTTCGCCCAGGCAGGAAGCGCGACGCCATGCTGCCCAGCGTCAAATATGTCACCGCCGACAGCATCGCATGGCCGCTCGGAAACGAAAGCGACGCCACGTCGGCGAGATGCGAGACCAGATCGGGGCGCGGCCGGTCGATTCCGAGTTTCAGCGTGCTTGACAGGACCTGTCCGCCCGCCACCGCTACGAAGACGAGAAATGCTGGTCCCGGCCTGTGGATCAGCAGCAGATAGACAATCACCGCCGCCGTGATCAGCCCGAGCACGATGGCGCTGCCGAGGCTGGTGATGTCGCGCATCGCCCCTTCCAGCCATGGCGGTCCGATCGGATTGTCGGGCTGGCCCGCTTCACGAAAGGCGAGCAGGATTTCCGTGTCGAAGGCGTGCGGCGTGGTGTCTCGCGCCACCTCCATCAGCTCCTCGAACCCCCACAGTCCGCCGGCGATGACCAGTCCGGCCAGCAGCACCGGGAATTCGATCCAGTTGAGCAGCTTGCTTGCGGTATTCTTCATCGGCCCGATCGTCCTACAGCGCCGAGCGTCCTTTTAGACGCGCAAAGTACGCTGTAGCATTTTGACTGGCGCATGATCCCCAGCGAAATCGATTCCGATTTTCGGGGTCATGCGCGGTTACAGTTTTTGCAGATAGGGCCCGAGCGTGATCAGCGCCACCGCTGCGACGGCGAGCGCGATGCCGGTCGCCTGCAAGGCATCGACGCGCTCGCCGAAGAACACCAGTGCCACCACGTTCACCGATACCAGCTGGATCACCGCCGACAGGCTGAACGACACCGACATGCCGAATTCACGGATCAGCCTCAGCATGATAAGATTGCCCGCCGAATAGAGCGCCAGGGTCAAAACGATCTTGCCGAGGCTCGGCGCCATTCCCCATTGCTTGGCCGCCGTCGCCGCCAGCAGGAAGATCACCGTCGAAATGCCAAGCTGCCCCAGTCCCCAGAAACTCACTTTTTTGTCCCTCTCGATGCGATCTTCCGCGCCTGCCGCAGATGTTGTTTCCGAAGCTCGGGTCGCGGTCAAGCGGAGCTGATCATGGACATGAAATCGGGGCTGGAATTGGCCGGCAACGTCATCAAACTGTGATCTGCTGGCGATAGGCGGTCAGTCAAGCAACACGCTCCAGCCATCCCAAAGAAGCCAGAGGCAAGCCCCCATGACTGAACATCGCTCCACCGGACATCTTTCCCCAAATGCCCATTTCCGCACCAGTCTGCTTGAGGAAAACGATGGGCCAGGAGCCAATCCCACTGACAACCAGACGATGGGCGAGATCATCGCCGCGCGTTTCTCGCGCCGTGGTTTCCTGCAGGGATCGCTCGCGGCAACCGCCATCGCCGTCACCGTCAGCCCGCTCGCGCTGATCCTCGCCGACGATGCCCGCGCCGCCGGCGGCTCGGCCTTCAGCTTCAACGAGGTCGAGGCCGGCGTCGACGACAAGCATCATGTCGCCGCCGGCTACGACGCCGACGTGCTGCTGCGTTGGGGCGATCCGCTGTTCGCCGATTCGCCGGACTTCGATCCGACAAAACAGTCGGCGCAGGCCCAGGAAAGACAGTTTGGCTACAACAACGACTATGTCGGCTATATCCCGATCGACGGCTCGGCCGAGCATGGCCTGCTGGTGGTCAACCACGAATACACCAATTCGCATCTGATGTTCCCGGGCATCGTGAAAGTCGGCGAGAAG
Source organism: Mesorhizobium sp. WSM4849 (assembly GCF_055811385.1). NCBI lineage: Bacteria > Pseudomonadati > Pseudomonadota > Alphaproteobacteria > Hyphomicrobiales > Phyllobacteriaceae > Mesorhizobium > Mesorhizobium sp. WSM4849. The sequence goes on from NZ_JBVVPW010000020.1 coordinate 36,528, forward strand.
GACGGCAAAAAAGCGCTCGAAATAGCGCCCTTGAGCAAGGAACAGGTCGATGTCGAGATGGCAGCACACGGCGGCACCATCGTCGAGATCCGCAAGGAGTCGGGCAAATGGCAGGTGGTGCGCGACGGCAAGCTCAATCGCCGCATCACCTCCAACACCGAGATGGCACTGTCCGGCCCGGTCGCCGGACATGACCGCGTCAAGACCAGTGCCGATCCGACCGGCACGAAGGTCTTCGGCACCGCCAACAATTGTGCCGGCGGTGTCACGCCCTGGGGCACCTACGTCATGGCCGAGGAAAACATCCACGGCTATTTCTCGGGCGAACTGCCGGCCGGTCACGCGGAAGCCGCCAACTACAAGCGCTTGGGCATTCCCGAAGGCGCCTATGAATGGGCGGCGCATTATGACCGCTTCGACATCGGCAAGGAGCCGAACGAGCCCAACCGCTTCGGCTGGATCGTTGAGGTCGACGTCAACGACCCGACGTCGGTGCCAAGGAAGCGCACTGCGATGGGCCGCTTCAAGCATGAGGGCGCTGAATCAATCGTCGCCAAGGATGGCCGTGTCGTCTTTTATCTCGGCGACGACGAGCGCTTCGACTATGTCTACAAATTCGTCACCGCCGGCAAGTTCAACGCCGAGGACCGCGCCGCCAACATGGATCTTCTCGACGACGGCTCGCTCTACGTCGCCAAATTCGCCGAGGACCGGTCGATCGAATGGCTGCCCATCGTCTTCGGCCAGGGCCCGCTGACGGCGGAGAACGGCTTTGCCAGCCAGGCCGACGTGCTGATCGAGACGCGCCGCGCCGCCGACCTGCTCGGCGCCACCAAGATGGATCGCCCCGAGGATATCCAGCCCAATCCGACGACCGGCAAAGTCTACGTCATGCTGACCAACAATTCGAAGCGCAAGACGGATCAGGTCGATGCCGCCAACCCGCGCGCCGAAAACGCCTTCGGCCACATCATCGAGATCGTCGAGGACGGTGGCGATTTCACTGCTGCCAAGGGCAAGTGGGAAGTGCTGCTGAAATGCGGCGATCCCTCGGTGGCCGAAGTCGGCGCCACCTTCTCGACCGCAACCACCGCCAATGGCTGGTTCGGCATGCCGGACAATTGCGCCATCGATTCGGCCGGCCGGCTCTGGGTCTCGACCGATGGACAGGGCCCGAAGGCGACCGGCCGCACCGATGGCCTGTGGGCGGTCGACACCGAAGGCGAGGCGCGAGCGACCTCGAAGCTGTTCTTCCGCGTGCCGATCGGCGCCGAAATGTGCGGTCCGCTATTCACGCCCGACGACCAGACCGCCTTCGTCGCGGTTCAGCATCCGGCCGATGGCGGCGAAGACTGGGAGCCTTTTGGCCGTCCCTCTTACTATGAGGACCTGTCGACCCGCTGGCCCGACTTCAAGCCTGACATGCCGGTGCGGCCATCGGTCGTCGCCATCACCAAGCAGGGCGGCGGCAAGATCGCGGTCTGAATCGCCGCAAGGTGCTAGCAGCGCCAAGGAAGGATTTCGTCGATACGAAATCCTTCCTTTTCCTGATGCGCGGGAATGCGCCTGATGGGCTCATTCGGCGCGCTGAACCACGGCCACGTTCATCATGCTTCTCAACCTGAAGCCAATGGACTCGTATAATCCTATGGCCGTGGTGTTGCTGGCATAGGCGTGGAGATAGGGAACTTCGCCGCGCGCCGCTATCTGGTTTGCCACGAACAGCGACAGCAGCTTGCCCAGGCCACCGCCCCGAAATTCCGGATGTGAGCACACCCCGCTAATTTCGGTATAGCCGGGTTGCTTCATGCGTTCGCCGGCCATCGCCGCAAGTCGGCCCTCGATCTTCACACCCCAAAAATCGCCGAGGCTCAAGGCTTCGAGCGTGAATGGGCCAGGCTTGGTGACCAATGCCAAGGCGAGCATCTCAGCTGCATCGTCTCGCGTCAGACGTTGCACGCGCTTGTCGGAGACCATCTGCAATGGCCGCTCGGCAATCATCTGAACCCCGGGCGCGGTCGAAGTCGCCGAAAGTTCCGCGGGCAGAGCAATGGCGTCCACCTGAAGCAGGATCGCACTCTCGCCTGGGGACACAAGTTTTCCGAGCGCCTGCAGGCTTTCCGCATCGTCCGCGGCACTGGCGGCGAAGGGAGCTATCGAGGGCCGATACCGCATGGCGAGGTCGTCACCTTGCGCGAAGGCTTGGTGTCGCGTCCGAAGCGCGCTCCACACGGGACGGTCAAGCAGGTATTTCATCGCGCGGCACCTTCCGGCTTCCTTACACGACGGTCGAGAGGCGCCGCGGCGAGGCCGTCCTCGATGGCGGCCAGCTGATCAAGAAGCGGCCCAGAAAGATCCGCGCACAGATTCGCGACGGCATTCTCGATGCGCGGCCAGACGTCGTGCTTTGCAACATCGACCAGCCGCTGGCCGTGCAGGGTGAGGCAGACAATCCTGCGCCGCTGGTCATCATCCGATGGACTGACCTCGACCAGTCCCAATTCGGCCAGAAGCGACACGCTCCGCGTTACACCTGGCTGCGCGACCCCGAGGGATTTCGCCAGTTCCCCGACTGGCAGCGGGCCCAGCCTGTCGAGCGCAGCCAGCAGCGGGTACTGGCTCGACTGAACCGGCACATCGAGGCAGTCGAGCAGGCGCTGCGTATCCGCCTGCAATTGCTCGCCAATACGCTTCAGCCTGCTGCCCAGGCACAGGAAGCCAAGGGACCTTATGACGTCTTCCATAATCGACCCGCCAGCACATTGATAACATCATATATAACATTATATGGAAATCAAGCGCCGCCATCGCACGGCCGCTTTCAAGCGTCGTCACCAGATTAGGTCGCCTTGGGTCGGGAACATCGCTCGGATGCTGGCGCTGCGTCGCCTGGGCAGGCCGTTCGGTCAGGTCCGCAGCCGGTACCCGGTCCTGAAGATCCACGCGACGATCGCTATGCAGATAAACAGGAAAACGACGGTCATGCCGAGGCTGATGCCGATCGAGACGTCGGACTTGCCGTAGAAGCTCCAGCGAAAGCCGCTGACCAGATAGAGGACGGGGTTGAACAGCGTCACCGAGCGCCAGACGCCGGGCAGCATGTCGATCGAATAGAAGCTGCCGCCAAGGAAGGTCAGCGGCGTGATGATCAGCAGCGGCACCAGCTGCAGCTGCTCGAAGCTTCTCGCCCAGATGCCGATGATGAAACCGAACAGGCTGAAGGTCACCGCCGTCAGCACCAGGAAGGCAAGCATCCAGAACGGATGCTCGATGGTCAACGGCACGAACAGCGCTGCGGTCGCCAGTATGATCAGGCCGAGTATGATCGACTTGGTCGCCGCACCCCCGACATAGGCAATGATGATCTCCAGATAGGACACCGGCGCCGACAGCAATTCGTAGATCGAGCCGACAAATTTCGGGAAATAGATGGCGAAAGAGGCGTTGGAGATCGACTGCGTCAGCAGCGACAGCATGATCAGCCCCGGCACGATGAAGGCGCCGTAGCTGATGCCGTCGATCTCGGTGATGCGCGAGCCGATGGCCGAGCCGAAGACGACGAAATAGAGCGATGTCGAGATGACCGGCGAAACAATGCTCTGCAGCACGGTCCGAAAGGCGCGCGCCATTTCCATCTTGTAGATCGCCCAGACGGCTCGCAGGTTCATGCGTCCCTCCTCACCAGATTAACGAAGATCTCCTCGAGCGAGCTGTTTTGCGTGTCGATATCGCGGAACTGGATGCCGGCCGTCTCAAGGTCGCGCAGCAGCGAGGCGACGCCTGGCCGTTCGCTCTGGTTGTCATAGGTGTAAGTCAGTTGATTGCCGTCCGGCGAAAGCTCCAGCGCATAGCGCGAAAACGTCTCGGGTATGGTGACAAGCGGACTGCGCAATTCCAGCAACAGCCTTTTGCGGCCGAGCGTGCGCATCAGTTCGGCCTTGTCCTCGACCAGCACGATCTCGCCGCGATTGATAACACCGACGCGGTCGGCCATCGCCTCGGCCTCCTCGATATAGTGCGTCGTCAGGATGATGGTGACGCCATCCTCGCGCAGCCGGCGCACCATCGCCCACATGTCCTGGCGCAGCTCGACGTCGACGCCGGCTGTCGGTTCGTCGAGGAACAGCACCCGTGGTTCGTGCGACAGCGCCTTGGCGATCATCAGCCGCCGCTTCATGCCGCCGGACAGGGTGATCGCCTTGGCGTCCTTCTTGTCCCACAACGACAGATCACGCAGCACCTTCTCGACGAAGGCGTGGTCGGCCGGCTTGCCGAACAGGCCGCGGCTGTAGTTGACCGTCGCCCATACGCTCTCGAACGCGTCGATGGTCAGTTCCTGCGGCACCAGCCCGATCAGGCTGCGCGCGGTGCGATAATTCCGGCTGATGTCGTTGCCGTCCACGGTGACCGTGCCCGACGAGCGGTTGACGATACCGCAGACGATCGAGATCAGCGTCGTCTTGCCGGCGCCGTTCGGCCCGAGCAGCGCAAAGATCTCGCCGCGCTCGATATCGAGGTTGATCTCCTTCAGCGCCTTGAAACCGGTGGCGTAGGTCTTGGTGACCCCGGAAATGGAAATGATGGATGGCATGGCTGAAAAACGGCTGCTTGAAAGGAGGTCTGTTGATTTTAGTCCGCTGAATGTCGGTGCGCGCAGCTGGAAGTCAATGGCTCTCCTGACAGTTCTGGACATCGACATGTGAGGACGCATCCACCGCTGCCGCGGTCCTGCGGCGTTCCGCCTCGCGTGACGCCACGCCGCTTTGACCGGTCGGCGCATCCGGCCTATCTTCCCTGACATAGCAGCAGCCGGAGCCCACCATGGACCCGCTCATCCTTTCGCGCATCCAATTCGGCGCGAACATCTCGTTCCATATCCTGTTTCCGGCTATCACCATTGCGCTTGGCTGGGTGCTGCTGTTCTTCAAGCTTCGCTACAACGCCACAGGCGATTCCGCCTGGATGCGCGCCTATTTTACCTGGGTGAAGGTGTTCGCGCTGTCCTTTGCCATGGGCGTGGTTTCAGGCGTCACCATGAGCTTCCAGTTCGGCACCAACTGGCCGGGTTACATGGAGACCGTCGGCAACATCGCCGGCCCGCTGCTCGCATATGAGATCCTCACCGCCTTCTTTCTCGAGGCGGCTTTCCTCGGCATCATGCTGTTCGGCTTCCGCCGCGTCTCCAACCGCATCCACACGCTGGCAACCGTGCTGGTGGCCGGCGGCACCACCCTGTCCGCCTTCTGGATCATCGCGCTCAATTCCTGGATGCAGACGCCGGTCGGCTTCGAGATGCGCAACGGCGTAGCGCACGCTATCGACTGGTGGGCGATCGTCTTCAACCCGTCCATGCCCTACCGGCTCGTCCACATGCTGCTTGCCTCCGGCCTGACGGTCTCGTTCCTGATCGCCGGCCTGTCGGCGCTGCGCTATCTCTATGGCGACCGCTCGGAATCGATGTGGAAGGCCTTGCGCACCGGTGTCTTCACCGCGGCGATCCTGATCCCCATCCAGATCTTCGCCGGCGACCAGCATGGCCTCAACACGCTGGAGCATCAGCCGCAGAAGATCGCCGCCATGGAGGCCAACTGGAACACCGGCCCCAATGTGCCGCTGGTCCTTTTCGCGCTTCCCGACGAGGCGGCAAGGGAGAACAAATTCGAAGTCACCATCCCCGACGGCGCCAGCCTCATCCTCAGGCACAGCGCCAGTGGCGTCGTGCCGGGGCTGAACGACTATGCCGGCAACCACCCGCCGGTGTTCCCGGTGTTCTGGGCTTTCCGCATCATGGTCGGCACCGGCGTCCTGATGCTCGTCGTCTCCTGGTCGGCCGCCTTTTTCCTCAAGCGCCGCCACAGCCTGCCGAAACCGCTGGCGCTGGTGATGGTGCCGATGGCGCTGTCCGGCTGGCTAGCGACGCTGGCCGGCTGGTACACCACCGAGATCGGCCGCCAGCCCTGGCTGGTCACCGGCGTGCTCAGGACCGTCGATGCCGTCGGCCCGGTCGCCGGCAGCCAGGTCGCGCTGTCGCTTGCGGTCTATCTCATCCTCTATGCGCTGCTTCTGACCGCCTATCTCGGCGTGCTGGTCTATCTGGCGCTGAAGGCGGCGAAGGACGGCGATACCTCGCCGCTGCCGGGCGTTCTCGACGCGCCGCTGTCGCAGCCGGCGGCGAAATAGGAGGAATGGTGATGACCCTCGACTGGCCGACATTGCTCCCCCTCATCTTCGCCGGCCTGATGGGCCTTGCCATCCTGATCTACGTCATCCTCGACGGCTTCGATCTCGGCATCGGCATCCTGTTCGCGGCCTCCGAGGACGCCGAGCAGGACACGATGATCGCGGCAATAGGCCCGTTCTGGGACGCCAACGAGACCTGGCTGGTGCTGGCCGTCGGCCTGCTGCTGGTCGCCTTTCCGCTGGCGCACGGCACCATCCTCACCGCGCTCTACATCCCGGTCTTCCTGCTCCTTGTCGGCTTGATCCTGCGCGGCGTTGCCTTCGATTTCCGTGCCAAGGTGCCGGCCGGCCGGAAGCATCGCTGGAACCGCATCTTCTTCCTGGGTTCGGTCATCGCCTCGCTGGCGCAGGGCTACATGCTGGGGATCTATGTGCTCGGCCTGGATGTCGGCCTCGGCGGCATGGCCTTCGGCGCGCTGGTGGCGCTCTGCCTTGCCGCCGCCTATGCGGCGATGGGCGCGGCCTGGGTCATCTACAAGACGGACGGCGAATTGCAGAAGAAGGCGGTGCTCTGGCTGCGCCGGGCGCTGGTGCTGACCGCGCTCGGCATGGTCGCCGTCTCGCTGGCCACGCCGCTCGCCAGTCCGCGCATCTTCGACAAATGGTTCGTCTGGCCCGCCATGCTCTATTTGTCGCCGCTGCCGATCCTGTCGGCGGTGCTGTTCGCGTGGCTGTGGCGGCAGACCTTCCATCTGCCTAAGACGGACGATCGCCATGCACTGACGCCGTTCTTGACGCTGGCCGCCATCTTCACGCTGGGCTTTGCCGGGCTCGCCTGGTCGTTCTATCCCTTCGTCGTTCCCGACAGGCTGACCATCTGGCAGGCGGCGTCCGCGCCTGAAAGCCTCGCCATCATCCTGGCCGGCACGGTGGTCGTGCTGCCGATCATCATTTTCTATTCGTTTTATGCCTACCGCGTGTTCGGCGGCAAGGCGACGGATCTGACCTACGACTGACAGGCAGCAGCCGCCGCACTGCACAATATGTAGGCAGCCTGCCGGTCGGGCGGGTATTGGATCGTGAAGACGGCCTTCCCAATCCTACTGGGAAACGCCGATTCGCCCTGATTTCGATGGTTTGGCATGTCTGTTGCTTTGCCCTGACGACCAATCGGTTTTGTTCAGTCAAAGGGAAAAATAATGAACCGTCGCAATGTATTCATGCTGGCCTTCGCCGCCGTGGCTGGAATCGCCATGGCTCCGTTTCCGCAGGCGCGGGCTGACGCCTTGAGCGACATCGGCGCGCGGGGCACCATCCGCATCGCCGTCCCACAGGATTTCCCACCCTTCGGCAGTGTCGGCGCCGACATGACGCCGCAAGGCTATGACATCGATATCGCCAATCTGATTGGCGAAAAGCTCGGCGCCAAGGTCGAGATCGTCCCGGTCACCAGCGCCAACCGCATTCCCTATCTCCAGACCAACAAGGTCGACCTGGTCATCTCCAGCCTCGGCAAGAATCCCGATCGCGAGAAGGTCATCGACTTTTCCGAAGCCTACGCCCCCTTCTACAATGGCGTGTTCGCTCCGGCGGACGTCGCGGTCGCGAAGGCGGAAGACCTCGCTGGCAAGACCGTTGGCGTCACCCGCGGCGCGATCGAAGACCTCGAACTGACCAAGGTCGTGCCGGCGAGCGTCGAGATCAAGCGGTACGAGGACAACAACGGCACTATTTCCGCTTTCCTTTCGGGGCAGGTCGAGGTGATCGCAACCGGGAATGTCGTCGCCGCCGCCATCCTCGAAAAGAACCCGCCCAAGCGGCCCGAGCTCAAGTTCCTGATCAAGAACTCGCCCTGCTACATCGGCATGAATAAGGAGCAGCCGGCATTGATGGCCAAGATCAACGGTATCATCGCCGCTGCCAGGTCCGACGGCGCCCTCAACGCGATTTCGCAAAAATGGCTGAAGGTGGACCTGCCGGCTGACCTGTGATCGCCGCCCGCCGCGTGTGGCTGAGGTCAGATAGCAAGCCATGACCTATCATTTCGATTTCGGCTGGCTGATCGATTCTCTGCCGGTGCTGCTCAAGGGCATCCGGATTACCGTGCAGCTCATCCTGATCGGTGCGGTGTTCGGCGTGGCATTGGGCATTGCCTGCGCCTGGGTGCGGGCGCTGGGGCCGAAATGGCTAAAACCTGTCGTCGCGACCTATGTCGAGCTGATCCGCAACACGCCGTTTCTGATCCAGCTGTTCTTCATCTTCTTCGGCCTGCCGTCGCTTGGCATCAGGATGTCGGAACTGACCGCCGCCAACCTCGCTATGATCGTTAACCTCGGCGCCTACAGCTGCGAGATCATCCGCGCCGGCATTCAGGCCACGCCACGTGGCCAGTTCGAGGCCGGCGCGAGTCTCGCCATGACCCCGTTCCAGGCCTTCTGGTATGTGGTTCTGGTCCCGGCGCTGCAGCGCATCTGGCCTGCGCTGTCGTCGCAGATCGTCATCGTCATGCTAGGTTCGGCCGTCGTTTCGCAGATCGCCGCCGAGGACCTGACCTTCGCCGCCAACTTTATCCAGTCGCGCAATTTCAGGGCCTTCGAAACCTACATCGTCTCCACCTTGATCTACCTGGCCCTCGCCATCCTGCTGCGCCAGCTGCTGGCCGGCCTGGGCTGGATGCTGTTTCCAAGGAAGGCGTCGCGATGAGACAAGCGCCATGATCGAGTTCAGCTTCTGGGACATCCTGCGTAACCTGCTTTTGGCCGCCCGCTGGACCGTTGTGCTTGCGCTGGTCTCCTTCATCGGCGGCGGCATCGTCGGTGCGGCCCTGCTTTTCCTGCGCATCGGCGGCCGGCATTGGCTGCGGCTTCTGTCACGCGGCTACATCCAGCTGTTCCAGGGCACACCGCTCTTGATGCAGCTCTTTCTCGCCTTCTTCGGCCTTGGCCTGTTCGGCGTCGACGTTCCCGCCTGGCTTGCCGCTTGTGTCGCGCTCGTCCTGTGGACCGCCGCCTTCCTCGCTGAAATCTGGCGCGGCTGCGTCGAGAGCATCGCCAAGGGTCAATGGGAGGCGTCCGCCAGCCTCGGCATGGGTTACCTCCAGCAGATGCGCTACGTCATCCTGCCGCAGGCGCTGAAAGTGGCGGTGCCGCCGACCGTCGGCTTCTCGGTGCAGGTGGTGAAGGGCACCGCGCTCACTTCCATCATCGGCTTCGTCGAATTGTCGAAGGCCGGTTCGATCGTCACCAACGCGACGTTCCAGCCGTTCACGGTCTATGGTCTGGTTGCGCTCATCTACTTTGCTTTGTGCTGGCCGCTGTCGAAATCGAGCCAGCTCCTGGAAAGGAAGCTCAATGTCGCTCATCGCAATCACTGAGGTGAAGAAGCGCTTCGGCGACAACGAGGTGCTGAAGGGGATTTCCATCGACATCGCGCCGGGCGAGGTCGTCGCCATCATCGGCAAGAGCGGGTCCGGCAAGTCGACGCTGCTGCGCTGCATCAACGGGCTGGAGACCATCGATGAAGGTTCGATCGTTGTCGCCGGCGCCCAGTTCCTGCCCGACGAGGTGCATCTCAAGGCGCTGCGCCTGAAGGTCGGCATGATCTTTCAGCAATTCAACCTGTTTCCGCATCTCACGGCCGGCGGCAATGTCATGCTGTCGCAGATGGTGGTAAAGAAGACGCCGAAAAAAGCCGCCGAAGCGGTCGCGCGAAAAATGCTCGACCGCGTCGGTCTCGCCCACAAGTTCGACGCCTTGCCGGATGAACTGTCCGGCGGCCAGCAGCAGCGCGTGGCGATCGCCCGGGCGCTAGCCATGCAGCCCATCGCGCTGCTATGCGACGAGATCACCTCGGCGCTCGACCCCGAACTCGTTGCCGAGGTGCTGGCGGTCGTCAAGGAATTGGCCGCGGAAGGCATGACGCTGGTGATGGTCACCCACGAGATGCGCTTCGCCCGCGACGTCTGCTCGCGCGTCGTCTTCATGCATCAGGGCCGCGTCCACGAGATCGGCGCCCCCGAGGACGTCTTCGCCAACCCCAGGACGCCGGAGCTCAGGCAGTTTCTGGGCGTGCACTAAGCGGGCATTGCTGCCCGCTCGCTGCCCTAAGCGCGTCGCAAAAGATCAGCTCTTGTTGGCGACCAGCACCAGCACCGGCTTGTCGCTGTAAAGGCTGGGGAATAGCGTCTTCAAATTCTCGACCTTGGGCAGGTCGTTGTAGACGATGTAGGGGTAGGTCGGGTTCAGCGTCAAAAAGTCCTGGTGATAGTCTTCGGCCGGATAGAACGTCTTTCCGGTCTCCAGCGTGGTCACGATCGGCTCTGGAAACACCTTGGCCTTGTCGAGCTGGGCGATGTAGCTCTCGGCGATCTTCTTCTGGGCATCGTTTTCGGCAAAGATCGTCGAACGGTATTGCGGGCCGCGGTCCGGACCCTGATAGTTCAGCTGCGTCGGGTTGTGCGCGACCGAGAAATACACCTGCAGCAACTGGCCGTAGCTCACCTCTGTCGGCTCGTAGGTGATCTCGACGGCTTCGGCGTGCCCGGTCCGGCCGGTGCCGACCGTCTCGTAGACGGCAGTGTCCTTGTCGCCGCCGGCGTAGCCGGAGACGGCGCTGGTCACGCCCTTGACGTGCTGGAACACGCCTTGCACGCCCCAGAAGCAGCCACCGGCGAAGACCGCCTTCGCGGTGCCGGCGGCGGGTTTCTCGTCCATCGCCGGCGGCGGGATCACCACCGCCTCCTCGGCCGAGCTTGCCGGCGTCTGCCACAAGGCGGCGCCGGCCGCCGCGAGCATCAGCGCCGCAAGCGCGCCCCTGGCGAAGCTCGTCGAGCGCCTCGCAATGGGTTCTCGAATGCCAGTCATGTCTGATCTCCCTTGATGGTGTTGTGACTATAGAACATTTGGGTCCGCCGGCGTCTCACATTGCCGTGCGTACTTTCGGGCCGTGCGTATTTGGAATGGTGCACCCGCGCGGGGTTTAAAACCCCCGCCGGTGCCGCGAGGGCTTGCCGGACCTACTTGGCCATGCCCATGGCGTCGCAGGCCTTGGTTGCCTCATCCTTCTTCATCGCGTCGGTCTCCATGGCTGCTTTGTCTATGCACTCCTTCATCTTTTCGGCGGCCATCGGATCGGCCGGCTTCATCGCGTCGGTGGCCATCGCATCGGCGGGCTTCATGGCATCCGTGGCCATCGGCTTCATCGCATCTTCGGCGCGGGCAATGCCGCCGGCGAAAAGCGCCGTCGAGCAAAGCGCGAAGGCGAGCGCCGGCAGCGTCAGTCGGGTAAAGTTGGTCATGGTGGTCTCCTCTGGGTGGCGCGCTGATGCGGCCGGCATGTGCGGCGCCGCTCATGCGGCGTTGCGCAGATCTTTGGATTCTAGTTCGTCACGGCGGCCAGGATCGGTCCGCCATCCGGCACTTGCACCAGCACCGCGGTGCTTAGCCCGCTCGGCGGTGCCGGCAGCGGCAGCGCGATGGCCTCGCCGGTCCAGGCGCCAAGCCTGGAGAGGGAATGCACGACGTTGGCATGCGGCAGCGTGCGTCCGGTGTTTTCGCCGCGCGCCACCGGAACTTCGATGACGCCCTGCCGGTAGCGCACCAGCCAGATATCGGCCTTGCCGCCCGGCACCGGGCCGGCGCCGATGGCGATCTTGCCGCCGTCGAGCGATAGCGAGGGTCCTTTCGCGCGGCCACTGATCGAAATCAGCTGCTCGATCTCGCCGGGCCGGGCGCCGACCGCATCGGCATTGCCATTGACCACCACTTGCGGCGTGAACGGACCCGAACGGCCGAGCGACGGCTCGTAGCGGACCTGGCGCTGGGTGAATTCCTCCCTGCCGAAAGTGTCCTTCCAGCCGAGATAGTCCCAGTAGGTGACGTTGAAGGAGAGCGCCAGCACATCAGGCCGGTCCTTGACCTTGATGAGATTGGCGTTGGCCGGTGGGCAGGATGAGCAGCCCTGGCTGGTGAACAGCTCGACCACGGTGAGCGGCTGGCCGGCGGCGCCGGTTGCTGAAAACAGAACAGCGGCGAGCCCTACAAGGACCGCGCCTGCGCTTGATTGCGTCGCGCTCCCGCTGCGTTTGGCTTGTGATCCAGTCATCGGCTGTCCTCCTTTGCGACGGGCGTGAAGCGCCGTCATGTTCACACTTCGGCGCCGCAGTGCGGTTCGTTACAGCCATCACCGCTTCGTGATCGTTTACCTTTGTTTGCTGCCGGCGCGATGCCGCGAATAACTCAGCCCTGGCGCCGCGTTTCCATGTAGTGCCATAGGCCGACCGCGACGGCACCGGCCGCAATACAAACGGCGATCCAGATCCCGGTATTGCCGCCCACATTGCCGAACGCGGCGCCCAGCACCACCCCACCGAGAATGCCCCAAACCAACTTGCTCGCCATTGGTTTGTCCTTTCGTGAGTTCGGAAGGATAAGAGCCTTGCATAGCTGTGTGGTCATTTCGACACCGGACGGAGACCGGAAAATGGCCGGCACCGATGGATGCCGCTTCGGCTTTCGCCAGCCACTAATGCTGGAACACAGGCGGGGTGAGCGCAAACCTGACGCGATTGCCCTGGCGCCGCGCCCGGCCGCTTGCCCGGGCAAGCTGCCCCTGCTAAAGCCGCCCCATCATGACCACGCCGATCAAAAACATTCGCAATTTCTCCATCGTCGCCCATATCGACCATGGCAAATCCACGCTTGCCGACCGGCTGATCCAGTCCACCGGCGGGCTGGAGCTGCGCGACATGAAGGAGCAGGTGCTGGACTCGATGGATATCGAGCGTGAGCGCGGCATCACCATCAAGGCGCAGACGGTCCGGCTGAAATACCGCGCCAACAATGGCGAGGACTATATCCTCAACCTGATCGATACGCCCGGCCATGTCGACTTCGCCTACGAAGTGTCGCGGTCGCTCGCCGCCTGCGAAGGCTCGCTGCTGGTCGTCGATGCCTCTCAAGGCGTCGAGGCGCAGACGCTGGCCAATGTCTACCAGGCCATCGACAACAACCACGAGATCGTCGTGGTGCTGAACAAGGTCGATCTGCCCGCCGCCGAGCCCGAGCGCATCCGCGAGCAGGTCGAGGAGGTGATCGGCATCGATGCCTCCAACGCCGTGCTGATCTCGGCCAAGACCGGGCTCGGCATTCCCGACGTGCTGGAGGCGATCGTCAACGATTTGCCGCCGCCGCGCGAGGGCGACATCACAGCACCGCTGAAGGCGATGCTGGTCGACAGCTGGTACGACGCCTATCTCGGCGTCATCGTGCTGGTCCGCATCATCGACGGCGTGCTGAAGAAGGGCCAGACCATCCGCATGATGGGCACCGGCGCCAAGTACCTTGTCGAGCGCACCGGCGTCTTCACGCCGGCCCGCATCAATGTCGACGAGCTCGGCCCCGGCGAATTCGGCTTCTTCACCGGCTCGATCAAGGAAGTCGCCGATACCCGCGTCGGCGACACCATCACCGAGGACAAGCGCCAGACGGCCCAGGCCCTGCCCGGCTTCAAGCCGGCGCAGCCGGTGGTGTTCTGCGGCCTGTTCCCGGTCGACGCCGCCGATTTCGAGGATCTTCGCGCCGCGGTCGGCAAACTGCGCCTCAACGATGCTTCCTTCTCCTTCGAAATGGAAACCAGCGCGGCCCTCGGCTTCGGCTATCGCTGCGGCTTCCTTGGCCTTTTGCACCTCGAAATCATCCAGGAGCGGCTGGAGCGCGAGTTCAACCTCAACCTCATCGCCACTGCGCCCTCGGTCGTCTACCGGCTGCTGTTGAACGACGGCACGACGAAGGAATTGCACAACCCGGCCGACATGCCCGACGTGGTCAAAATCCAGGCGATCGAAGAGCCGTGGATTCGCGCCACCATCCTGACGCCCGACGAGTATCTCGGCGGCATCCTAAAACTCTGCCAGGACCGGCGCGGCATCCAGGCCGATCTGTCCTATGTCGGCAAGCGCGCCATGCTGACCTACGATCTGCCGCTCAACGAGGTTGTCTTCGACTTCTACGACCGGCTGAAGTCGATCTCCAAGGGCTACGCCTCCTTCGACTATCATTTGACCGATTATCGCGAGGGCGACCTGGTCAAAATGTCGATCCTGGTCAATGAGGAGCCGGTCGACGCGCTGTCGATGCTGGTCCACCGCACGGCGGCGGAAAAGCGCGGCCGGCTGATGTGCGAGAAGCTGAAGGAACTTATCCCGCACCATCTGTTCAAGATCCCGATCCAGGCGGCCATCGGCGGCAAGGTCATCGCCCGCGAAACGATCTCGGCGCTGCGCAAGGACGTCACCGCCAAATGCTACGGCGGCGACGTCTCACGCAAGCGCAAGCTGCTCGACAAGCAGAAAGAGGGCAAGAAGCGGATGCGCCAGTTCGGCAAGGTCGATATCCCGCAGGAGGCGTTTATCCAGGCGCTGAAGATGGGGGACTGAGAAGCCGGTTGGCGCGCAGCGCGCCAAGTCATCGATCCGGTGGATCGATGACAGGCTTCGAAAGCGGGGGAGCTGCCGGAGGCAGCGGGCCCCCCGCCAGCGCGGCGTTGAAGCTGCCCGGTAGAGAGCGAGTGTAACGACCCAGTCGCCATTGCGTTTTCTACCCCCGATTGTATCTTTGCCTCGGGGTCTTTGGGGAAAATCGCCTTTCATGCGCAAATATGTTGTTCCGTTCCTTTCGCTTTTTCTTGATTTCATCTGGATCAATGCCGTTGTAGGTCTGGCTATCTATCTAGCGCCATCACTACCGGAAACTGCGTTTGGCGGACCTTTGCCGTGGTCGGCGCAAATCGTCATTTCCCTGGTCTTGCTCTCGATTAATCGCCTGCTGAACCTCTCGCTCGGTGAGTATCTGCTATCCTACGCTGTCGCTGAATGGGAAGCCGGCGTGCGGCTTCGCCAATGGCCAAACCTCCTCCTTGGGACGGTCGGAGTCCTGTCCGGCGTAAACGAGCTGGTGCGCGGGACCGAGCCTGGCACCGGAGTGCCGTTCCTTTTCATGGTGGAGGAAACACGGCTCAAGATGGTCTCGCTCATGGTCTACGGAGCGCTCTATGGTTTGGGGGGCATCATGTTGCTGAGGTTTGCAACAGGTGCGAAACTGCTCAACGCCGCCTTATTAGCGAGCGGCGCCGTGATCCTTGCGATCAACATGCTGTTCAGCCATGACGCAATGGTTGAAGCAATCATCGCGCGCAACGAAGATCAAGGCAGGCCAATCACCTGGGAAGCGGCAGAACAAGTCGTGGCGTTCTCGCCATACTATCTCGCAGTTGTGTTGGCTGTCACGGCCGCGATCCTGTACTTTTGCCGGGAGCGCCCGGCAGCCCGGTGACCGGCAAGCTGCTCGACAAGCAGAAAGAGGGCAAAGGAACGCGCGGCAGTTCGGCAAGGTAGATATGCCGCAGGAGGCGTTATCCACGCTGAAAATGGGGACTGAGCGAGCTGCGCCACGAAAACCAACGATTGGAGAACGCCCTTTCCTGAAGTATCCTTGGGCTTGGAAGGGGGATCTCAATGCGTTCCGCCAACCCTGCCATCTCCGATATCGTCGCCGCGATTGGCCTGGCGATCGGTGGCGCCTTTGGGCTTGCCGGCACCTTCGTGGCGAGCGCCGAGCTGCGCGAAACACTTTGGACGATCGACGGCGTCGCACTCGTGGTGGCAGCCGCCCTCTTGACGATGAAGTACCAGCGGCTGGGCAATGACTGCGTCGCGGCCGGGTTCCTCACCTTCGTCGCCGGCGAGAGCCTGCTGCTGTCAGGCAATGCCGCAGGCCTCGAGGCCAGCGTTCCCTCCTATGTCGGGGGCATCTCGCTTTGGGCGGCCGCCCTTGTCATGGTCAGCGCGCCGAAAACCTTCGCACTGTGGATGCGCCTGACCGCTGTCGTGGCCGCTGTGCTGTTTGTCGTGTCGGCAGGCCTGATCCTCTGGGGCGCCCCTTTGCTGCCGACTTCGGCGCCGCTGCCCGCTGCCGGATATCCGTTTCTGGTCCTCACATTCATCGGCTGGATCTGGACCCTGCTGAAATCAGGCCGATGAGTGGCCCATGTCTTCGCCCGTCGAAATCCGCAACAGCCCCACCGGAAAAATCTTTCCCGCGCTCGGGCCGCTCCTGATCGCTGCGATCTTCGGCTTCTTCGCGCTGAAGGGGCTTGCGTCAGGCGCCCCGGGCCAAGGGCTGTTCCTGGTGGTGGTGCTGGCGCTTGGCTGCCTGGGGCTTGGTCTGTTCCTGGCGCGCGGCGCGTTCGACACCGGCGTCCAGGTGGTGCTCGACGCCAGTGGCTTTCGCGACCGGCGCGGTGGCGACGTGCTGGTGCCCTGGGAGAAGGTGCGCAGCGCGCACCTCACCTCCGGCGAAGGCGCGGCGATGATCAGCTTCGAACTGACCGAGCCGCCTCCCGATGCGATCAGATATGCGCCGGCCAACGCGCTCGGCCGCTTGCTGCCCTTCGGCAAAAACATCGTCCATATGGAGATATCCTCGCTCGACATCACCGGCGCCGACATGATCGCGGCGATCCGGCGGCTCGCGCCGCATGTGGCGGTGTTGAGGTAAGCGCTCCCCCTTCTCCCCCTTTGTTTGGACTGGGGACATCGCGAACAGGTGTGCGAGGACATCGCGAACAGTTTTGCGCGTTGTGCGCGAGGGGGTTCGGGATGCCGTTCAAGGACAGAAGCGCGATGTCCCCAGTCCAAACAAAGGGGGAGAAGGAAAGGTCGCGCCTTTCGCGACGCGCAGATTTACCGCCACCCCCTTCCACCCCTCCAGCCTCTATGCCATGGTCTCCTCGCGGCCGGGCAGGCCGTTTCATTCCGGGGGGAATCATCATGTTGTCTTACGCTTTCGCGCGGCGCATCGCCGTCGCGCTCTGTCTTGCCGCATCGTTTGCATCGGCGGCTTATGCCGGCGATGTCACCTTCGCCATCAAAAACAGCCATCCCAACGCCATGCGCGTCGAGCTCTACAGCCAGGACCGCGACCATATCTGGCCGGGCAACAATCAGGACTATTATCTCAGCGACGGCGAGACCAAGTCGATCCCGCTGTCCTGCGATGACGGTGAATCGATCTGCTACGGCGCCTGGGTCGACGGCGACGAGGGCACCTATTGGGGCGTCGGCCCCGGCAACACCGAAAAATGCGACGATTGCTGCTACACCTGCAGCGGCGGCGAGACCGAAGAGATCGATCTGGTTCCGTGAGCAGGAATCTCCCCCTCGAGGGGGAGATGTCGCCAAAGGCGACAGAGGGGGTCGGTACGTCCGGACGCGACTCGATCGCGGACAAAGGATGCCGGCGCTCCACGCGAGACGACCCCCTCTGGCCTGCCGGCCATCTCCCCCTCAAGGGGGGAGATTACGCGCGCCTGGCCCAGCGCTCGCGGCTTTATCGGCCGGGCCATATCGGCTAAGGGCTTCACAGCAAAAACCTCGCCGCCCCGGACCGCTGCTAAAATATGACCGCCAAATCCTCCCCCCTGTTCCTCGGCATCGACACCGGCGGCACCTATACCGACGCCGTGCTGTGGTCGGAAGCCGGCGGGCCAAGCGGAAAAGTGCACGCCAAAGCCAAGGCGCTGACCACCCGCCACGATCTGGCGGTCGGCATATCAGGCGCGGTCGATGCGGTGCTGCAAAAAGCCGGCACCGATCCTGCAGCGATAAAACTGGTATCGATGTCGACGACGCTCGCCACCAACGCACTGGTCGAAGGCCAGGGTGGCCGCGTGGCGCTGGTGATGATCGGTTTTTCCGAAGGCGATCTTGCCCGCGACGGGCTGAAGGCGGCGCTCGGCACCGACCCTGTGGTGTTCTGCCCCGGCGGCCACGATGTCCATGGCAATGCGGCAAAACTCGACCTGTCCGGGCTGGAGGCGGCGCTGCCGGAACTCGGCGCCTCGGTGTCCGGCTTTGCCGTCTGCGCCTATTTCGCCACCCGCAATCCGGCGCATGAGCTTGCCGCTCGCGACCTCATCCGCGAAAAGACCGGCCTGCCGGTCACCGCCAGCCACGAGCTTTCGGCCAAGCTCGGCGGCCCGCGCCGGGCGCTCACCACGTTGCTCAATGCCCGGCTGATCTCGATGATCGACCGGCTGGTGGCGGCGACCGAAGGGTTTTTGGCCGCCCGCAAGATCGCAGCCCCGCTGATGGTGGTGCGCGGCGATGGCGCTTTGGTCTCGGCCGCCTTCGCCCGCCAGCGGCCGATCGAAACGATCCTTTCCGGCCCCGCCGCCAGCCTTGTCGGCGCCCGCCACATGACCGGCCTCGACGATGCTGTCGTGTCCGATATCGGCGGCACCACCACCGATGTCGCCGTGCTCGACGGCGGTCGTCCCAGGCTCGACCCGGAAGGCGCCACCGTCGGCGGCTTCCGCACCATGGTCGAGGCCGTCGCCATGCGCACTTTTGGGCTCGGCGGCGATTCCGAAGTGGCGCTGGAGGACGGCGCGCTCAACCCGAAAATCCTGCTTGGGCCGCGCCGCCTGGTGCCGCTGGCGTTGGCCGGCATGGTGCATGGCGAGGCGGTGACTGTCGAACTGGAACGCCAAATCCGGGCGCCCAACCCCGGCCGCATGGATGG
This sequence comes from Mesorhizobium sp. WSM4849, assembly GCF_055811385.1. NCBI lineage: Bacteria > Pseudomonadati > Pseudomonadota > Alphaproteobacteria > Hyphomicrobiales > Phyllobacteriaceae > Mesorhizobium > Mesorhizobium sp. WSM4849. The sequence goes on from NZ_JBVVPW010000020.1 coordinate 55,286, forward strand.
CCGCTTGGCGGTCAGGACCGGCGTGCCGGAGCGGCTGGCGGCCGGCCTGACCGGCGCCGAAGCCAAGCTTTATGAAATGATCCGCGCGACTCCGCTCACCGTCGACAGGCTTTTGACCTCGAATGCCCAGAACGCCACTTTGAACCGGCTGGTGTCGCGCGGCCTGGTGCATGTCGCCGGCTTCACGCCGTCGGATGCCGCCCATGTGCTGGGCAAGCAGGCCAATTGGGACGCCGCCTCGGCCCGTCTGGGTGCGGAGCTGTTCGCCCGCAAGCGCGACGGGCGCGGGCAGGCGATCGCCGCCTCGCCGGAGGAGATATCGGAACGGGTGCTGACCACGCTGACCCGCCTGTCGGCGGAAGTCATCCTCGAAACCGCCTTTGCCGAGGACGGGCTCGATGGCGCGGCGACCGTGGCGCACGCGCTGGTGCAGCGCGCTGTCGACGCGCATCCCGGCATCGCCCGCCTCAGCGTCGCGCTCGACCGCCCGGTCATCGGCCTCGGCGCCTCGGCGCCGCTGCATTATGGCGGGCTGCCACCGCTGGTCGGCAATGGCTGCGTGGTGCCCGAGGATACCGACGTCGCCAATGCGCTCGGCGCCGTCGTCGGTCAGGTCAGGGTTTCGGCGGAAGCGCGGGTCAGCCAGCCCAAGGAAGGGCTGTTTCGAGTCGCCTCGGGCGAAAGCGTGCGCGATTTTCTAGACGAGGCTGCGGCGATCGCCGCGGCGGAAATCGATGTGCGGACAATCGCCGCCGGGCGGGCAAAGGACGCCGGCACCGACAGCGCCGAGATCGAGGTCGCCAGCGAATTCCGCGTCTCGACCGTCGAGGGCCAACGCATGTTCATCGAGGCGCATGTGGTGGCGGTGGCGTCCGGCAGGCCAAGGATTGCGGTGTGAGCGCGTAATCTCCCCCCTCGAGGGGGAGATGTCGCCGAAGGCGACAGAGAGGGTCGCAGCGCATAAAGCGCGACGCGATTTGGTGCAAAAAGGGGTCGCGCTCCATGCGAGGCGACCCCCTCTGGCCTGCCGGCCATCTCCTCCTCCAGGGGGAGATCGGCTGCAAAATACGTCCCCTTCACTTCTAAGCTGAATTGACCGTGCCACCCTGACATGTAAAAGGCCCGGCCAATGCCTTTCGTCTGGAGAAGCCCCGATGACCGATCGCGTCGAAATCGCCGGATTGCGGATTGCCCGCGAGCTTTATGATTTCGTCGTGAACGAGGCGCTGCGGGGCACGGGCATTGCGGCCGACGCCTTCTGGACCGGCTTTGCGTCCGTCGTTCACGATCTTTCGCCGAAGAACTGGGCGCTGCTCGAAAAGCGCGACACGTTGCAGGACCAGATCGACCGCTGGTATCGCGACAATGGCGCACCCAGCGACATGGAAGCCTACAAGGATTTCCTCAAGGAGATCGGCTATCTCGTGCCGGAAGGGCCTGCCTTCTCAGTCGCGACCGAAAATGTCGACCCGGAGATTTCGGTGGTCGCCGGGCCGCAGTTGGTGGTGCCAGTGATGAACGCGCGCTACGCGCTGAATGCCGCCAATGCGCGCTGGGGCTCGCTCTATGACGCGCTCTACGGCACCGACGCCATTCCCGAGACCGGCGGCGCCGAGAAGGGCGGCAGATTCAATCCCGTGCGCGGCGCCAAGGTCATTGTCTGGGCGAAGGATTTTCTCGACGAGTCGGTGCCGGTCACCTCGGGCAAATGGGCAGGGGTGAACGGGCTTTCGGTTGCCAACGGCATGTTGCGGCTGGGCGAGGGCGCCGGCGCCACAACGCTTGCCGACCCCAGACAGTTTGCCGGCTATCGCGGCGATGCCGCCAATCCCGAAGCCGTCCTGCTCACAAGGAATGGTCTGCACATCGAGATCGTCATCGACCATAGCAACCAGATCGGCAAGACCGATCCAGCCGGCATCGCTGATGTCATCTTGGAATCGGCGCTGACCACCATCCAGGACTGCGAGGATTCGGTCGCGGCGGTCGATGCGCAGGACAAGGTCCTGGTCTACCGCAACTGGCTCGGCCTGATGAAGGGCGACCTTGCCGAGGAGATCACCAAGGGCGGCAGGACGTTTACACGAAAACTCAATCCCGACCGGTCGTACACGGCGCCCGATGGCGGCGCGCTGACGCTGCCCGGTCGCTCGCTGATGCTGATCCGCAACGTCGGTCACCTGATGACCAATCCGGCGATAACAGACCGCGACGGCAACGAGGTGCCGGAAGGCATCATGGATGCGGCGATGACGGCGCTGATCGCGCTACATGATGTCGGGCCGAACGGACGACGCGCCAATTCCCGCGCCGGCTCAATATACGTCGTAAAACCCAAGATGCACGGGCCGGAGGAGGTCGCTTTCGCCGTCGAGATCTTCGACCGGGTCGAAGCGCTGCTCGGCATGGCGAAAAACACCATCAAGATGGGCATCATGGACGAGGAGCGGCGCACCACCGTCAACCTCAAGGAGGCGATCCGCGCCGCGAAAGAGCGCGTCGTCTTCATCAACACCGGGTTCCTCGATCGCACCGGCGACGAGATCCACACCTCGATGGAGGCCGGCCCGATGATCCGCAAGGGCGACATGAAGCAGGCCGCCTGGATTGCCGCCTATGAGGCCTGGAACGTCGACACCGGGCTGGAATGCGGGCTGGCCGGCCGTGCCCAGATCGGCAAGGGCATGTGGGCGATGCCCGATCTGATGGCCGCGATGCTGGCCGAGAAGATCGCCCATCCCAAGGCCGGCGCCAACACAGCCTGGGTGCCGTCGCCGACTGCGGCGACGCTGCACGCCACCCATTATCACAAGGTCGACGTTCAGGCCGTGCAGGCGGCGCTGAAGAGCCGGCCGAAGGCCAAGCTCGACGACATCCTGTCGGTGCCGGTAGCGGTGCGGCCGAACTGGTCGCCGGAGGAGGTCCAGAAGGAACTCGACAACAACGCGCAGGGCATTCTGGGCTATGTCGTGCGCTGGATCGACCAGGGCGTCGGCTGCTCGAAAGTGCCAGACATCAATGACATAGGCCTGATGGAGGATCGCGCCACGCTGCGTATCTCCTCACAGCATATCGCCAACTGGCTTTATCATGGCGTCTGCACGTCAGACCAGGTGATGGAGACAATGAAGCGCATGGCTGGCGTCGTCGACCGCCAGAACGCAGGCGATCCGCTCTATCGGCCGATGGCGCCCGACTTCGACAAATCGATCGCCTTCCTCGCCGCCTGCGACCTCGTCTTCAAGGGCCGGGTCCAGCCCAACGGCTACACCGAACCGGTGCTGCACGCGCGGCGGCTGGAGCTGAAGGCGAAGCAGGGCGCCTGAGGCGAAGGGCTCAGGCCCGCAACGCGAACTCCAAATGGGACGGCGCGGGAGCCGGCGTCCCCTCCCCTTGAGGGTCCCTTGAGGGGAGGGTAGCCCGAAGGGCCGAGAGGGGTCGCAAAGGCAGTGCGCCAACCCAACTCTGGATGACATCCCTCGGGAGGTAGGATCGTCGTAATATTCGAAATGCGGCGAGGCCGAGCGTCTCTTCGACGACCCCTCCCGGCCGCTTCGCGGCCACCCTCCCCTCAAGGGGGAGGGGAGCGCCCCTACGCCGCCTGCGCCATCCGCTCCGAACTCATGCGGTAGGAAATCGCTTCCGCCAGATGGATGCGGCCGACCGTCTCGCTGGCCTCGAGATCGGCCAGCGTTCGCGCCACTTTCAGCACCCGATGATAGGCCCGCGCGGAAAAGCCGAGCTTTTCGCTGGCATCCCGGAGCAGCGACAGGCCTGATGCATCCGGCATGGCGATCTCTTCGATGACGGCGGGCGAGCAATGCGCGTTGGTGGTGGCGGATGTCGCGCCGAGCCGTTCGAAACGCTCGCGCTGGATCGTCCGGGCGCGTGCCACGCGCAATGCCACCGCGGCGCTTTTCTCCGCCCGGTCCGGCCGGATCAGATCGCTGGCCGAGACCGCCGGCACTTCGATCCGGAGATCGATGCGATCGAGCAGCGGGCCGGAAATGCGCGCCTGGTAGTCGGTGCGGCAACGGTCGCCGCGCAGGCAGCGATAGCCCGGCTCACCGGCCATGCCGCAGCGGCACGGGTTCATCGCCGCGACCAGTTGGATGCGCGCCGGATAGGTGACGCGATGATTGGCGCGGGCGATCATGCAGTCGCCGGTCTCCAGCGGCTGGCGCAGTGCGTCGAGCGCCTGCGGCGAGAATTCGGGGAATTCATCGAGGAACAGCACGCCGTGATGGGCTAGCGAGGCCTCGCCCGGCCGCACGCGCAGGCCGCCGCCGACCATCGCCGCCATCGAGGCCGAATGGTGCGGGGCGCGGAACGGCCGCCGGTCGGTCAGTTTTCCCTCGCCGAGTTCGCCGGCCACCGATGCGATCATCGAGACTTCGAGCAATTCCCTGGGCGCCAGCGGTGGCAGGATCGACGGCAGCCGCTGCGCCAGCATCGATTTTCCCGATCCCGGCGGTCCGACCATCAGCATGTTATGGACAGAAGACCTCCTAACCTGTAAGGCCCTGCCGATGACTAAACACGCTGCCCACTCCGCCCTTCCCAGCAGACCGAAAGCCTACTCCTACGTGCGGTTCTCCACCCCGGAGCAAGCCAAGGGTGACAGTTTCCGACGCCAGACTGAGGCGGCAGAGAGGTACGCAGCGCTACACGGCTTGGACATCGACCGGAAGTTCACGTTCCATGACCTCGGCATGTCGGCTTATCGCGGCCGCAACACGGTCGACGGGATGCTGGGGGAGTTCTTGGCGTACGTCCGATCAGGGGACATTCCGAAGGGGTCGTTCCTTCTGGTGGAGAACCTGGACCGGGTTTCCCGAGAGAACGTTTGGGACGCACTGGACGCGCTCAGGGACATCGCGAAGGCAGGGGTGACCGTGGCCACTCTGAGCGATGGCAAGCAGTACAGCTACGACAGCCTCCGGCAAAACCCAATGGACATGATGCTTGCGCTGCTGATGTTCATGCGGGCGAACGACGAGAGCGCCACCAAGGGTCGGCGTGTCGGCGAGGCGTGGGCCAACAAGCGGCGCAACGCGGCCATCAAGCCACTGTCGGCACTCTGCCCCGGATGGCTGCGCCTCAGGGAAGATCGGACAGGCTTTGACCTGATACCGGGAAGAGATGACATCGTGCGCCGCGTGTTTGACATGACGCTGGCGGGCAAGGGCCAGCATACGATCGCCGAAACCTTCAACAGGGAGGGGATCGCGGTGTTTGGTCGGGGTACTCACTGGCATCGAACCTACATCAAGAAGATGCTCTCAGAGGCCGCTACGATCGGCTCGTTCACGCCCCACCGCATTGAGATAGTGGACGGAAAGAAGCGACGGGTTCCGACCGAGACGGTGGAGGGGTATTTCCCGGCGGTGATCGACCGTGAGGTGTTCGACAGGGTCAGCGCTCTTTCCAACGGGCGAGGCGTCAGGGAGAGCAACGGCGGGGGCATGGCGAACATCCTCGCGGGCCTCGCGAAGTGCCCCAAGTGCGGCGCGACTATGACGCGCGTGAACAAGGGCGGCAAGAAGGGCGGCAAGCCATACTTGGTCTGCACCACCGCCAAGGCCGGAGCCGGCTGCGAATACCGTCAGGTCCGCGTCGGTGACGTCGAAGAAGCGATCATCAATAACGCCGGCTGGCTGAACGCATCGCTTCCGGCGACGGACGAAGCATTGCAAACGGAATTGGAGCGGGCGACCGCCGCAGAGATGGCAATCGGCGATGAGATTGAGAACGTGGTCGATGCAATCGCGCAGGCAGGGCACTCACCCGCGTTGCTGGACCGCCTGAGGCTGAACCAAGCGGCACAGGATGACATCCGACGCACCATCGCTGACCTTGAGCGGCACATAGCGGACACCTTGACGAACCGAGTTCAGGTCACTGCGGCGCAGTTTGTCGACGCGGCGGAGGCCGAGGAGCCGCGAGACGTGGCACTGATCAACGCCATCCTTCGGCAGCTCTTCACTAAGGTCGAGGTGGACTGGCCGAGCGGGCGTCTCTGGCTCCACTGGAAGCACGCTCCGGGAGAGACCACTGGGATCATGTATGCGTGGCCGAAAGAGGACGCCTGATCTGCTCTTCGCGTGACGTCAGGGTGGCAGGGATAACTCGGGGAAGTCTCGGTCGTGCTGTCCTCCGATGTAGCAACAATAACGTCCCTCGAACCCGATCTCGCTCAACAAAATCCGCGTGATGAGTTCGCGGACGAGAATGATGCTGTCCCAGATGTCGATCTCGTCAGGTAGCACGCCGGTATGCACAAGCGTGTTCCGTAACTTCACGAGCGACACTATCGTCCCCATGCCGAAATCTCGCCGTGACATCCCATAGTGATCGAACAAAGCATCGATCTTGGCCGACAGGGGCTTTTGGTTGATGGCCTTGATCCTCTCCTTGAAGATTTCCTTTTGACTGGCGGTAAGGTCGGCGTGCTGATCGACCACGTCCAAGAGCTTCTGTCGAAGCCCGTTGAAGGTTGACTTGGGGGCTGCGCTTCCCCTCTTCGCGGGGAGCACCGTTTCGATGATCGTTTCCAGTGCGGTCATGGCGGTCAAGAAGCGAACTTCATTGACTGTCGAGCCGCTTTGCATCCACCGCAGCCCTATCCAGATGACTTCAGGAACCGGACCTTGCTCGAAGTAGCGGCGCGCCAATGCTGCGATGAATGGGTCATGGTTCAAGAAGTGCTGGACAGAGAACTCCTGCCGGTAGCCCGCACCGCTGTAGAACGTGGCGGTGAATGTATTGCCCTCGAAGTAGTCCAACCTGGGGGTCTGGAGGCGCGCGCCATGAGCGAACGCGAGGCCCTGATGCATGTGACGCAGGAACTGATCTGCCTCGGTGACCCAGTCTGCTCCGGGCGCCTCGCTCGGTGCCATAAGCCTCACGCACCCGGACATTTCGTCCGCATGGGAGCCGTCAGAGGAACCCCAGACAGCCAAGGTCCCCAGAGGCGTTTTGATAGGTGAGTTCCGAAAGGACGAGAACCCACGAAACCAGAGCCTCAGGACGGGCTTAGGTGCCTTCTCCTTCATGATTTGCGAGACATTCGCGGTCAGATAGCTCACGTCTATGAAGTGGCCCTCATCGTTCACCCGGTATCCCGTCAGCGACAATGTGTCGGACGCAATGCGGTCTCCTGACTTGGTGTATGCCTCGAGGCTAAGGCGCTCACTGGGTTGTCCCGGCTTACCCATTGTCTGCGCGAGTAGCAGGAAGCTCCGCCCGTTCAATGCGTCGAACTTGAAGCGCAGGCGGCAGTCGGCCTTGGCGGACAGCGAGAACCGAACATCAATCGCCTGCCCGCCTGCCAAGAGTTGGCCGCGATAGCGTCTCTTCCTTAGGACGGCGGTAGCGGTGCGTCTCCGTCGTTGCCAAGATGGTCCAACGGTTTTGACCATGAGTTTCCCCAGCCCTCAGGATGCGCACCACGGACGAGGCGTCGGCGGGCAGTCCGTCGCGCCGCAAACAAACGGCACCGCCAGTCCTTCGGAGATCAGCACGTCGCCAACGTCTTGCCCATTGGCGAAGAGCGAGCCGCAACTTCGCCCGTAGTCGCAGCGATCAGTCCCCTCACTGCCTGCCGGGCAAGAACATGGGACCATCTTCAGTTCCAGCTTTGCCGATGCAACCAGCTCCGTGAGGCGGGCCTTTGCCCGATGCCCAAGGTCAGCTTCAACAGCACACCTTGGGTCGATGCTCTCAGGAGCATTGAAGCCGACCAGCCGGGTTCCCTTTGCAGCCCCGTCGAGCCGGATAGTGTCGCCGTCCGTAATGATGAACTGCGTTCTGGCGAGCGGCTCTCTGTCGCCTGTGCTTGTTCTCGCGAAGGACGGTATGCTCGGCCATGTGACGTGGCCGCCTTTGACGACGAACGAGTAGATCAGGGACCCGACGACCAGTGCCAGCGCGACCCCAAAAGTTCTCGCGAACCGGGATGCCAGATATCGTGCCTCGCGAGCGAGGAGGCTTCGCGAGCGGCGTGGTCGCCAGCGCGACGACGATGGAGCCTTGTTCAGGGGCGAACGTGATGGTGTAGAGTGGCTCGGCGATGTCGGACCTATGATCTCATGGAGCTTCGCCCACTGTTTCGCGCTCAGGCGTGTGCGCGCACCGTACTTCACCAGCCGTTCGCGCATGTCGAGCAGGAAATGCCGCTGCCATTGGCTAAGGCGGCCGCGAGCAAGAGCAGCCTCGATACGGGACTTCAGATCGTCCTCGGGCTCCATTCCGATTGCCCCGCTCCCCTCATCACAATACTGGACAGCCGGCTGGGTGTGAATAGGTGTGGAGCCGCTGGCTCCTTTGAAGGATGCCTTTCGGTCAAAACAGGCACAGCAGGGCTCACCGACCTCCACTTGCCCGCCTCTTGCATTATCCTCCGGGGGAGGATACCCACCGTTGGATGAAGCACCAGTCCCATCCCAAGATCATCGCCCGGCTGAAGCGAGCCAATGGCCACTTAGCGTCGATCCTCACAATGTTCGAGGAGGGTCGCCCATGTGTTGACTTAGCCCAACAACTCCACGCCGTCGAAAGCGCGGTTGCGAACGCCAAGCGTGAGTTGATCCACGATCACATAGAGCATTGCCTTCAGGACGAAGCTGAAGGTTCCGGCTCGGTCGGTGCGCTCGCGGAACTCAAAGTGCTGACGAAATACCTGTGAGGTCGACGATGTGGGCGAAGGTGTTGGACTGGTTCGGCTTCGGCCCTCGTGGACACGAGGACGGTTCCTACAGACATGACCACGGCGGAGGAGGAGGACACGGCCACACGCATGGTGTGATCGACGCAACCATCGCGACGACCGACCGGGGCATCTGGGCGATCAAATGGTCGTTCATCATCCTTGCGATCACTGCGGCTCTGCAGATCGGGGTTGTGCTGCTTTCGGGCAGCGTGGCGCTCCTCGCAGACACGATCCACAACATTGGCGATGCCACCACAGCGATCCCCCTTTGGATTGCGTTCAGGCTCGCGCGCAGGAAGCCGACGGACAGGTTCCCCTATGGTCTCGGTCGCGTCGAGGACTTGGCTGGCATCCTCATCGTCCTCATCATCCTCATCAGTGCAGTCGTGGCTGGCTACGAGGCCATCGACAGGCTTATCAGGCCCCAAGTGGTGTCACATCTTGGCTGGCTCATTGCGGCAGGCATCGTGGGCTTCTTGGGCAATGAGATCGTCGCGGTATTTCGCATTCGGGTCGGTCGCGAGATCAACAGCACGGCGCTGATCGCGGATGGCTACCACGCTCGCACCGATGGACTTACCAGCCTCGCTGTCGTGGTTGGCGCGATAGGTGTCTGGCTGGGCTTCCCGTTAGCAGACCCGATCATTGGCTTGATCATCACTGTTACCATCTTCGGCATCGTCTGGCAGTCGGCGCGCTCTGTGCTTACCCGGATGCTCGACGGTCTTGAGCCCGGTGTCCTCGATGAAATCCATCATGCGGCCGACCATGTCCCCGGCATCAACAAGGTGGTGGACGCCAAGGCTCGGTGGATCGGCCACAAGCTCCATGCGGACGTTGCCATAGCGGTCGACGACCACCTGTCGGTAGTCCAAGCTGGCAAGGTGGCCACGGCGCTGGAGAGCGAACTGTTCGCCCACATGCCGGCGCTGGCAGTCGCGAACGTTCGGTTTGCTTCGTCGGATGTGCAGACCAGTCACGGCCATGGTCACCATGATCATGATCATCATCGTCACGACCATGATCACCATGGCCATCATCACTGAGGCCCATGTTCTACACGCTCGTCGAAATCCAGCGCACCATCTATCTGGCGCTTGCTGAGCAGATTAAGGTCCTGTCCACGGGCAGCGACTGGCTGGGGTTCCTTGCGTTCTTGCCGATGGGGGTCGCCTTCGGGGCAATCCATGCCCTGACCCCTGGGCACAGCAAGGCCGTCCTGGCTACCTATCTTGCCGGCTCGGAGGCGAAGGTCATGCGGGGCCTTATGGTATCGCTCACCCTGTCGTTCACGCACGTGGCCATCGCGGTGCTGATCGCGGCTTTGTCCCTGCCGCTCGTTTCCGTCACTCTTGGAAGTGTGGGCCGAGCGCCGTTGCTCGAAGACATCAGTCGCGGGCTGCTTGGCTTGATCGGCGCCTGGATGCTTTGGCGCGCTGTACGTCATCGACATGACCACCAAGACCTCGAAGGTGGGGCAGTGGGCGTCATGGCTGGGTTGGTCCCATGCCCGTTGACACTGTTCGCGATGACCTTCGCGATTACCAGAGGAGTTCCAGCGGCAGGGCTTTTGTTCGCTGGGACAATGATGATCGGCGTGGCGATCACCCTGTCGTGTGTCGCTGTCCTCTCGATCCTTTTGCGCGAGCGCCTTGTCCGCTTCGTCGAGGGCCGACCGGAATTGTTCGACGCCATTACCCGCTCGATGGAAGGTTTGGCTGGCGCGGCTCTTGTTGCCCTTGCGCTGCACGAAATCTTCCTGCGCTAAGTCGCGCGGGAAGAACGACGTGTCAGTCGGCCATGATCGAACTGGCAACGACGCGCGGGTTTCCTGACGTCGCTGAAGGCAGGACTACCAGCCGTACAAATTGCTTACGTCCGCCGGCAATGAGGATGTAGAGACGCGAGAACTCCTCCGTATCACGATCTTCGGCAATCTTCTCGGCATCCGTGCGGGTGAAGAAACTCTGCCGAAATGTCTCAGGATCGACATCGGGAAATGCCAGCGTGCATGTCTGCACGGGTTTGCCGTTCAGCGTTGCCTTCGTAGTGCCGATGATGGTTCCTGCTGGCAACCCTTCCTCCGGCTCGGCAACCAGCCATGCCTCCACCGAGGTTGGATCAGCGACCGGCGCGAGTTCGGCGAAACCTCCTTCGGCAATAAGTGTCCACCTGTGTTCGTGCGCGGTCACTATCATGCGCTCGAAGTTGGGCCCCTCGGCCAAACAGGTACGATGGAATTGTTCGACGGCTTGATCGACAACAACGTCGGATCGCGCTGGGGCTGCCATCAGCCCGAGGACTGCCGTCGCTGCCAATGCGGTACGGCGCAACATTGGACAATCTTCTCTCACCGAGCGAAGCGCAGCAAACCTGCCTTGCCACAGGAACACCGGATCAGCCTGCGCCCCTCGTTGCCTCATGGCAGCAGGTAGCGCTGCTGTACACATGGTCAAGACACGTATCTTCTGGTCGCTTCGACGGTTTGCCAAGTATTTGGGAAAAAAATGCGCGCCCCCCGATCAGATCATCGCCGCGCGTCGGTTCCCCCCTGCCCCCGGTCAACTGCCCAACGTGCCCCTCGGCGAGCCTACGACACACGGTGCTGGGAATGGGGCACACCAAACCCAATGTCGCGGGGCACCGGCCGACCCATTCGGCGCTGTGGCATTGGCAGGAGCGGCGTGGCGGGAGGTTCACTTGGGTGTGCCCTTTCCGAACCGGCTTCGGTCTGGTTCGAGAAATACCCCTTGACCACTCAAAGCGAACCGCTTATTAGCGAACCAGTCAAAACGAACTGGAGGGCATTGTGACATTCATTCGAGCGTATCTGAGGGCGTCGACCAAGGAACAGGACGCCGGCCGCTCGCGAGAGGACCTTGAAGCGTTCTGCCGGGAGCGGGGGCTGACCATCGCCGCAAGCTACGAGGAGAACGAGAGCGGGGCTTCGCTGCACAGGCCAGAGCTGTTCCGGCTGCTCAGGGACAGCAAGCCCGGCGACATCTTGCTCACCGAACAGGTCGACCGCCTGAGCCGCCTGTCGGACAAGGACTGGGACCAGCTCAAGAGAGAGATCAAGGACCGAGAGGTCAAGGTCGTGGCACTGGACTTGCCGACCTCGCACATGATGCTGAAGACCGAGGACGCCTTCACCGGGCGGATGTTCGACGCGATCAATGGGATGCTGCTCGACATGCTCGCCGCCATCGCCCGCAAGGACTATGACGACCGACGCCGCAGGCAGGCTCAGGGGATCGCGAAGGCGAAGGCGGAGGGGCGCATGAAGGGGCGGCCAGAGGATGCCGAACGCAACGAGGCCATCTTGGACATGCTCCGGAACAAGCAGAGCTGGAACACCATCGTCAGGGCGACCAACTGCTCTCGCTCGACCCTCGCCAAGCTGGCAAAGCGCCTTGCTCCTCCCGACGCCTCCGTGGCGACCCCTGACGCTGAGTAATGAGGCTGGGACACATTTGCGGTTGTCCCTGTCACTCGCCCCGCAGTAGACGCTTGCCCTCCCGCCAATGCGGGGTGGCTACTTTGAGGATGATGACCATTGACCAACTGGATGGCTAAGCGCGAGCGGAAGGCCGAAGTGAAGGGCCGGGCGAATGAGCCCAGCGCGATGTTTACCCGATGCCGCGTGGTCGGCTGCGGCAGGCCGGCCCGTGCGGGCACAGGAGACGGCTTGGATACGCGCTTCTGCCGTTCCCATGCTGATCGCTACGCTCGCCACGGGAGCCCCTACAGGCCGTCCTATGGGGCACGAGAGATCAACCCTTACCGGGGCTCTGCTCTGGCGTGGCTGGAGGCGAACCAGAACGACACCTACGTGGCTAATGCAGTCGACCGGGTGGAGACACTTCTGCGGACCGCAGGGCCTCATGTGGAGGCGTTCAGGTTGCGGGGGCTATCACCAGAGGAACGCGCGAAGGCCGCCTGGGCGAGGCTCAGGAAGGCCGGCATCGACCCGCGTCGTGTCATCGCCGCGTGGCTGGCGGTCGAGATGATCATAAGGGACGACCCACAGGCGGAGCGCAAAGCTGAGTTCAAGCAGGTGCAAGCCGCCAAGCTCGTCCACAGGATGGCCTCAGGAACGCACAAGCGATGGGGCGAGGGGCCAGCCGCGAAAGAGTTGCACATCTACCCAAGGCCGCGTGGAAGGGTCCTGAGGCACATGGGCGAGGCATTGGAGAAGGCGTGTGAGTTGCTGGTCGAGAAGCACCGGCTGCCCACCTTGGAAGCTCCTAAGAAGGAAACAGCATGACAGATCAGACATCCAAAGCGCAGGCCAACTCCGCCCGGGTCAGCCTATCGGCCCTCATCCAAGACGAAGCGACCCAGATCAGGGAAGGGATCGACTGGAAGCTGGTCGAGGAATACCGGCGGCACATGCAAGCCGGCGCGATCTTTCCGCCCATAACAGTCGCGCCTGTTGATGATGATGACCACCAGCGGGGCTTTGTGCTGGTGGACGGCTGGCACCGAACAAAGGCCGCAGAGGCAGCCGGGAATGCCTCCATTGACGCCACAGTCGTCACAGGTGCGAGCCCCGATGAATACCGCTGGATCGCTGCTCAGAACAACATGACCCATGGCAAGCGTCTGAAGCCCAGCGAAAGGCGCGAAGTCTTCAAAGCCTATGTCAAAGCTGGCAGGCATAAGAAGCCGGGCAGGAAGAGCCATGCGGTCCGGGTGAAGTCCGCGCGTGAGATGGCACGCGAGCTTGGAGGTCTTATCTCTGCCCGCACTGTGCCCGCATGGATGAGGCAGGAGTTCCCATCGATCTGGAAGCTCATGAACGAAGCGAGGGAGGTGGTGGAGACCGGGGCCGAGTTCGGCAAGCCCAACCCAGACGACTACTTCGCCGCGAACACGGAGCTGGCTCTCCAGCAGGTCATCGCGAACTTTCGAGCGGTCAAAGCTGCCGATGTTCAAAGGAACCTACTGCAGGCCATCGCGAAGGCCGCAGCCGAGGCAGCTCGAATAGCCACTGGCACGGCGGAAATGCCGGCAGTCTTGCCAGACGATTTCTGAGCGAAGCATGCGACGCTGAGCAAACCCTTATACGGCAAGCGGTTGGGGCACGAAGTGCGCAAATGCGCGGTGCGGGGGGAGCAAAGTGAGCTTGAACGCCTGCTGCACAAGGCGTTAGTCGCGCCCGCCTCGTATGCGGCGGCGGGTCAACTGATCGGGTCGGCAGCTACTCTAATCCAGTGCTCTAACAGCGCTTCTTGGAGCGGCAAAACTGTTCCAAGGCGTACCTGCTGACCATGCCATTGAGCGATGTCCGCCACTACTGTTGAACCCCTCTTCGCCACGTTCACGTGAATACGGAACTCTGCGTCGAGCGTGTAGAGACCGAGCTCGAATGCCCTGTCGTGAGTGAGGCACAGGTACAGACCGTTACCAGTGTGACCCCTGAGCGAAGGGTTGTCGCTCCACCTCGCTATGTGGGACGCTACCAAGAACCGATCATCGTCCACCGAGCAACCGGGGAAGCAACATCTGCCGCCGTACAACGCTCTGACTGCCTGGGCAAACTCCCGTTGGCCTACGCGCCGCTTTATTTCGGACAACACCGAAGCCGTTTTGACAACGGCGACGCCTTTGGCTGGTGACGTCTGCAGCAAGTCGTCGAACAGCGCCTCGAACAAGCCATCGTCGACCTCGCTGAGGTATGCGCCGTTGAGGCATTGAAGCCTCCCAGCCTGCCGCACGAAGAAGACATTGCGTCTGTCGGCGCCCTTCGCCCTGTTCCGCTCGAAGTAAGTCTCAAGGGGCTCTCGCCTTGCCCTGAATACCTCGCTGAGGTTGATGGGCACTTCAAATGGGGTGAACTGCTCAAGTTCTGCCCGAAAAAAAGCCTCGGAGAATGACCATCCCTTGGGTTCCGGAGGCCGGTCAGCGGTTGAATAACCGTCTGATGCAGCGATCGAATACCCCACGAACTCCGCGTGCGGCGGAACGCCCCGCAGGTGGAGAACCACATCGCCCGCTTCGATCTCTGCGACCTTGTTCCAGAAGGGCCAAGAGCTCCCATTTTCCTTTTGGACCGGCGCCCACACACACTTTGTGAAGCCCCAAGAGCCCCCTCCATGAGTGTCGTCGCGCGACATCTCAAGGTACAACATCGCTGATCTCCCCGTCCCTCGCCACCTGAATGACGCTACTGTCTACATCAATGGCGTCCAAGGCCCGAAATAGGGGTCTTTCGTCCACAGCTTGAGCAGATTGTGGCCGCCGGCCGCCGCCACTTCGAGTGCCCGCTTGGCGGTCTCCTGGCCCTTGATGTCGGCGAGATCCGGCAGGTCACGCGCCGAGGCATGGATGCCGGCCTCCGGCCGCGACAGCACCTGCGTGCCGCGAAAATGATTGGCGATGGAGATCAGGCTGCGTGGCGCCAGGATGTCGAAATCCTTGCCGGCCCACGCCGCTTCCGGGCCGCAGGCGAAAGGACAGATCAGGCCCTTGCCTTCGGCATTGGCGCCGATCGCCGCCGGCAGCGCGCCGGCCACAGCGGCGATGGTGCCGTCAAGCGACAGCTCACCAAGCACGACATAGCCGGACAGCATGTCGCCCGGAATGGCGCCCAATGCCGCCATCAGGCCGAGCGCGATCGGCAAATCGTAATGGCTGCCTTCCTTGGGCAGGTCGGCCGGCGCCAGATTGACCGTGACCTTCTTCGACGGCATCGACAGGCCCGACGCGTGCAGCGCCGCCTGCACCCGCTCGCGGCTTTCGGCCACCGCCTTGTCGCCGAGGCCGACGATGTGCATGTTGACCTTGCCGGGCGCGATCATCACCTGCACGTCGACCGGTACGGCCTCGATGCCCTGGAAAGCGACCGTACGGACCCGCGCAACCATTTTTTCACCCCCGGATGCAGGCTTGCCCAAGCCTCTGCGATCATGCCGCGAACGGCTTCGCCGCAGACAACCACAGATTTACGGCTGAGGCAAGAACATTACGGGAACAATTGAACGCTAAGCTCCGATGGCGTTGCGTCGGCTACGGGTCGGAAAACCGCTGTTCCGCTAAGCATGCGCTTACTTGCGTTTGTCCTCGACCGCATCCCAGAACAGGCTCGCAATATCGGCGCCACCAAAACGCTGCACCTCGCGCAAGCCGGTCGGCGACGTCACGTTGATCTCGGTCATGTAGTCGCCGATCACGTCGATGCCGACGAGGATAAAGCCGCGCTCCTTCAGCGACGGGCCGATGCGCGCGCAGATCTCGCGCTCGCGCGCTGTCAGTTCGGTTTTTTCGGCGCGGCCGCCGACATGCATGTTGGAGCGTGAATCAGTCTCGGCCGGCACCCGGTTGATGGCGCCGACCGGCTCACCGTCGATCAGGATGATGCGCTTATCGCCGGCGCGCACCTCCTTGAGATAGCGCTGCACGATGTAAGGCTCGCGGAACAACTGCCCGAACATCTCGAGCAGCGAGGCAAGGTTGCGGTCGGCCTCGTGCAGGTGGAAGATGCCGGCGCCGCCATTGCCGTAGAGCGGCTTGACGATGATGTCGCCGAACTCCTTGCGGAAGGCGGCGACCTCCAGCGGGTCCTTGGTGATCAGGGTTTCCGGCATCAGATCGGGAAATTCGGTGACGAAGATCTTTTCCGGGCTGTTGCGCACCCAGGCTGGGTCGTTGACCACCAGCGTCTTGGGATGGATACGCTCGAGGATATGCGTCGTGGTGATGTAGTTCATGTCGAACGGCGGATCCTGCCTGAGCAGGATGACGTCCATCTCCGACAGGTCGGTGCGGACTTCTTCGCCGAGCGAATAGTGATTGCCCTTCTCATCGCGGACCTGCATTGCCTCGATGCGGGCAAACACCTTGCCGCCGCGCAGCAACAGTCGATCGGGCGTATAATGGAAGAGCTGATGGCCGCGCCGCTGCGCTTCCAGCGACAGCGCGAAAGACGTGTCGCCGGCAATCGAGACGGTGGAGATGTGGTCCATCTGGACGGCGATTTTCAAAGGCATGGCGGATCTCCGGCGGATCGTATGGGCTGCTTGCTTGCCTGTACAACCTCGCTGGTCATCTGCCAATCGCGACATTTTGAGGATTGCCTGCTGCAAGCGGGCGTCTGTCGGTCAGTTGCAGACAAAGCGAGGCTGTGCGTGCGCTCGATGCCTTCGTGGGTTGGCCGCGCTGCGAGGACGCGTAGTGGGGCGTGATCGTCTTTTTGTCTGACATAAGCCTCCGGAATCCGTTTTTCTCCCTTGCTCCCCCGACCGGGCTGGCTAGGATGCGCGCCGATTGAGCCTACAGCGCCGAGCTTCCTTTTTGGACGCGCAAAGGACGCTATAGCACTTTGATTTTGCGCATGATCCTTTCCGAAAATCGAAACCGATTTTTGGGGTCATGCGCAGGGAGAAAAAGATGATGCCATCGGCGCGCTTTGCCGACCTTGAAGGTGCTTCGGTGCTGATCACCGGCGGCGGTTCCGGCATCGGCGCGGCGCTGACCGAGGGTTTTGCCCGCCAGGGAGCGAGGGTCGCCTTCATCGACATCGCCGATGGCCCGAGCCTGGCGCTGGCCGACCGCATCGAGAAGGATCTTGGCCGGCGGCCCCTCTATCTTAAGACGGACATACGCGACATCGAGGCGCTGCGGGCTTCAGCCGCCAAGGCGGCCGAAGCCCATGGCGACGTCACCGTGCTGGTCAACAATGCAGCAGTTGACGATCGCCACGCGGTGGAAGATGTCACCGTGGAGTTCTGGGACAACAACCAAGCGGTTAATCTGCGTCCGCATTTCTTCTCCGCACAGGCGGTGGCACCGGGCATGAAGCGCGCCGGCGGCGGCTCGATCATCAACTTCACGTCGACATCGTTTCTGATCAACCACCCCGATATGCCGGCCTATACCGCGGCCAAGGCCGGCATCGTCGGCCTGACCAAGGGGCTTGCCGGCAAGCTCGGCGCCGACGGCATTCGCGTCAATGCGATCGCACCCGGCTGGGTGATCACTGAGCGGCAGAAGGAGCTCTGGGTCACCGAACAGGCGCTCGCCGCCCATATTGCCAAGCAATGCATCAAGCAGGTGATGCAGCCGGAAGACATTGTTGGCACGGTGCTGTTCCTGGCGTCGGATGCTTCGCGCATGCTGACCGCGCAGATGCTGATCGTCGATGGGGGCTTCCTGTGAACTCAGCGAGCAACATGCCTTCTGTGGCCGCTGTCGACTGGGGCACGACCCGTCTCAGGGTCTGGCTGGTCGATGAGGCCGGAAAAATCCTTGCCGAGCGTCGCGGCGACGACGGGCTGATCACCGCGCAAGCCGCCGGGTTTTCGACCATCCTCGAAGGCCATCTGGCGGCGATGGGCGCGCCGGAAGCGATGCCCGTCATCATCTGCGGCATGGCCGGATCGCGCCAGGGCTGGCTCGAGGCGCCCTATGTCACCGTGCCGGCGCCGATCGGTGCCATCCTTGCCGGCGCTGCGCGCGTCCCCGGCCAGCGCCGCGACATCCGCATCGTGCCGGGCCTGGCCCAGCGCCAGGCCGACGCGCCTGACGTCATGCGCGGCGAGGAAACGCAGCTTGCCGGCGCCGGTTTGCCGTCAAAAGGCCGCCATCTCGTCTGCATGCCCGGCACCCATTCGAAATGGGTGCTGGTCGAGGACAGCGCCGTTACCGGTTTCTGCACATGGCCGACCGGCGAGCTGTTTTCGGTGCTGGCGGCGCATTCGATCCTGCGCCATTCGCTTGGCGAGCAGCCCCAGCCGGTTGCAGCAGGCAATCCGTTTTTCCGGCGCTGGTGCGAGCAAGCGCTGGCCGAGGGCGGCGATGTCACGTCGAGGCTGTTCTCGATCCGCGCCGCGGGCCTGCTGCAGGACCTGAACCCCGACGATGCCGCTGCTTGCCTGTCCGGCCTGCTGATCGGCGGCGAGATCGCGTCGGCCAGCCGCCGTTATGGCAAAGGCGGGTCGGTCGTGCTGGTCGCTTCCGGCGCGCTCGGCACGCTCTATACTGAGGCGCTCGGTCTTGCCGGACTTGCGGTGAGAGCCGTCGATGCCGACGAGGCAGTGCGTGCCGGCTTGATCGAGGCGGCGCGTGAAAATGGCATGATGGCCGGAAGCGGAGTTGTAGCATGACCGAGACCGCACCGTTTCCGAAGCTCGGGCGCGGCCTTGTCGCCATCCTGCGCGGCCTCAAGCCGGACGAGGCGGTGGCCGTTGGCCGGGCGATCTTCGAGGCCGGCGTCGAAGCGATCGAAGTGCCGCTCAATTCGCCGGACCCTTTTGCCTCGATCGCGAGGATTGTTGACGCGCTGCCGGCGACGGCACTGGTCGGCGCCGGGACTGTGCTGACCGCGACCGATGTCGATCGCTTGCACAAGGCCGGCGGGCGGCTGCTGGTCAGCCCCAACGTCGATGCCGATGTCATGGGCCGGGCGATGCATTACGGCATGGTGACGATGCCCGGCGTGTTCACGCCGACCGAGGCCTTCCAGGCCATCCGGCTCGGCGCCTCGACGCTGAAATTCTTCCCGGCGAGCGTGCTTGGCGCGGCCGGCATCGCGGCGATGCGCGCGGTTTTGCCGGCTGAGACGCTGGTCGGCGCCGTCGGCGGTGTTTCGGAAAAGGACTTTGCCGGCTACAAGGCGGCCGGCGTCAGCGTCTTCGGCCTCGGCTCCAGCCTGTTCAAGCCTGGTATGAGCGTCGACGAGGTGGCAACGCGGGCGCAGGCCGCAGTCGCGGCCTGGGATGCGGCGTTTGGAGCGGCAGGATGAGTAAAGCCAACGTTTCGGTTTTTTCCGACCATGTCTGCCAGCTCGGCGAAGGTCCGAGCTATGACCCCGCCACCGATACGCTCTACTGGTTCGACATCGTCAACGGCCAGCTTCTGGAAAAGCGCCTTTCCGGCGGTGCGGTCAAAATCCACGAGCTTGGCCAGATGGCCAGCGCCATCGCCATCATCGATGAAGAGAGACAGTTGATCGCCACCGAAACCGGCCTGCATGTCCGCGACGTGGCGACCGGCAAGATGACACTGCACACGGCGATCGAGGCCGACAATCCGGCGACACGCTCGAACGATTCGCGCGTCCACCCCTGCGGCGCCTTCTGGATCGGCACGATGGGCAAGGGTGAGGAAAAGGCCGCCGGCTCGATCTACTGGTTCTCTAGGGGAGAGTTGCGCCGGCTTTATTCCGACACCACGGTGTCGAACTCGATCTGCTTTTCCGAAGATGGAACGGTCGCCTGTTATACCGACACCAGCACCGGCCTGTTGATGCGCGTCGCCTGCGATCCAGCGACCGGCCTGCCGGTCGGCGAACCAAAGATCTTCGTCGATCACCGCAAGGCCAAGGGCTATATCGACGGTTCGGTGCTCGATCGCGACGGTGTTCTTTGGAACGCCTGCTGGGGCGGCAGCGTCATCGAAGCGTACGGGCCTGACGGCAAGCTCATCCGATCGGTCGCGATGCCGGTGACGCAGCCCTCCTGCCCGGCCTTTGTCGGCAGGGATGCCGACCGGCTGGCGGTCACCTCTGCCTGGTCGGGCAAGGATGAGAAACAGCGCCTGCTGGATCCGCAAGCCGGCATGACGTTTCTGGTCGATATTCCGGTCAACGGCCGCTTCGAGCCGCGCGTGCTGATCGCCTAGACCATGATCCCGAACCTTCGGTTCGGAAAGATCATGGTCAAACAGGAAGATCGCGCCTGCACTGTCGCGCAGGCGTCCAGCTGACGTCGGTTTTCCGCGAAAGCCTGATACATCCGCCGTGCGATGGTAGGCAATCGCGCCGCCAGGACCCGTTTATCCCCGGGGGATCGTTCATCTCATGTCAAGCCGCAGGCCGAAGCTGATCCTTGTCTACGAGCCGGAAAAGGCCTGCTTCGAGCGGCTGGTTGCCGATGGCCACGTGCCGGCGCGCGCCGCCGAAATCGCCTCCTATCTGGCGCAGTCGACCGACATCGCCCCTGAGTTCGACGCGCTGGCGGCAGCCTGCCAGATGCGCGGCCTGTCCTTCATGCCGGTGGAACTCGACGATGCCGCAAGCGTGCTTGCCGGTGAGGACCCGGACACGACGCTCGTCTGGACGCTGACCGACGGCGTCGCCTATTTCCGCGGTGGCGCGGCACCGGCTTTGGCGAGGCTGAACAGCCTGAAGGCGCTCGGCGCCGATGATGCGCTGTTTGCACTGTGCCAGGACAAATTCCGCTCCGGCGCCGTGCTCGGCGCACTCGGCCTGCCGGTGCCGCAATCCGGTTTGGCCCGCGACGGCCGCTGGCTGGTCGAGCCACCGGCTTCGCCAGCCGGCTGGTTCGTAAAGCCGAACCGGCTCGGCGCCAAAATCGGCATCTGGCCGGATTCGCGCAGCAGCGATCTCGGCCACGCGCTGGAGCTTAGCCGGCGCGTCTTCGCCGCCTATCGCGACGACGTCGTCGTGCAGACCTATGTCGCCGGGCGCAATGCGCGCGCGAGTTTTCTCGGCCTGAAGCCGGACACCGGCGTCGAGGCGCTCGGCATCGCTTTTGTCGATGCCGGCGGTGATTTCCAGACCATGGCGGACAGCCTGGCACTTTACGGCGACACCGGTGAGGCTGCCAGGGCGGCGGGAACATATGCCGAGCCGGTACTGCTGCCGGTCGCCGCCAGCCAGCTGCGAGCCGATGCAAGGATCCGACGGATCGCGCAAAGCCTGATGGTCGGGCTCGGCCTGCGGGATGTGTTTTCCATCGATTTCCGGGTCGAAGCCGACGACAGCGTCCATCTCATCGAGTTCGAGGTCTGCCCCGGCCTGCCCTGCTTCGATTTCCGCGCCTATTGCCGCACGCAATGGGAGATGGGCCTCGCCGACGCAATGGCCGAGACCGCTGCGAGTCGTTTTGGTCGATTGGCGGCGTGTTGAGCAGAAATCCTGCGTGAAGCTGCCCGGAACCCTGCAGCCAAGTCACCCGGCAGGCGACGGTCGACAAGCTGCACAAGATCCTGACGACGCTTCTGCCGCAGACCAAGGGGCTCAGGCTCGACCATGCGTGGTGTGGAACGCTGGGCGTGCCGCGTGACTGGCGCACGACGGTGGGCTTTTGACAGGCAGACCGGAATAGGCTGGGCCGGCGGCTATGTCGGCCTCGGCGTTTCCACGTCGAACCTCTCGGGACGTACATTGAGGGACCTGCTGCTGGACAACGACACCGAGCTGACGCGGCTTCCCTGGGTCAATCGAACCGTGCGCAAATGGGAGCCGGAGCCGCTGCGCTGGCTCGGCCTCCATTCGATCTATCAGCTCTATCGAATCGCCGACGAGCGCGAAGCAAAGGGGCTGCCGCGCACATCGCGGCTGGCCGCCCTGGCCGATCGCATCACTGGGCATTGAACCGCATCATCTCGAGGATTTAGGAATGATCGACTTCAAGACCTTCGCCCACCTGGCGCATATCGACCTCGGTGAGCCCCAGCCGAACCCACTTCGGTGGAAGGCGATCAGCTGGAAGCAGCCAACACCCTCTGGACTTCGGAAGATGGCAAGATCGAAGTCGGTGTCTGGGAATGTTCGCAGGGCCGGTTCACCGCGCGCCGAGACACGAATTCCGAGATTTGCCACATCGTCTCCGGCCGCGTGACGCTGCACGGTCCCGACGGCGCCGCCAAAGATGTCGGGCCTGGCGAATTGCTTGTCCTGCCGCTTGGCTGGGAGGGCGAATGGACCATCCATGAGAAAACGCGCAAGCTTTACATCCTGCATTCGATCTGACCGCCGCAGCGGTTGCCGCTGAACTAAACCCCTTCGACCAGCACGATCTCGCCGTCGGCTACCTTCTGGCGGATCGCCACGGCGCGTTGATACTCCGGCGAGTGATAGCAATCGTGCGCCGCCGCCAATGACGGAAACTCGATGATCACGTTGCGGTCGCGGCCCGGCCCTTCTGCCTTTTCATGCGCACCGCCTCGTGCCAGGAAAACGGCGCCGAAACGATCGAAAGCCGGTTTGGCTGCAGTGACATAGTCCTTGTAGCCTTCCGCATCGCGCACATCGACGCGGGCGATCCAGTATCCCTTGGACATGCTTTTTCTCCTCGTTTTGGCCGTGCGGACCGATTTTGAAAGTCGCTACGGCGAGACGGCTGGGGGTGTTTTCGAGAACCGGAGCGGAGCGTACTTAAAGTATATGAGCAACCGAAGCGGAGAAAACGCCGGCCAGACGGCCGCCGGAGTAGAGTTTCGGAATCGGTCCCTAATGCATGTCGCGCAAAAGTGTGCAGCGGTTTTGCGATAACGACATGCATAAAACAACCTAAAGCGCGGCGCATGAGGCCGGTCAAACGCGACGCGCTTTAGGCCGAGCGCATTTCGTCAAGAATTGCTTCCGCGACCGCTCGCCTGTCGGCGGCGCCGACGATCGGCCGGCCGACGACGAGATGGCTGGAGCCGTTGCGGATCGCCTGCGCCGGCGTGACCACGCGTTTCTGGTCGCCATGGTCGCTGCCCTTGGGCCGTATCCCCGGCGTGACGACGGCCATGTTGGGCCCGACGATCCGGCGCACGGCTTCCGCTTCCTCGGCCGAGCAGACGATGCCCCCCATGCCGGCATGCAGCGCCTGTTCGGAGCGCCTCAGCACCAGCGTATGCGGGTCATGCTCATAGCCGGCGTCGATCACGTCCTGCTCGTCCATCGAGGTCAGCACGGTGACGCCAAGCAGGCAGAGATCGCTGCCCCTGGCGGCCTCGACTGCTGCTTTCATCGTCTTCGGATAGGCGTGCAGCGTCAGCATGGTCATGCCCATCCTGGCAATGGCCTCGACGCCCTTGGCCACCGTGTTGTCGATGTCGAGCAGCTTCATGTCGAGGAAGATCCGGGTGCCGCCGCTGGCGAGCTCGCGGGCGAAGTCGAGGCCGCCGGCGAAGGCGAGCTGGTAGCCAATCTTGTAGAAGGTGACGACCCCGTCGAGCTCGCGCACCGCCTTCTCGGCTTCGTTCAGCGTCGGCACGTCGAGGCCGACGATCAGCCTGTCTTGCATGGTTTCGGCGCGCTGCTGGATCACGCCTCGATCCGCGTCGACAGCATGCGCGAGGTTTCGATCAGCGTGCGGCATAGGTGCTCCATCGATCTGTGCAGTCTCTCGTCCCTAAAATTCCCGTCCTCATCGAAGGCGTTGCCGCCCTCCGGCACCGAGCACTCCGGCGTCACCACCTCCATCTGGCAGCGCACCAGCACGGCGCGCAGATGGTTGATGCAGCGTACCCCGGCGAAGCGTCCTTTGGAAGACGAGCAAAGACCAGCGGGCTTGCCGGTGAACGGCCTGAACGACCGCCCGCCATCCATGCGCACCCGGCTCACCCAATCGATGGTGTTCTTGAGCAGCGGCGGGATCGAGCCGTTATATTCGGGCGTCGCGATCAGCAGCCCGTCATGGGCGGCGATCTGCCGGGCAAGCTTGATGGCGTTTTCAGGAATGCCTTTCTCCTTTTCCAGGTCCTCGTCGAGGATCGGCAGCGGATAGTCGGCAAGCGAGATGCGGGTCACCTCGGCACCCTGCAGGGCGAGTTCCTTCTGCGCCACATCGGCCGTCCTGCCGCTGTAGGCGCCAGTGCGAATCGAGCCCGCGAAGATGAGAATTTTCGGGATCACTGCCATTGGCCACCCTTGTTCCCGGACAGGTACAGCCAAGGATCGGTCAAATCAACGCACCGGCCCAAAAATCGAAAAGCGATCTTTTGGGCACATGCGTGAAGGATGTGTTGAGATTCAGGTCAGGCCGAGCCGGAGTCGAAGACGGGCGCGAAGCGACCAAACAGGTTGGTTCCGAGAACCGGAGCGGAGCGTACTTGAAGTACGTGAGCACCGGAAGCGCAGGAAGCTGCCATTTGCAGGCCGGCCCCACCTGAATATCGGCACACGCTAATGCGCCCCGCGCCGGTAGATCCACAGCTGCGTCGGCGGGATGTTGCGGATGACGAAATGGAAGTGCTCGACCGTGTAGTCGCCGCGGCCGGGCGGGATCGGCGACAGCGGACCGTAGGTCAGCTGCACGATCGGGCGGCCTGTCGGTATGCGGTCGAGAAGGCTTTCGACATAGGCGATGCGCTGGGCGACCGGGAAATTGAGCAATGGCACGCCGGAGACGACCGAATCGAAGGTCAGGCCGCTCTTGTCGCCGAGTGTCGCATCGAGATTGAAGGCGTCGCCCTCGATGACGTCGACGCCGGGATAGAGCTGGCGCAGATGGCGCACGAAATCGGGGGAGTATTCGACTGCGTAGAGATTTTCAGGCTTTACGCCCTGGGCGAGGATGGCTCGGGTGATGACGCCGGTGCCGGGCCCGACTTCGAGCACCGGCAGGCCCGAGTTCGGGTTGACGACGGAGGCCATCTTGCGGGCCGTAATGGAACTGGTCGGCACGATCGAACCGACCGCCTTCGGCTTGTCGATCCAGCCCTTGAAGAACTTCAGTTCGTCGTCGAACTTTTCCGCCAGCGCCTTTCGCAGTCCGGGACCATGTGCCATGCAAGTTCTCCTGAACGTTCCCCCCGAGAGGCTACTTAGCAGCTACGCGGTCCAAGGCAAGGCGGATGCCGGCATAAGATGTTGATGACGCTAGGGAAGCTTCCGCTCAGTTGTACTCTACACCCGATTGGCGGGAATCGGCATCAGCGCTCGCCGAAGGCTTCGAAAAAGTCCTTCATGCGGGCGAAAAAGCCGCTCGACTGCGGCGAATTATCCTTCGAGGAAAGCTGCTCGAACTCCTCCAGCAACTCGCGCTGGCGGCGGGAAAGGTTTTGCGGCGTTTCGACCGCGGTCTGGATATAGAGATCGCCGACATTGTGCTGGCGTAGCACCGGCATACCCTTGCCCTTAAGGCGGAATTGGCGGCCGTTCTGGGTGCCTTCCGGCACTTTCACTTTCGTCTGGGTGCCGTCCAGCGTCGCCACCTCGAAGGAGCCGCCAAGTGCTGCCGTCGTCATCGAGATCGGCACCTTGCAGTAGAGATCGGCCCCGTCGCGCTGGAAGAATTCGTGCGGCTTGACCGCGAGGAAAATATAGAGGTCGCCCGACGGGCCGCCGCGCAGGCCGGCCTCGCCCTCATTGGCAAGGCGGATGCGGGTGCCGTCCTCGATGCCGGCCGGGATGTTGACCGACAGCGAGCGCTCCTCGGTGACGCGGCCCTGGCCGGCGCATTTCGGGCACGGCTCCTTGATGGTCTGGCCACGCCCCTGACATTGCGGGCAGGTGCGCTCGATCGAAAAGAACCCTTGCGTGGCGCGTACCTTGCCGTGGCCATTGCACATCGAGCAGGTGACGGGCTGGGTGCCGGGCTTGGCGCCGCTGCCGGAGCATTCCGCGCAGGAGATCGAGGCCGGCACGTGGATCTGCGCTGTCTTGCCGGTAAACGCCTCCTCAAGCGTGATTTCCATATTGTAGCGCAGGTCGGCGCCGCGCTCGCGGCCACCTGAGGAGCGGCGCTGGCGCCCGCCCATCATGTCGCCGAAAATATCCTCGAAGATGTCGGCGAAGCCGCCGGCGCCGAAGCCGTGTGCGCCGCCGTTCATGCCGCCCTGTTCAAAGGCGGCGTGGCCGAAACGGTCGTAGGCCGCGCGTTTCTGCGGGTCCTTCAGCGTCTCGTAGGCTTCGTTGATTTCCTTGAATTTGTGCTCGCAGGCATGATCGCCGGGATTGCGATCGGGATGGAACTGCATGGCGAGCTTGCGGAAAGCGCTCTTGAGCTCCTTCTCGTCGGCCCCCTTTTGCACGCCCAACGTTTCGTAGAAATCAGCTTTCATCTTTTCCTGCAGTCCGGATATTCAACGTCTTGAAGCCTTGTTGCGTCGTTTGCCGGCACGCTGTTCCGATTTAGGTGCGATGGAGCCGGGATGCCAGTGTTGACACGGGCTTGCTCGCACTTTTTCGATCAGGCCCGCACTTTTTCGGCCAGAGTTGCAAAAAAGCCCGGCTTTGCGCCGGGCTTTCTGCCTAAACCTGCCATCCGGCCGCTCAGGCCGACTTCTTCTTGTCGTCGTCCTCGTTGATTTCCTCGAAATCGGCATCGACCACGTCGCTGTCCTTGGCGGCATCCGCCTTGGCGTCAGCCTCCGCGGCTTCCTTCTGCGAAGCCTCGTACATGGCCTGGCCGAGCTTCATCGAGGTTTCTGCGAGCGCCTGGGTCTTGGCTTCGATCTCGGCCGTGTCGTCGCCTTCGGCAGCGGTCTTCAGCGCCGCGATCGCATCGGCGATCGCCGTGCGATCGGCCTCGGAAACCTTCTCGCCATATTCCTTCAGCGACTTCTCCGAGGAATGCACCAGCGCCTCGGCCTGGTTGCGGGCCTCGACCAGCGCGCGCCGCTTCTTGTCGGCCTCGGCATTGGCTTCGGCGTCCTTCACCATCTTCTCGATGTCGGCGTCCGAAAGGCCGCCAGACGCCTGGATGCGGATCTGGTGCTCCTTGCCGGTGCCCTTGTCCTTGGCCGAGACATTGACGATGCCGTTGGCGTCGATGTCGAAAGTGACCTCGATCTGCGGCACGCCACGCGGCGCCGGCGGAATGCCGACCAGGTCGAACTGGCCGAGCGCCTTGTTGTCGGCGGCCATTTCACGCTCGCCCTGGAAGACGCGGATAGTCACGGCCGACTGTGAATCCTCGGCCGTCGAGAACACCTGGCTCTTCTTGGTCGGGATCGTCGTGTTGCGCTCGATCAGCCGCGTGAACACACCACCCAGCGTCTCGATGCCGAGCGACAGCGGCGTCACGTCGAGCAGCAGCACGTCCTTGACGTCGCCCTGCAGCACGCCGGCCTGGATGGCGGCGCCCAATGCGACGACCTCATCCGGGTTGACGCCCTTGTGCGGCTCCTTGCCGAAGAACTGCTTCACGATCTCCTGGATCTTGGGCATGCGGGTCATGCCGCCGACCAGGACGACCTCGTCGATTTCGCCGGCTTTCAGACCGGCATCCTTGAGCGCCGCCTTGCAGGGATCGATCGTGCGCTGGACGAGATCCTCGACCAGGCTCTCGAACTTCGCCCGCGTCAGCTTCAGCGTCAGGTGCTTGGGACCGGTGGCATCGGCGGTGATGAAGGGCAGGTTGATCTCGGTCTGCGTCGTCGACGACAGCTCGATCTTGGCCTTTTCGGCCGCTTCCTTGAGGCGCTGAAGGGCGAGCTTGTCGCTCCGCAGGTCGATGCCCTGTTCCTTCTTGAACTCGGCCGCCAGATATTCGACCAGACGCATGTCGAAGTCCTCGCCGCCGAGGAAGGTGTCGCCATTGGTCGACTTCACCTCGAAGACGCCGTCGCCGATTTCGAGCACCGAAATGTCGAAGGTGCCGCCGCCAAGGTCATAGACGGCAATGGTCTTGCCTTCCTTCTTGTCGAGGCCATAGGCAAGCGCGGCCGCGGTCGGCTCGTTGATGATGCGCAGCACTTCGAGGCCGGCGATCTTGCCGGCATCCTTGGTTGCCTGGCGCTGGGCGTCGTTAAAATAGGCTGGAACGGTGATGACCGCCTTCTCGACCTTCTCGCCGAGATAGGCTTCCGCCGTTTCCTTCATCTTCTGCAGGATCATCGCCGAGATCTGGCTGGGTGACTGCTTCTTGCCGCCGGCCTCGACCCAGGCGTCGCCATTGTCGCCCTTGACGATCTTGTAGGGGACAAGCTTCTTGTCTTTTTCCGTCACCGGATCGTCATAGCGGCGGCCGATCAGGCGCTTGACCGCGAAGATGGTATTTTCAGGATTGGTGACTGCCTGGCGCTTGGCCGGCTGGCCGACGAGGCGCTCGCCATCGCTGTTTATGGCGACGATGGAAGGGGTCGTGCGCGCGCCTTCCGCATTCTCGATCACCTTCGATTCCTTGCCATCCATGATGGCGACACAAGAGTTGGTGGTCCCCAGATCGATACCGATTACTTTTGCCATTTTTCTAATCTCTCCGCTAAGCAGGCTCTCAGGACCCGTACAGGCGTTCCGGCGAAAGCCCCTGTTCACAAGAAATTCCGCTTCGGCAACCGGCATTCCGGCGTCGAACGGCTTGGCGCGTATATAAGAACAGGCTGCGCGGCGCGCAAGCATTCTGCGCAAGGCGTCCAACATCCTTTTCTCGGGCCGGCCGGTTGTTCTCCGGCCATGGCTCCCCTGAACCTTTCCGCGTCCGTTCGCGACTGACACCAAGGTGCGCCGCATGGTGCGGCCCTGGAAAGGAAAGCCCCATGACTGGAAATCCAGAGCCTCCGCAGTCTCCGGGAACTCAGCGCGACCACCATTTGTGGGATGGAGCCGATATGCCAGGCCTTCCGCTGATTCCGTTGACCCCGCGTAGGTGCCGGCATATCGTGACTACGAGGAAAGCAGACAATTCGATCAGGGAAAAACGTGCCGGAACGCCGCGTCTTGCCCTGATTTGCGCGGAAATGCCGGATGTTTCTCCCGTAGCCCGCGGGGGGAACTCCATGTCTGGCGACCACGGCGCGTTCGTGCGCACTCGTGCTGGCCGTTCGCGTTGTGCGATGCAACAAACCAGTGGCTTTCTGGCGCTGGCGCTCGCCACCACCCTGTGGTTTGGCGGTGCCGCCCAGGCGCAGCAAACGCAGATCATCTATCCAGGCTCGATGGCGGTGACCGGATTTTCCGGCACCGTCATTCCCGATTTCGAACAGGATCCCACTCTCGAAGAAGGCCCCAAATTCGAAGAGGGCCTCCCGCCCGGCGTCGACCCTGTCGACGAAACCTTCATCGACACGACGCGCGCAACCTTGCGCGTTTTCGATGTTTCAAGCCTAGGCGGGCCGGCCTCCGGCCAGCTCATCTTCACGCCGCCGCCCTTCGAAGTGGCGGCCGGGCAGATCGGCCAGGTGTTCGCCATCACCTATGACGACGGTGTCCGCGACGGCGCTCCCTCAGGCATTCCGAACCTCTATGCCGGCGCCACCTCGTTGCACGGCATCCGCATCGTCACGTCAGACGAAGATGCGGACGGTCGTCCCGAGCGGCAGCGTCGCGGTGCTGCCGGCGCCACCTTCATGGACGGCCAATTCGGCACCGAGAACGGTGGCGGACCGGGCACGATCTGGAAGATCGACGGCATCACCGGCCAAGTGAGCAAATTCGCCGACATCGACACCAACAGCGGTCCCGGCATCGGCGACGTCACCTTCGACACCATCCACCGCCAGCTCTTCGCCAGCGACCTCGACACCGGTCTCATCCATCGCATCGATGCCAACGGCGCCCTGGTCGACATGTTCGACCACGGCATTGCCGGGCGTCCGGCGCACCAGTTGGCCCCGCTTGCCGACGATGGGACGGGGATGGACATCGAAGACGCTGCCTTCGACAGCGAAGACCCCGACAGCTGGGGCTACACGCAGGATGAGCGCCGCGTCTGGTCCGTCGCCTATCATGGCGGCCGACTCTATTATTCGGTTGGTGAAAAGGCCGAGATCTGGTCGGTGGGCGTTGCCCGCGACGGCAGATTTGCCGGCGACCCGCGCTGGGAGCTGACGGTCAAGGCCGACAAGGACCACGCCGTCACCGACATCGCTTTCGATATCAGCGGCTTCATGTACCTGGCCCAGCGCGGCCCGGTGGAAAGCCGCTACGACTACAGCCAGTTCGCCGATTCCGGCAAAGGAGAGGTCATCCGCTATTGGCGCGAAAACCCGGACGATCCGGCGACGGAATCAATCTGGGTGGAAATGCCGCAGGACTATCCGGTCGGTTTCCCGCAAGACAACCGGCAGTCGGCCGGCGGCCTCGACCTGCAATATGGCTATGGCGCCGACGGCAATCTCGACGCGAGCGTCTGCACCGAAACGCTGGTCAAGACCGGCGACAAATTGCGCAACAATCCGGCGCTTGCCGAACAGCTCGCCGGCGGCGGGCCGCTCGCCTTGCACGGCGTGCAAATCACGCCGGCGGCATTGGTCAAGCCGGCCAACGTGCCCCCCTTCGGCTCGTGGTTCGTCGACTTCGACGGTTATTTCGAGGACCCCGAGGTTGAAGGTCATGTCGGCGACGTCGAGGTCTGGCACCCCTGCGAAGGCCGTGCCGGCTACTACGAGCAGATACCGGGCGGCGGTTACCTGCCACCTTTCTATCCGCCTGATTTTCCGCCGCCCGGCGGCGTGCCTCCTTGCCTCGACCTTGAGGATGTCAGGTATTTCTGCACGCCCTCCGGTCTCGAGGCCGAACTCTATCTCCGCGACCCTGCCGGCTTTGGCGGCGATTCGATCAAGGCTCTGTCCAGGACATCAGGCGTCGGCGTGACTTCACCCCTCTCGCATGCTCCCGGCGCGCGCCACACGATCGGCATCACCGGCCATTATCCTGGCGACACGATCGATGTCGGGCTCTGCTTCTACAGGCAGTCCGACCGCGAGAAGGGCGGCTACTTCCCTTGCTGCAAGATGACCGTGTCGCTCAGAACCCCAGCCGTCAGCTGCGAACGTTGAGGAGGGGAAGGTGAGCATTTCAGCATTTCCCCGCTTGCGACGAGCATGAAACCGCTGTCACTCGCCAGGCGCAGCGCGCGCTGGCTGATGGCGGCCGGGATCGCGGTTGCCATGCTGGCCCCGGCGCAAGGCTTCGCCCAGGACCTTGTTCCGGCCCAGACCAGCCAGGTCGACCTCGACAAGCCCGCCGATCCCGGTCCGCTCGTAACCGCCAGTCCGGATTTCGGACTCGACCTGGACAATCCGCGCATCGTCAATCCGCGGCCCGGCCGGGTTGTGCCTTTCTTCACCAAGAAAGGCAGGCAACGAGGCTGCGACTTTGTCGTATATTCGCTGAGCTTTGGCCTGCGCGGCAACCCGCAAGCTTTTGCCAGCCCGAGCCTCGCGGCCGCGCTGGAAAAGGTCAAGATCGACTTCAAGGACCAGCTTCCGAATGGCCTGCGGATCGTCGGCGTGCATGTGTCCGGCGACGGCACGGATGCGTCCGGCGGACCGCTGCCCGGGGCCTCGATCAGCACGGCGGCAAATCCCAACGACACGGCTGATGTTTCCGATTTCCGGCTCTCCGCCTCCGATCTTGATGGCGTCGGCGCTCCGAACGAGCGCGTCATTGCCTTGCAGATCACCGCCAGGATCGACCATGCGGCGTTTGCCTCGCCGGCGATCGTCGACAATCAGGGCATGATCAAGCTGACGGTCGGACCCGGCACCGGGACCATCATCCCGTCGCAGGATCCGGCCAAGCCGGACGACGGCAATTTCCTCACCGGCGAAAAAACCTCGATCAAGATCGACTTGACCAAATGCAACCCGCCGCCTCCACCTCCCGGCGACCGGGAATGCTTCAAGGTGGAACGCGGCACGGTCGATTGCGTACCCGGCGGCGGCGCCTTCATCTACCACATGCCGGTCGGCGCCGAGATGGGCGGCAAATGGGTGCAACTTTCGACGACGACACCCGGCATCACCGTCATCCCCGACACGCAATTGGTGCCGGCGGGCGGCGGTGTGCTCGACTGGGAGATCGTCGGTGCCTCACCTGGCGAGGTCATCCACCTCATCGTCACCGGAATCGAAACCTATGCCGGCCCGGAAGAGGGCTGGGGCCTGTGCTGCACGCAGACGATCGAAATCGTCATTCCGCGCGACCAGAGGTGTCCGCCCAAGGACAGGGAGCCGGATCTGAAAGTCGAAAAACGCGCCGACGTTCCGCGTTGCACGATGGGTGGCGACTGCGACTTCACCATCAGGGTCACCAATGTCGGCGACGGGCCGTATCACGGCAAGATCGTTATCGACGAAGTAACGCTGCCGGCCGGCTGCACTCTCGATTCAGGACCGAATGCGCCCTGGGCCTGTGCGCCGGCGGCCACCCCGATGATGTGCACCCATCCAGTGACCACGCTCAACCCGGGTGCCTCCGTCGACCTCAAGCTCGGCTTCAAGCCGGCCGGAGGTTGGAAGGGCCGCATCTTGCGCAACTGCGCCGCCTATAATTATGGGGCCAGCGGCAAGCCGCTGTTCGGCAGCCAGCAAAACGACCGCGGCTGCGCCTCGATCCCGATCTGCCGGCGTGGCGACCGTGACCGCGACTGCCGGCCGCCGGTGGAAAAGAATGTCGATCTGATCCTGAAGAAACGTGCCCGCACCCCGGTCTGCACGGCCGATGGCGTCTGCACCTTCGTGATCGACATCATCAACAACGGCAGCGTCCTCTATGACGGGCCGCTGACGGTCACCGACACCTATCCGGGCGGCGCGCCGGCATCGTCGAGCTTCGGCCCAACCCCGCCCTGGACATGCGGACCGAACGGCCCCGGCCAGTTCCGTTGCGACAATGCCGGCATCGTGCTCTCGCCGGGCGCCTCGACGCCGATTTTCGTCAAGGCGGTGATGCCGGCCGGCTATCGCCCGGACACCGTCGAGAACTGCGCCGAGGTGAAGGCCATCCCCGGCGAGAGCGACCTCACGAACAACCGCGCCTGCGCCAAGCAACGCATCCGTGATGGCGGCAAGCCGGCCCTGCGCATCACCAAGCTGTGCAGCGGCTCGCTGGCCGGCGCTGCGGCCATCACCTGCCGCATCACCGTCATCAGCACCGGCACCACTGCTCCCACCGGTCCGGTGCGGGTCAGCGATGCCGCCACGCTGGTGGTCGGAGGCGCCCCCGTCCCGATCCAGACTATCACCCCTGACGGCGCGGAATGGGCGTGCGGACCGGTTCCAGCCAATGCGCTGTCGTGCCAGATTCCCGGCGCCATCATGACGCCCGGAACCAGCCGCCACTTCGATGTGACGATTGCCGGCAATGGCGTGTTCGAGAACTGCGCGCGCGGCTTCTACGGCCCGGCGCCAGGAGACGACATCGTCTATCCGATCGGTAGGGCCTGCGCCAAGGGTGGCGGCGCATCGACCATCCGTGTCGAGAAGACCGGCGATGCCGAGTGCCGGATGGGCCAGCCTTGCTCATTCGAGATCACCATCGCGAATGATGGGCAAAACGCCTTGTCCGGTCCGGTTCGCATCGGTGATGCGATCGGCGTCGAAGGCCTTGGCCGGCTGGAAGGCGTTGCGATCACCTCGATCGACCCGCCCTTCGGCTGCGCGCCGGAACCGGCGACCTTGCCTGCGTCCTGCATCGCCAACCTGACGCTCGGCGCCGAGGAAAGCCACGTTCACCGTGTAACCGTGATCATTCCCGACGACGGCCACCTGGCCGATCTGCAGGGCACCGTCAGCGGCCAGAACTGCGTCGGCGTGCTGTCTCCCGAAACGCCGGTGCGAGGTGCGGGCGACGTGCTCTCCCGCGACCTGACCAGCATGCAGGGCGATCGCGGCAAGGCCTATGCCTGCCATCCCTTCACCATCAGGCATGAGGTGAAGAAGGGGTGCTCGGCAGGCCTCGTCATGAACGACGCCGGCCGGTGTGTCTGCCCGGAAGGCACAACCTTCCGCAATGGCCAGTGCTCGTCCGGTGGCGGCACGGTCATCATACCGAAGCCGAAGGAGCGCTGCCTGCTGCTCAAGGGCCAGATCCGTACCCAGGATGGTGATTGCATCTGCCCGAGAGGGACGGAACTAAGGGGCGACGCCTGCCGGCCGATCCGGAAAAAGCCGCCCCTAGTGGAACAGTGCAAGCTGCTGCGCGGCCAGATCCGCACCAAGAACGGCGCCTGTGTCTGCCCGCGCGGGACCGAGGTGATCAGAGGGGCATGCCGCAGGCCGCAGGTGGAGTGTGCGCCTGGCTCACGGCTGATCAACGGCCGGTGCCAGCCGATCGTCAAGCGGCGCTGTCCGGTCGGGACAGTCGGACAGTATCCGGACTGCGCTCGGATTCGCAGGGCGCCGACGCTGCAGATCAATCCGAACCTGTTGCTGAACCCGAACATCCTACAGCAGCCGAGGCGCAGGCCGCGGGCTCTCCAGTAGGGACCCGGCGCGCAACAGTCCGTCACATTGGACCGCAATACCAAGACCTCGCGGGAGCAATCCGGCAGGGTTTTTCGTTGGTCGGACGTGTTTCAGCCGCTGCGTGAACCTAATCGCTGCAGTCGGCGACAAACTCCCTGAAGGAACATTTCAGGGAGAGAGAAGATGTCTTCAACCAAGCATATTTTTCGCAACACGGCGGCGACCGTCGCCCTGATCGCAGCCGCGCTCGCCACCACACCGGCCTTCGCCAAGCAGGCGAACATCAAGTCAATGTCGTTCAACACCGAAAGCGCCAACACGACGATCCATGTCGGCTCCAGCGACAAGCAAAAATGGGACACGCTTAAGAGCGGCAACGTCCAGTTCTGGGGCCACATGAAGCTCAACACATGGTGGCCAGGTTATGTGCAGGATGTCGGCGTGGCGCTCGGCGTTTGTGGACCGGGCCAGTGCGGCGCGTTTCCGCCGATCTGGAGCACGTCACCTGTCAGCCGCGACTACGATCATCAGGAAAATTTCTACTTCGATCCCTCCATAATACCGCTGTCGTCGGACACCGGTATCGCCGTCGTGCCTTACGGCGACCAGATCATTGCCAGGTGCAACCAGCACCTCCAGCCCGATGGGCCGACAAAGTCTTACTCGTTCACGCACAGCTTCCATGCGAGCTTCTCGGCACTGACCGACACGGCGCTCGATATGGACAATGCGGTCAGCGAGGCCCAGGGCGGCAGCTGGCCCCATCCGCTGTACGACTCGCACTATGCCGAGCACGTATCGTTCGACGTCCAGGTTGTCTGCGACCCCGTCATCAAGCCGCCGGTTCAGGACGTCGCCAATGATTTCGGCGAATTCGACGTGGGCAACGTCAAGCTGTTCCTGACCACCTACCAGTCGAACCAGACCGGCTCGACGCTCGGTACGGTCTGCCCGTCGTTGAAGGTCACGAGCCGGGCGCAGGCTAACCAGGCCGGGCCTGTGTCGATGCGCATCTGGCGCCAGAAGAACGACGGGCCGATCACCTCCGAGGTGCAGCAGGCGTGGGCGTCATACGACGCTACCAAGAATGGCTATTTCGGCACCTACGAGAAATGGGAGGATGTCGGCGCCACCGCCTACTTCCAAT
Organism: Mesorhizobium sp. WSM4849; assembly: GCF_055811385.1. Taxonomy (NCBI): domain Bacteria; kingdom Pseudomonadati; phylum Pseudomonadota; class Alphaproteobacteria; order Hyphomicrobiales; family Phyllobacteriaceae; genus Mesorhizobium; species Mesorhizobium sp. WSM4849. The sequence continues at coordinate 90,955 of NZ_JBVVPW010000020.1, forward strand.
ACAAGACCGAGATCATCGGCATCGGTCCGTTCGAACCATTTGACGGCTGGAAGGACATCACCGTCCATTGCACCGGCGCGGGCGGGGGCGGCTTCACCGACGCACGTCAGGACAACCCCGAAAACCCGCCGGCGCATTCGGACTGGCAGGGAGAGGTCACTGTCTCGGACAGCGCTGGCTTCAAAAAACTCTGCCCACGCAAGGGTCAGGTGGCGTTCCAAGTTGAGCGCGATGCGCCGGGTGCGTTTCACTACCGCATCAGCTGCTCGAACGGCGCATTCTTCACCGGCACGACGGCCGCCTTCAACGATGGCGGTGTGTTCAAGGCGAGTGCCGCACACGAGCTCAGCATCGTCAGAACCCGCTCGATCCAGTGCACCCTGCAGGAGATCAAGCAGAACGGTTCGATCGCCACCGTCGACAACAGCAGCGAGGATTTTACCTGTATCAAGCGCAATTTTGATCCGAATGGCGATGGTCTGGCGGTCGATACGCGACCCAATCCCGGCAAACCGCAACTTCCGCCGGTCGTCATCGATGCCGGCCGCACATGCCTGCCGAGCCAGAGGCTGATCCGTGGCAAATGCGTCGACAGGCCGCTCGTGGCTGCCTGCCGCAGCACCGAAAAGCGTGTCAACGGCAAGTGCGTTGGGGTCAGCATCCACTGCCTGCCCGGTTACCATCAGGTCGGCCTGAAATGCGTGCGCAATGCAGTGATCGCCGACAGGTGCAAGCGCAACGAACAACGCATCGACGGGAGATGCGTGCGCAATACCCCCATCATTATCGACTGCAAGCGCGGCTATCATCTGGTCGGCAAGGCATGCGTTAAGAACCCGCTGATCATCACCGCCTGCCGGGCAACCGAAAAACTGGTGCGTGGACACTGCGTGCCCAAGCAACCTGTGAAAAAGCCCAATCTGCAAAAAGTGAAGCAAGGCAGCGGCAGGGTCTTACTGCCACGACTGGCCAGGCCGCGGCATCCGGTGAACTGAAATCGCGACGCTTGAACAGGGAGAGAGGTGGCCGACGCTGCCTCTCTCCTTTGTGCAACAACCCATCTTTGTGCAACAGCCACCGGCGCCGGATTCCTGTCGACAAGCGGCGCTGAGACGATTAGAGCGACGTCAAAGTACGCGTCTCAAGGCTTTGAATCTTCGCTTCGTGCTTTCCGCAAATTGGATTCCGATTATCGGGCCGATGCGGTAGGCGAAGGCGGGCTCAAGAACGGGAAGCGAACATGGCTCACAAGATCCTGATCGCGCCATCTTTGCTGGCGTCGGATTTTTCGAAGCTCGGCGACGAGGTCGAGGCGGTAGCGGCGGCCGGCGCCGACTGGATCCATCTCGACGTCATGGACGGGCACTTCGTGCCCAACATCACCTTCGGTCCGCCGGTGATCAAGGCGATCCGCAACCGCACCAAGGCCTTCTTCGACTGCCATCTGATGATCGCGCCGGCCGATCCCTATCTGGAGGCCTTCGCCGAAGCCGGCTGCGACGGCATGACGGTGCATGCCGAGGCCGGGCCGCATCTCGACCGTTCGCTGCAGACGATCAGGGACCTCGGCAAGAAGGCCGGCGTGTCGCTCAACCCGGCGACGCCGGAAACGGCGATCGAATATGTGCTCGACCGGCTCGATCTGATCCTTATCATGACCGTCAATCCGGGTTTTGGCGGCCAGGCCTTCATTCCGGGGGTCGTCGACAAGGTGAAGCGGGTGAAAGCGCTGATCGGCAATCGGCCGATCCGGATCGAGATCGACGGCGGCATCTCGCCGCAAACAGCACCTTTGGTCACCGCCGCCGGCGCCAGCGTGCTGGTCGCCGGTGCATCCATCTTCAAGGGCGGCAGCGTCGAAGCCTATCGGGCGAACATCGAGGCGATCAGGACAGCGGCCGACCAGGCGGCCGGTTGACGCTGCCGGCGTCGTTACCAGAACGCGCCGTCTCTTCAGCCGGTCAGGAATTCGTTGGCCGACGCCGGTGCGCTTGTGCTCGTGACATGCGGCCCCATATGCTCTGTCTCACCCTCATGCCTCTCCGGACCCTCCCGCAGGCTCCTCTTCGACGGTCGGATTGATGAACCGCAGCCCTTTCTTCGCTGATTTGCTGAACACCATCGCCGATCGCGGCCGGATGATGCTGAACCTCGTGCGCGGTGACGAGCCGGTCTCGGCCGACAGCCTGGGGCGTCTGTGCGCCCGTCTGCTTTCCAGCCAGGGCGAGGCATCGGGTGTCGCCTATGCAAGGGAAATCCTGGAGCGCTGGCGCATCCTCGGCGCCGACGGAAGGCTGGCTTTCCTGCATGTGCTGCGCGATCGTTTCGGCACTGATCACGCCAGGCTTGCCGCCGCGGTGGATGCCTATCGCGCCGAGCCCGACGATCGCTCGGCACTTGCCCTGCACGACGCCGCCGAGCCGGCCAGGCAGGAGCTCCTGCGCCGCCTGAACCTGGCGCCCGGCGGCATCGAGACGCTGGTGCGCATGCGCGAGGATCTGCTTGCCCGGCTGCCCACATCGCCCGATCTCGCCATCGTCGATGCCGATTTCACGCACCTCCTGTCGTCGTGGTTCAACCGCGGCTTCCTGGTGCTGCGGCGGATCGACTGGTCGACACCGGCCAACATATTGGAAAAAATCATCCGCTATGAGGCGGTGCACGCCATCCACACCTGGGACGATCTGCGCCGCCGGATCGAACCCGACGACCGGCTCTGCTATGCGTTCTTTCATCCGCAGCTCGGCGACGAGCCGCTGATCTTCGTCGAGGTCGCGCTCACCCGGGCGATGCCGACGACGATCGCCGAGCTGCTTGCCGACGAGCGGCCGCTGGTGCAGCCACGGCAGGCCACGACAGCGGTGTTCTATTCCATCTCCAACTGCCAGGAGGGCTTACGCGGCATTTCCTTCGGCAATTTTCTGATCAAGCAGGTGGTCGAGGATCTGCGCCGCGACCTTCCCGGCTTGACCGATTTCGTCACGCTGTCCCCGGTGCCGGGCTTTGCCCGTTGGCTGGCTGAGCAGACTGAAACCATACCCTCCGCCGCCGAAGTGTTAGACCTCGTCGCCGACGAGGGCTGGCATGCGGACGCTGCCGCGCGCGACCGCGTAGGCCAGGCCCTGCTTCCTCTTGCGGCGCAGTATTTCCTCGAAGCCCGCACCGCCTCCGGCAAGGTGATCGACCCGGTCGCCCGGTTCCATCTCGGCAATGGCGCGCGGCTGGAGCGCATCGATCTTTTCGGCGACCTGTCGCTCCGCGCCTTGCGTCAGGCGCATGGCCTGATGGTCAATTATCGCTACAAGCTTGACGATATAGAGAAGAACCACGAGCTGTTCGCCGCCAGGAACGATGTGGCGGCCGCGCCCGCCGTGCGCCGCCTGCTGCCGAACCGGCGAGACCGGGCCGCGCCGCGGCTTCCGGCGCAAGCTCAGGGGATTGAGGACAAGAGGGACATATGAGCAACCCACCCGCTTCAGGCTGCGGGCCGAACAGCTGATACCTTAGGCGCCCCTTGCGACACCGGCCTCGAAAACCCTGTCGCCTTCTATCCAGACGCCCTTGACGTCCAATTCGTCCGACAGCGCAACGATATCGGCGGAGGTGCCGTTGGCGAACCGCCCGAGCCGGTGCGACTGGCCGATCGCCTGCGCCGGATAGAGCGAAGCCATGCGCAGCGCCTCCGAAAGCTCCAGTCCGACAACTCGGTGGACGAAGCGCACGGCGGAGATCATGTCGAGATCGGCGCCCGCCAGCGTCCCGTCGGCAAGCCGCAGGCTGCCGTCCTTGCGATAGATGGTGCGGCCGTTCAGCGTGAACGAGGTCATATCGGTGCCGATCGTCGCCATGGCGTCGGTGACCAGGAAAATTTTTGCCGGGCCCTGCTTGGCGCGCAGCGCGATGGCCATGGTGGCGGGATCGACATGGATGCCGTCAGCGATGATGCCGGCAAACAATGTGGCTGTATCGATGGCGGCACCCGCCAGACCCGGCTCACGATTGCCGATCTGGCTCATTGCGTTGAACAGATGGGTGACCATTGTTGCGCCGGCATCGGCGAACGCGCGCGCCTTGGCATAGCCGGTGTCGGAATGGCCGAGGCTGACCACGATGCCGGCCTCGACGAGCGCCGAAACGCGCACGGTGTCGACGGATTCCGGCGCGATCGTGGTCAGCAGCACTGGCAGGTTTTTCCGCGCCGCAATCAGCATCGCCTGGTCGGCATCTGACATTGGCCGGATCAGCGCCGGGTCATGCGCACCCTTGCGGGCGACCGATAGATGCGGGCCTTCGAGATGCAGACCCAAAAAGCCCGGCACCTTCTGCTGCGCGGCCTCCGCTCCGGCGGCGACCGCGGCGGCGGTGATCTCAGGCGTGTCGGTGATCAGCGTCGGCAACAGTGCCGTCGTGCCGAAAGGCGCATGCGCCCGGCAGATGGCTTCGATCGAGGCGACGTCGGGATGATCGTTGAGCATGACGCCACCGCCGCCATTGACCTGCAGGTCGATGAAGCCCGGCGCAAGCATGCCGCCGTCGATCTCGATACGCGCAACGCCGGATGGAACGGCGCCGGCGGCAACGATGGCCTCGACCAAACCGTCGCGGACGACTAGGGCGGCGTTATCGTGCCAGTCGTCGCCGTCGAAAATCCGGGCGCCAGTCAGGGCAAAACGGTCGCTCATATGGTTTCCGTCACCTTGCGAAGATGGGGCGGCGTGTCCGGATCGAGACCGCGATGACGGGCAAAGGCCTCGACGAAGCCATAGAAGGACACGATCAGCGCCAGTGGGTCGGTCAACGGATGGCCGGTGGCGACATGCGTCAGGTGCTGAGCGCTTTTCGCCTGGTCCGAAGTCACGAAGACGGCCGCACCCTTGGCCGCCAGGCTGTCGGCGGCCTCTGCGATCGATGGCTCGGAAGCATCGCGGGCGGCGAGCGCCAGCACCGGAAAATCCGGCCCGACCAGTGCCAGCGGGCCATGCATCACTTCGGCAGCACTATAGGCCTCGGCATGCATGGCGCAGGTTTCCTTGAACTTCAGCGCCGCTTCATTGGCGATCGCAGCGGACGGACCGCGACCGAGGATGAACAGCGATTTCGGCGTCTCCAACGCACCGGCCAGCGCCATCCAGTCGCAGGCGATCGCCTTGCGAAAATGCTCCGGCAAGCGGGCAAGTGCTGCCAGAAGCTTATCGTCGCCGGTGCTATGCGCCATCAAGCCGAGGCCGGCGACAGCCGAATTGACGAAGGTCTTGGTCGCCGCAACGCTGCGTTCCGGGCCGGCCAGGATGTCGATCGCATAATCGGAGGCGCGCGCCAGCGGCGAATCGGCGGTGTTGGTGATGGCGACGGTCAGGGCACCGCCGGCTCTCGCGGTTTGCGCCATGGCGACAATGTCCGGGCTCTTGCCCGATTGCGAGATCGCCAGGCAGGCTGAGCCGGCCAGCTTGAGCTTGGCGCCGTAGATCGAAGCGATCGACGGGCCGACCGACGCAACAGCAAGGCCGGCGGTCAGCTCGACGGCATATTTCATGAAGGTGGCGGCATGGTCGGACGAGCCGCGCGCCACGGTGACGACGAACTGCGGATCGCGCTCGCGGATGCCGCGCCCGGCCTCGGTCAGCACCGCTGCCGAGCCGTCGAGCAGGCGTGCGGTCGCCTCCGGGATCTCCTCGATCTCGCGCCGCATATGGGTAATTGTCGCGCTCATGGCCGGCCCTCTTCGCCCGGCCCGCTCAGCCGGAGTTCGGCGACGAAATCATAGGCGTCGCCCCTGTAGATCGAGCGGGTGAATTCGATCACCTTGCCGCTCGCCAGATAGGAAATACGCTCGATGTGCAGGGCGGCAATGCCAGGCGGCACTTCGAGCAGGCGCGCGTCGTCGTCACCGAGATTGGCGGCGGAAATGCGCTGCACCGCCCGCACCGGCCGCAGCCCCGTCGTTTCCAGCGCCGCGTAGAGCGACGAACCGATCGCCGCCGGGTCGGGCAGCACGCTGGCCGAGAGGGCGGCGCGCTCGATCGCCAGCGGCGTGTCGTTGGCAATGCGCAGGCGCGCCACCCGCGCCACCAGTTCGTTCGACGACAGGCCGAGCACCATCATCTCGTCCGGCGAGGGCGCGTAGAGGCCGCGGTCGAGCCAGGCCGAACGCACAGCCATGCCGCGCCGCGCCATGTCCTCAGTGAAGGATGTCAGCCGCGACAGCGACTGCTCGACGCGTTCCATTCGCGGCGCGACGAAGGTGCCGGAGCCGTGGCGTTGGACGAGGATGCCGCCCTTGACCAGATCCTGCACCGCCTTGCGCACGGTGACGCGCGAAATGTCGGCTTTGCTGGCGATGTCGCGCTCGGACGGCAGCGCGTCGCCCGGCCCGATCAGGCCGCGATTGACCGCGTCCTCGATGCTCTTCCTGAGCTGCAGATAGAGTGGCGCGCCGCTTTGCGACGACTGTTTCAGCGTGGCGAAAATCTGGTCGGCGGCCTCGCTCATCGCGTTGCCTCCGCCGCTTTGGCGAAGACACGGACCGCCATCTGCACCGCGCCGCCCAGCGCATCGTCGAGCGGCGGCTTCAGCAGCGCCCGGTAGCGCGACGACAGGCGCGGCGCGTAAAACGGCGCCAGCCCGCCAAGCAGGCAGAGCGGATCGTCGTCGCCGAGATCGAGCACGCCAAGTGCTGCCTCGACGTCGGCGACCGCCTTGTCGAGGATCCAGTTGGCGACGGCGTCGCCCTTTTCGGCATGGTCGAACACCTTTGGCGCGAAGCCGCCGAAATCGCCGGGTTTTGCGTTGGTGGTGAACTCGACCAAATCCTCGGGATTGTCGCGGAAGATGGCGAGCATGGCCTGCGTCAGCGGCGACCCCTGGCGGATGCCGTCATAGGCAAGCAGCGTCTGTTCGAGCAGGTCGCGGCCGATGCGGGCGCCGCTGCCCTGGTCGCCGACCTGGAAACCCCAGCCGCCGATGGCGCGCGACTTGCCTTGTCTGCGCGCCATATAGGCGGTGCCGGTGCCGAGGATGGCCATGGCACCGTCACCGGAGCCGACCGCGCCTTCCAGCGCGATCTCGGCGTCGGTCTCGACGCGGCTGATGCTGAACGGCAGGATCGCTTCGAGCTGCTGCCTGTAGGTGCCGACATTGGCGCCGGCGAGGCCGAGGATGGCCGGGGTCTGCGGGATCAGTTCGGGGTCTTGTCCGGCGGCGACAAAGGCCTGCCGCGCCGCGTCGACGATGTTGGCCCTGGCGCCGGTTAGATCGGTGCGGATGTTGGCGGCGCCGCTCTTGGCGCGGCCAATGACGGTGCCGTCCGCTGTTGCAAGGGCCGCCCTGCAGCTGGTGCCGCCGCCATCGATGCCAAGCACGAATTTCACACGATTTCTCCTCCGGGCGGATAATACCAATAAAATACCAATAGCCAAGGATTAATTTCCGTTTCAAAAAGATTAAGGCGTAGTTGATTGAAAAACCACCATATTTTGCCTGAACGGCGATTTCAGGGCAGGGAAGTCGCTAATGCGTGTGGACAAGTGGTATTTTTTTGGTATTGTTTTCTGGATTGGAGGGAAAGCGGATGGCCGAAACGCGCACCGAAGCGCTTCACCAGAATGCCGAGGGGCTGGACATCCAGGCTCCGGACGCAATCCTTTCCTCTTTGGCCAGCGCGCAGATCGAGGCCGCCAAGGCGGTGCGCGGCGCCATTCCCGCCATTGCCAAGGCAGCCGAAATCATCGCCAGCCGGCTGAACAGCGGCGGCAAGCTCGCTTACGCGGCGGCCGGCAGCTCGGGCCTGATGGCGCTGGCCGATGCGCTGGAACTGCCGGGTACCTTCGGCATTCAGCGCGACCGTATCGCCATCCTGATCGCCGGCGGCGACGATGCCTTCAAGACACTGGCCGGAGGGCCGGAGGACGACACCGAAGAAGCCTCGGCGGCGGTTGCCGCTGCCGGCATCGGCGAGGGCGACTGCCTGATCGCGGTCTCGGCCAGCGGCTCGACGCCCTATGCGGTCACGGCGATCGAGGACGCCAGGCGCCGGGGTGCGGCGACCATCGCCATCGCCAACAACAAGGATGCGCCGCTGCTTCGGCTGGCCGATATCGCCATATTGCTCGAAACGCCGCCGGAGCTGATCGCCGGCTCGACGCGCATGGGCGCCGGGACCGCCCAGAAGATCGCGCTCAACATGCTGTCGACGCTGGCCGCCATCCATCTTGGCCATGTCCATGACGGCTATATGGTCAACCTCATGGCTGACAACATCAAGCTGCGCGACCGCGCAACACGCATCGTCGCCGTCATCAGCGGACGCGACAAGGAGGATGCGGCGCGCCTGCTCGAAAAGAGCGGCGGCGCCGTCAAGACCGCCATTCTCCTCGCCGCCGGCGCCGCCAATGCCGATGCGGCCGAGAAGATACTGGAAGGGACCGGCCAGAAGCTGCGCCCGGCCCTTTCCGCGATTGAGGGGAGCATGAGGCAGAAAGCCTCTGTTCTCAAAACCGAACCTGAAAAAGGTCAACAGGGAGACTGAGCATGACAACGAAACTACTGACGGCACTGCTTCTCGGCACCAGCATTCTCGGCTCCGCCGGAATGGCCTATGCCCAGGACGTAACGCTCAACATCGAAAGCTGGCGCGGCGACGACCTTGCCATCTGGAAGGACAAGCTGATCCCGGCTTTTGAAGCCAAGAACCCCGGCATCAAGGTGGTGTTCGCGCCGTCGGCACCGACCGAATATGACGCCGCACTCGGCGCCAAGCTCGCCGCCGGCTCGGCCGGCGACCTGATCACCTGCCGCCCGTTCGACAAGTCGCTGGAACTTTTCAAGAAGGGCAACCTCGCCAATCTGTCGGCGCTGCCGGGCATGGAGAATTTTTCCGACGTCGCCAAGGCCGCCTGGCAGACCGACGACGGCAAGGCGACCTTCTGCGTGCCGATGGCTTCGGTCATCCACGGCTTCATCTACAACAAGGACGCCTTCGACCAGCTCGGCATCAAGGTGCCGACCACCAATGAGGAGTTCTACGCCGCGCTCGACAAGATCAAGGCCGACGGCACCTACATCCCGATGGCGATGGGCACCAAGGACCTCTGGGAAGCCGCGACCATGGGCTACCAGAACATCGGCCCGAACTATTGGAAGGGCGAGGAAGGCCGCACCGCGCTGATCAAGGGCGAGCAAAAACTGACCGACCCGCAGTGGGTCGCGCCCTTTGCCGAACTCGCCAAATGGAAGCCCTATCTCGGCGACGGCTTTGAGGCACAGACCTATCCGGACAGCCAGAACCTGTTCACGCTTGGCCGCGCCGCCATCTACCCTGCCGGCTCGTGGGAGATCGCGCTGTTCAACACCCAAGCCCAGTTCAAGATGGGCGCCTTCCCGCCGCCGGTGCAGAAGGCCGGCGACACCTGCTACATCTCCGACCACACCGATATCGGCATGGGTCTGAATGCGGCGTCGAAGAATGCCGATGCAGCCAAGACCTTCCTGTCCTGGGTCGCCTCGCCGGACTTCGCCACTATCTACGCCAACGCGCTGCCGGGCTTCTTCAGCCTGAACAACACGCCGGTGAAGATGGAAGACCCGCTGGCCCAGGAATTCGTCTCCTGGCGCGACAAGTGCAAGTCGACGATCCGCTCGACCTACCAGATCCTGGGGCGCGGCACGCCGAACCTCGAGAACGAGACCTGGGTTGAATCGGCCAACGTCATCAACGGCACCGTCACGCCGGAAGCTGCCGCAAAGAAGCTGCAGGACGGCCTCGACAGCTGGTATAAGCCGGCGAAGTAAGAGCGCGGCGGACAGCTATCTCCCCCCTCGAGGGGGAGATGTCGCCGGAGGCGACAGAGGGGGTCGGTTGAGGGAGGCCGCGGCTTCGTCGTTGCCGGAAGGCGCGATCGAAAACACGATGGCGCACTGCTCGGGCGACCCCACCCGCCTCGCTTCGCGAGGCACCCTCCCCTCGAGGGGGAGGGAGGCGCCGCGCCCTTTGGCGGCAATTGCAAGAACCTGATCGGCGGGGACCGAACGCATGGCCGCAGCACCGAAACGACCGTTCCGCTGGCACATCGGCGTCTTTCTGGCGCCGGCAGTGCTGGTCTATACGGCGATCATGATCCTGCCGCTGGCCGGCACGCTGCAGCTCTCCTTGTTCCGCAACATAGACCAGTCCCAAGTCTTCGTGGGACTGGCAAACTTCCGCACGCTGTTCGGCGATCCTAACTGGTCCGTGGGTTTCTGGAATGCGCTGAGGAACAATGTCTGGTTCTTCATCATTCATATGCTGGTGCAGAACCCGATCGGCGTCCTTTTGGCGGCGCTTCTCTCAAGCCCGCGGTTGAGATTCTCCGCCTTCTACCGGACAGCCATCTTCGTGCCGACGATCCTGTCCTTCGTCATCGTCGGCTTCGCCTGGAAGCTGATCCTGTCGCCGCTATGGGGCGTGGCGCCAAACCTTATGGATCTTGTCGGCCTGAAAAGTCTGTTCACACCGTGGCTGGGCAAGGAGCAATATGCGCTGACCACACTCAGCCTGATCTCGGTGTGGCAGTTCATCGGCATTCCGATGATGCTGATCTATGCGGCGCTGCTGTCGATCCCCGACGAGGTGATCGAAGCGGCCGAATGCGACGGCATCACCGGCATGTCGCAGTTCTGGAAGATCAAGCTGCCGCTGATCCTGCCGTCGATCGGCATCATCTCGATCCTGACCTTCGTCGGCAATTTCAACGCCTTCGACCTGATCTACACCGCGCAAGGCGCGCTGGCCGGGCCGAATTATTCGACCGATATCCTCGGCACCTTCCTTTACCGCGCCTTCTTCGGTTTCCAGCTGCAAATCGGCGATCCCAACATGGGCGCGGCGATCGCCACGATGATGTTCCTGATCATCCTTGGCGGCGTCTGCGTCTATCTCTTCCTCGTCCAGACGCGCCTGCGTCGCTACCAGTTCTGAGGCCCGAGATGAGCACGGCTACCCGCTCCCTGCCCCGCACCATCGGCGCCCATGCGGTGCTGTTGACCTACACGGTGATCGCGCTGTTTCCGGTGATCATCGTCATCATGAATTCGTTTAAGTCCCGCGCGGGCATCTTCGGCGCGCCGCTGACGCCGCCAACCCCGAAAACCTTCGACCTGATCGGCTACACCACCGTCATCGGCCAGGGCGACTTCATCCACTATTTCCAGAACAGCCTTGTCGTCACCGTCGCCTCGCTGTTCTTCGTGCTGCTGTTCGGTGCGATGGCCGCCTTCGCGCTGTCGGAATACCGCTTTCGCGGCAATTCGCTGATGGGGCTTTATCTGGCGCTCGGCATCATGATCCCGATCCGCCTCGGCACCGTCGCCATCCTGCAGCTGATGGTGGCGAGCGGACTGGTCAACACGCTGACGGCGCTGATCCTGGTTTATACGGCGCAAGGCCTGCCACTCGCCGTCTTCATCCTGTCGGAATTCATGAAACAGGTGTCCGACGATCTGAAGAATGCCGGACGCATCGACGGCCTGTCCGAATACACCATCTTCTTCCGGCTGGTGCTGCCGCTGGTCAGGCCATCAATGGCGACTGTCGCCGTCTTCACCATGATCCCGATCTGGAACGATCTGTGGTTTCCGCTGATCCTGGCGCCGTCGGAGGAAACCAAGACGGTGACGCTCGGCGCCCAGCTGTTCCTCGGCCAGTTCGTCACCAACTGGAACGCGATTCTGGCGGCGCTGTCGCTGGCGATCATGCCGGTGCTGATCCTCTACGTCATCTTCTCGCGGCAACTGATCCGCGGCATCACCTCGGGAGCGGTCAAGTGAGCTCGCAAAAACCCCTTCGCGTCGTCGTCGCCGGCCTCGGCAATATGGGCCGTAGCCATGCGCTGGCCTATCACACCAACCCGGGCTTCCAGATCGCCGCACTTGTCAACCGCTCGGATGTGCCGTTGCCGGCCGGGCTTTCCGGCTATGGCATCAGGCGTTCCTTCGACGAGGCGCTGCGCGACGAAAAACCCGATGTCGCCTGCATCGCCACCTATTCCGACAGCCATGCAGACTATGCGGTCAAGGCGTTCGAGGCCGGCTGCCACGTCTTTGTCGAAAAGCCGCTGGCGACGACGGTGGCGGATGCGGAACGCGTCGTCGCTGCGGCCAAGGCCAACGGCAAAAAACTGGTGATCGGCTACATCCTGCGCCATCACCCGTCCTGGATCAGGCTGATCGCCGAGGCGCGAAAACTGGGCGGTCCGTACGTGTTCCGCATGAACCTCAACCAGCAATCCTCAGGCCATAACTGGGAGACGCACAAGCAGTTGATGCAGACGACGTCGCCGATCGTCGATTGCGGCGTGCATTATCTCGACGTGATGCTGCAGATCACCGATGCCAGGCCGGTCGAGGTGCGCGGCATAGGGCTGAGGCTGACCGAGGAAATCGCGCCCTCGATGTACAATTACGGTCATCTGCAGGTGCTGTTCGATGACGGTTCGGTCGGCTGGTACGAGGCCGGCTGGGGGCCGATGATCTCGGAGACGGCGTTCTTCGTGAAGGACGTGATCTCGCCCAAGGGCTGCGTGTCGATCGTCATGAAAGAGGGTGTCAGATCCGACGACATCGACACCCATACCAAGACCTCGACCCTCCGCCTGCACAGCGCGGCGACCGGCGCGGACGGCAAGTTCGCCAAAGCGGATGAGATGCTGTCGATGGAAGGCGAACCCGGCCATCAGGATCTCTGCGACCGCGAACAGGTTTTTCTGCTCAAGGCGGTCCGCGAGGATATTGATCTTTCCCGCCACATGGACGACGCGGTGAAGTCGCTCGCCGTCTGCCTTGCCGCCGATGAGAGCGTGCGCAGCGGCGCCCCAATCAGACTCTAGACCAGTCAAACTCTAGAACAGGAACGAAGCCGTGGGCTCGCTGAACATCGAGAATGTGAAAAAAGCCTTCGGGCCGGTCGAGGTGCTGAAGGGCATCAACCTCGAAGTGACCGACGGCGAATTCGTCGTCTTCGTCGGCCCCTCCGGCTGCGGCAAGTCGACCTTGCTCAGGGTCATCGCCGGATTGGAGGATTCGACCTCGGGGCGTGTGGTCATCGACGGAGCGGACGTCTCCGCAACGCCGCCGGCCAAACGCGGCATCGCCATGGTGTTCCAGACCTATGCGCTCTACCCGCATCTGACGGTGAAGAACAATATGGGCCTCGGCCTCAAGCAGGCGGGCACGCCGGCGGCCGAGATCGACCGCCGCATCGGCATCGCCTCGTCGATGCTGTCGCTGGAGCCCTATCTCGCCAGGCGCCCGGCCGAGCTCTCCGGCGGCCAGCGCCAGCGCGTCGCCATCGGCCGCGCCGTGGTGCGTGAACCCAAGCTTTTTCTGTTCGACGAGCCGCTGTCCAATCTCGATGCCGCGCTGCGCGTCAACACCAGGCTGGAGATCGCGCAACTGCATCGCCGGCTGAAGGCGACGATGATCTATGTCACCCACGACCAGGTCGAGGCGATGACGCTGGCCGACAAGATCGTCGTGCTCAACGCGGGAAAGATCGAACAGATCGGTGGGCCGATGGAACTCTACAATTCGCCGGCGAATGAATTCGTCGCCGGCTTCATCGGCTCGCCGAAGATGAATTTCGTCGATGGCGCCAGGCTTGGCGAGACGGCCAGGACCATCGGCGTCCGTCCCGAGCACCTGACCGTCGATGCGAAATCCGGCGCCTGGAAAGGCACGGTCGTCCATGCCGAGCATCTCGGCGCCGACACCAACCTCTATCTCGACTGCGAGAAGGCCGGGCTGATCACCGTGCGCATCTTCGGCGTCTACAATGCCGAACCCGGTGCCACGCTCTACGCAACGCCGGATCCGGCAAGGACTTATCGGTTCGGAGCGGATGGCAAGGTGCTGAAGTAGGGTTGCGGCAAAGGTTGGCGCTGCCCCTCACCCTTACCCTCTCCCCGTATAGAGACGGGGAGAGGGGGGCGTCAGCGCTGCAGCTTCGTCCTTCTCCCCGCCACTATACGGGGAGAAGATGCCGGCAGGCAGATGAGGGGCGGCGCAAACTTGCCAAAGTGAAGCGCCTACTCGTCCGCCTTGAACGTCTGCCTCTGCATGCCCAGCCCTTCGATGCCGAGCTCGACGACGTCGCCGGGCTTCAGGAACACCGGCGGCTTCATGCCGAGGCCGACGCCGGGCGGCGTGCCGGTCGAGATGATGTCGCCCGGATGCAGCGACATGAACTGGCTGAGATAGGAGACGAGGTAGGCGACGCCATAGACCATGGTCTTGGTCGAGCCGTTCTGCATCGTCTTGCCGTTGACCTTCAGCCACATCGGAATGTTTTGCGGGTCCTTGACCTCGTCCTTGGTGACCAGCCACGGGCCGATCGGCCCGAACGTGTCGCAGGACTTGCCCTTGGTCCACTGGCCTTGCCGCTCTGCCTGGAAGGCGCGCTCGGAAACGTCGTGCGCGACGCAATAGCCGGCGACATAATCCAGCGCCTCGGCCTCGGTGACGTATTTGGCTTTTCTGCCGATGACCACGCCAAGCTCGACCTCCCAGTCGGTCTTGACCGAGCCGCGCGGGATCAGCACGTCGTCATCAGGCCCGACGATGGCCGAGCTTGCCTTCATGAAGATGATCGGCTCCGGCGGCACGATCGCGCCGGTCTCGGCGGCATGGTCGGAATAGTTCAGGCCGATGCAGATGAATTTGCCGGTGCCGGCGACGCAGGCGCCGATGCGCGGCTTGCCGGAAACTGCCGGCAGCGATTTCGGATCGAGCTTTGCCAACGTCTCGAGCGATGCCGGGTCGAGCGCCTTGCCGGCAATGTCGGTGACATGGGCGGAGAGGTCTCGGATTGTCCCATCCGCATCGAGCAGGCCGGGGCGTTCGCTCCCCGCCTCGCCATAGCGCAGCAGTTTCATAGAATTTTTCTCCCAGTTGCGACCAGAGGCCGTTTGCAAATTCGCTCCGCTGAGGCGAATGGCGTGGTTTCGAGAAACCGGAGCGGAGCGTACTTAAAGTACGAGAGCCTGGGCAAGCGCAGAAAACCGCGTCAGCGCCCGATGGATCAGAGTTTTCAAATGGCCTCTTAGATCGACCAGCCACCGTCGATATTATAAGCCTGTCCCGACGTATAGGTCGCACCGGCCAGATAGACGGCGAGATCGGCGATTTCCTCGGGCGTGCCGAGGCGGCCCATCGGCTGGCGGGCGATGAAGGCGGCGCGGGCAGCCTCGTAGTCGCCCTGCGCATGCATGCGGTCCTCCAGCGACGGGCTTTCGACCGTGCCCGGGCAGATGGCATTGCAGCGTATGCCCTTGCCGACATAGTCGGCGGCAACAGATTTGGTCAGGCCGATGACCGCAGCCTTGGTCAGCCCATAGACGAAGCGGTTGGGCACGCCCTTGGTCGAGCCGGCCAGCGACGCCATGTTGATGATCGAGCCGTCGCCGCGCTCCAGCATGCCGGGCAGCACGGCGCGGATGGTACGGATCATCGAGCGGACGTTGAGGTCATAGGCAAAGTCGAGATCGGCGTCCTTCATCTCGAGGATCGAGCCGGAGTGGACGAAGCCGGCGCAGTTGAACAGCACATCGACGGCGCCGATCTCGGCGAAGGCGGTTTCAACCGCCTCGTCGTTCAGCACGTCGAGCTTGCGGGTCTTGATGCCAGCAGTCTTGCCAAGTTCGGCGAGCATCACCTCGTTGATGTCGGTGGCGTGGACAACAGCGCCCGCCCTGGCGAAAGCCAGGGCGCTCGCCCGGCCGATGCCCTGCGCCGCCGCCGTGACGACAACGATCTTGCCTGCCAGATCCGCCATGCTTTTCTCCTCTGTGGCCGCCCGGCTTTTACCGGCCCGCGGCCAAGGCGCAATGTGCCAGATAGGCACTATCATGCCTCCTGTATTGCTGTTCGCTTAGGGGCAAATGTTTTTTCTCGGTAAAGAACATCTTTTGGCCCGTCAAGCCCGGAGATCTCTTGGGTATCCCTCACCCGGGCCTTGGCGCTGCCCCTCCAACATTGCAGTATGTGCGCCGAGGCTGCGGCCAGCTTCTTTCTCCCCGTCACTATACGGGGAGAAATGCCCGGTCCACCCTCCGCAGCTGCTGCGGAGGACGGGCAGGGCAATGAGGGGCGACGCCGACGTCGACAATTGCAATCTACACACGGGCTCAGTCGCCGTAAGGCACCCAGACGTTCTTGACCTCGACGGCACGGCGCAGGAAGGCATCGCCGGCGGCCCCCGCCGACGCCCAGTCCAGGCTGCGGCCGTTGCCGGTCCAGACGCGCTTGAGATTGCCGATGGACTCGGCTTCCGCCTTGGCGCAGGTCTCGGCATCGGCAAACACCCAGAGCCCGTCGACATCGTCGTGTTTGGCCAGCACGCCGGTGAGCTCGGCAGTGCGCCCGGTGACGATGTTGATGGCGCCGGCCGGAACGTCCGAATATTCGATGACCTGGTAGAGGTCGGTGGCGAGCAGCGGATATTTTTCGGAAGGCACCGCGACCACGGTGTTGCCCATGGCCAGCGCCGGCGCCACCAGCGAGATCAGGCCGAGCAGCGGCGCATTGTCGGATGCGACGACGCCGACGACGCCGACCGGCTCGTGCAGTGCCAGCGTGACGGCGCGGGCCGGCGGCTGATGGACGCGGCCCTCGAACTTGTCGGCCAAGCCGGCATAGAGAAACAGCCGCTCGATCGACAGCTCGACCTCTTCGCGCGCGGCCTTGGCGGTGGCGCCGGTCAGCTCCGTGAGGCGGGCGGCAAATTCGTCGGCACGGCCGGACAGGTTCTCGGCCAGATAGTAGAGCACCTGGCTGCGATTATAGGCGGTGGCCTCCGGCCAGCCTTTGCAGGCACGTGCGGCCGCAACGGCGTCGCGGATATCCTTGCGGCTGCCGAGACCGACCTCGCCGGCAAGCTTGCCCTTGGCGGTGGCGACGGCAAGCGAATAATTGCCGTCCGGCCGCACCTGCTTGCCGCCGATGAACAGTTTTGCCGTGCGATCGATGGCGTCGCCTTCGGCCTGCTCGACGGGTTGTGTCGAAGCCGGTGCCGGCTTGACGACCGGGCCGAGCGGCAGTTTCGCCGAGAGATATTCGAACATGCCCTCGCGCCCGCCTTCGCGGCCAAAACCGCTCTCGCGGTAGCCGCCGAAGCCGCAGGCGGCGTCGAACATGTTGGTGCCGTTGACCCAGACGACGCCGGCCTTCAATTGCGGCGCCACGTGCAGGGCGAGGTTGACGTTCTCGCTCCACACCGAAGCGGCCAGGCCGTAGCGCGTGTTGTTGGCGAGCTCGATCGCTTCTTCGGTGTTGCGGAAGGTCATGGTCGCCAACACCGGCCCGAACACCTCCTCCTGCGCCAGGATGTTGGCCGGCGAAACGCCTGTCGCCAGCGTCGGCAGGTGATAATAGCCGGAAGCCGGCAGCGCCACATCAGGCTGCCAGCAGATGGCGCCCTGTTTGGCGCCTGCGGCGACCAGACCCCTGACGCGATCGAGCTGGGTCAGGTCGACCAGCGGGCCGATATCGGTGTTCTTGTCGAGCGGGCTGCCGACGCGCAGCCGGCTCATCCGTGTCTTGACCTTGGCGATAAAGGCTTCGGCGACGCCTTCCTGCACCAGCAGCCGCGAGCCGGCACAGCAGACCTGGCCCTGGTTGAACCAGATGCCGTCGACCAGACCCTCGACGGCGCTGTCGAGATCGGCGTCCTCGAAGACGACGAAGGCCGATTTGCCGCCAAGTTCCAGCGACAGTTTCTTGCCCGAGCCGGCGGTGGCTTTGCGGATGATCTTGCCGACCTCGGACGAACCGGTGAAGGCGATCTTCTGGACGCCGGAATGATTGACGATTGCCGCGCCCGCCTCCGGCCCGCCCTGGACGATGTTGACGACACCCTTCGGCACGCCTGATCGTTCGCAGATCTCGGCGAACAGGATGGCGGTGAGCGGCGTGAACTCGGCCGGCTTGAGCACTATCGCGCAGCCGGCGGCGAGCGCCGGCGCGATCTTCCAGGCCAGCATCAAAAGCGGAAAGTTCCACGGGATGATCTGGCCGACGACGCCGACACCCTTCTGATCCGGAAAATCCTTGTCCAGCGCCTGCGCCCAGCCGGCATGATGGATGAAATGGCGGATGGCCAGCGGCACGTCGATGTCGCGGCTTTCGCGGATCGGCTTGCCGTTGTCGATCGATTCCAGCACCGCGAACAGGCGCTGGTGGCGCTGCATGGCACGGCCGATGGCGTAGAGCACCTTGGCCCGGCTGTAGCCGGAGCTGGCGCTCCATTTCGGCAACGCCTTTGTCGCGGCCGAAACCGCGGCGTCGATATCGGCAGCTCCGGCATCCGACACCTTGGCCAGCAATTTTCCCGAAGATGGATCGCTGGTGTCGAAGGTCCTGCCGCCGGCGGCTGCCTTCCAGTCGCCGCCGATGAACAGGGCTTTCGAAAAATCGCGCGCGGCAAGCCAGGCATCGGCCTCGTTGCGGGCCTCCGGCGCCGGGCCGTAATCCATGGCATGATAGCGTTCGAGAATGTTCATGGAGCGCTCCCGATAGTCGTCTTGGTGGGCGTTCCGTCGCGCCCCCCTCTGTCCTGCCGGACATCTCCCCCACAAGGGGGGAGATCGGACTTCATGTTTGGCTGCGGCCATTCTGCAACGTTGATGGTTGGCGAAATCGCCGATGACAGCCAATCTCCCCACAAGTGGGGGAGATGTCCGGCAGGACAGAGGGGGGCGCCACGGAACTCGACGTTCACGGCCTTCACCCGCCTCACGCCATCGCGTGGCGATGGTTGGCCGAATAGTGACCGGTCAGATGGTGTTCGAGCTGGCGCTCGATGTCGGTCAAAAGGCTCGACGCGCCGAAGCGGAACAGATCTGGCTCCAGCCACCGCCGGCCGAGCTCTTCCTTCATCAGCACCAGCCAGTCGAGCGAAGCCTTGGCGGTCGAAATGCCGCCGGCCGGCTTGAAGCCGATGAGGTAGCCGGTCTCCTCGAAATAGGCGCGGATGGCGCGCACCATGGCGAGGCCGACCGGCAGCGTCGCATTGACGCTTTCCTTGCCGGTCGAGGTCTTGATGAAATCGGCGCCCGCCATCATCGCCACTATCGACGCCAGCATGACGTTGCGCAGCGTGGCGAGGTCGCCGGTGCCGAGGATGACCTTGAGATGCGCCTCGCCGCAGGCGGCGCGCATCGAGACGATCTCGTTATAGAGTTCCTGCCATTTCGCGGCGAAAACCAGCCCGCGCGGAATGACGACGTCGATCTCGTCGGCGCCGTCCTTCACCGAGGCTTCGATCTCCTGCAGGCGCGTCGAAAGCGGAGTGAGGCCGTGCGGGAAAGCGGTGGATACGGCGGCGACATGGATGCCGCTGCCGCGCAGCGCATCGACGGCGGTGGCGACGAAGGGATGATAGACGCAGACCGCCGCCGGGCGGATCTTTTCACCCGTAATGCCGAGGCCTTCGACGATGTCGCGGCGGAACGGATTGACCGCCTTGGCGCAGAGCCGGCGGACGCGCTCCTCGGTATCGTTCGAGTTGAGCGTGGTCAGGTCCATGCAGGCGACGGCGCGCAGCAGCCAGGCTGCCTGGTTGTCGGCCTTGATCGAGCGCCGCTTGGTCAGGCTGGCGACACGCCGTTCCAGCGCCGAGCGGTTGACGCTGCGCATCGATTCCATGAAGCCGAGATCGAGCTTCATGCCGGGGTTGCGGGCAATGCCGTGCGCTTGCGGCGCCGGCGCGTTGGCGGCGGAGCGCGCCGGCAGCGGCGTGATCTTGGAAGGTCCCAATCTGTCGGCACTAAGATCGGCTTCGCGGATTGTGCTGCTCATCTCCTGCCCTTTCGTTCGACGACTTATGCCGAAGATAGACCGTGAAGCAGCGCTTCACGAGTCCTTCAGGCGGTCATAGCGGAAAAAGCCTGCTGTGACATCAGCCGAAGAGCGCGGCGCTGGAGATTAGCCACAGGCCACCATGCCTTCGTCATCCCAGGGCGGAGCAGGAGCGAAGCGACGCGGAAGCGTAACGAGCACGGTTGCGCGTGCAAGCGCCATTCTGAGCCGTAGCATTCTTCGGCCTGGGTAACGGCATGGATCCTAGGGTCTGCGCCGCGTCGCTCCGCTCCTTGCTTGCCCTAGGATGACGAAGGCGTGGTGGGATTTGGCCAATCGCCAGCGTTGGAGATTTGGCTGCCGACCGGCCGGCAGCGAAGGTCCACAGCCCCTTTCAGCAGCGAATCTCAGTGGCATATCGCAGAGGTTGGAGATTGGCCGAAACACCCCTCCACTTCGTCATCCTAGGGCGGAGCAAGGAGCGAAGCGACGCGGCGCAGACCCTAGGATCCATGCCGTTACCCAGGCCGAAGAATGCAGCGGCTCAGAATGGCGCTTGTATCCGCAACGCTGCCAGCTACCCTTCAACCATGATCGGCTATGCCTAGATGACCGCGCGCCAGAAGCGCGGCACGATCTCCATCGGCGTCACCAATGATCTTGGCACCGCCGCATGCCGGAGCACAAATCTGGCGAAGGCTCGCGCTTCACCAGCCGCTACGGCGTGCAGCGTCTGGTCTGGTACGAGGAGCACTTCGACATTCGAGACGCCATCCAGCGCGAGAAGTCGCTGAAGCGCTGGCCGCGCCAGTGGAAGATCGAGCTGATCGAGAAGTGCAATCCAGAGTGGTTCGAGCTTTTTCGCGGAACGGGGTGGTAGCGTTCGGGTCTGGTCCGCTGCATTCTTCGGCTGATGTCACGGCATGGATCCCAGGGTCTGCGCCGCGTCGCTTCGCTCCTTGCTCCGCCCTGGGATGACGAAGTGGAGAGGTGTTTCGGCTAACCTAAGGTTTGCGATTTGCCACTGACGGGATTATCGACGTTCGCTGCCGATCGCCGATCTGTCAAAATCACTGTGTCGAGGCTCTAGCCGACGAAAGCGCGCTCGACGACGAAGCTTGCCGGATGATGCAGCGAGCCTTCCTGGAAGCCGAGGCTTTCGGCCAGTTCCTTGACATCCCTAAGCATGTGCATCGAGCCGCAGATCATGATGCGGTCGGTTTCCGGATCGAGTTTGTCGATGCCGAGATCGGTATAGAATTTTCCCGAGCCGATCAGCGCGGTGATGCGGCCCATGCGCTCGGAGCTTTCGCGTGTCGTCGAATTGTAGAGGGTGACGCGGCCACCGGTCAGCTCACCGATCAGCGGATCGTTCTCCAGCTCTGCAACCAGTTCCTGGCCGTAGGTGAGTTCGGCATTGTCGCGGCAGGTGTGGGTCAGGACGACCTGCTCGAATTTCTCATAGGTATCGGGATCGCGCAACAGGCTGGCGAAGGGCGCGATGCCGGTGCCGGTCGAGATCATGAACAGGCGCTTGGCCGGGGTCAGCGCGTCGACAACCAGCGTGCCGGTCGACTTCTGCCGCATGATGACGGTGTCGCCGATCTCGATTTTCTGCAGCTGCGAGGTCAGCGGGCCGTCCGGCACCTTGATCGAGAAGAATTCCAGTTCGTCGTCCCAGGCAGGGCTGGCGATCGAATAGGCGCGGAACACCGGCTTCTCGGCGTTGGGCAGGCCGATCATGACGAACTCGCCGGAGCGGAAACGCAGCGACTGCGGCCGGGTGATGCGAAACGAAAACAGCCGGTCGGTATAGTGCTTCACCGAGACGACGGTTTCGGCATAGACATTGGCCGGAATCGGGAACTGCAGCGGCCGGGCGCCGGCGATGTTGAGCGCGGTGGTGTTCATCAAACCTAACCTTCTGGTCAACCCGAGGGTGCTGACGCCAAACCTTCTCCTGCGCGCCCGAACCGATCAGGTTCCGGCGTGCCGTTTGCACACTGCCAAGCGGTAAGCTCTTGTGTCCGGAATTTATTAGTATACAAATGATATTTGCGTCAAGACGCCAGCGTGAAACACCTTTCCAAACTGAGACATATCTGTAGTCCTGACATTTCGGGTTTCGACAATGGAAGAGAATTTTTCGGCGCAGACGCTGGATTCCTCGGGCAGCGTCGTCGCCGGCATCGATGTCGGCGGTACCTTTACCGACCTGCTTCTGATCGACGGCCGCGACGGTGGCCGGGTGCATATCGCCAAGACCCCGACCACCATCGACAACCAGGCCTTCGGCGTCGTTTCGGCGCTCGGTGCCACCGGCTTCCCCATCCGCGGCATCGACCTCATCGTGCACGGCACGACCACCACCACCAACGCGGTGCTCGAACGCCGGCTGGCCAAGACCGGCATGATCACCACGCGCGGCTTTCGCGACGTCATCGAGCTAGGCCGGCGAACGCGGCCGCAGGCCTATGGCATGACGGGCAGCTTCGTCCCGATCATTCCGCGCAACCTGCGGCTCGAAGTGTCGGAGCGGGTTGAAGCCTCGGGCGCGGTGCGGATTCCGCTCGACGAGGCGGGGATGCGCGTGGCGGTTTCAGAATTGATCGAAGCCGGCTGCGAATCCCTCGTCATCCATTTCCTGCATTCCTACGCCAATCCGGCGCATGAACGGCGCGCCGCCGAGATCGCCGCCGAGCTTTGGCCGAACGGCTACATCACGACAGGCCATGCGCTGTTGTCGGAAGCGCGCGAATTCGAGCGCGGCGTCACCGCTTCGGTCAATGCCTCGGTGCAGCCGATCCTCGAACGCTATGTCGAGCGGCTGCGCAAGGAATTGGCATCGCAAGGCTACGCCCGCGACTTCCTGATAATGAACGGCAATGGCGGCATGATCTCGGCCCGCTTTGTCACAAGCGAGTCAGCCAAGACCGTCATGTCCGGCCCGGCCTCCGGCGTCATCGCCGCCGCCTATACCGGCAAACGCGCCGGCTTCGAGAACCTGGTCACCTACGACATGGGCGGCACCTCGACCGACGTGGCGCTGATCCGCAATGCCGAGCCGGCGGTGTCGAACGAGATCGAGATCGAATATGCGATGCCGATCCATGTGCCGATGGTGGCGGTGCACACCGTCGGCGCCGGCGGCGGCTCGATCGCCCGCGTCGATGCGGCAGGCCTGATCCAGATCGGCCCGGAAAGCGCCGGCGCCAATCCCGGCCCGATCTGCTATGGACGCGGCGGCAGCGAGCCGACCATCACCGATGCCAATCTGGTGCTCGGCCGGCTGGCGCCGAAGAAGCTGCTCGCAGTCGAAAATCCGGTCACCGTCGAGCATGTCACCGGGATATTCGAGGACAGGATCGGCCGCCCCACCGGCCTATCCGGCGTCGACGCAGCGGGCGCTGTGCTGCGGCTCGGCAACATCAAGATGGCCGGCGCCATCCGCATGGTCTCGGTGTCGCGCGGCCACGACCCGCGCGATTTCGCGCTGTTCGCCTTCGGCGGCGCCGGGCCGCTGCATGCGACAGCATTGGCGCGCGAACTCGGCCTGCCCAAAGTGCTGGTGCCGGCGCGGCCGGGCATCACCAATGCGCTCGGCTGCGTCTGCGCCGACCTCAGGCACGATTTCGTCAACACCGTCAACCAGCCGGTAGCCGGGCTCGATGAAGCCAAGCTTCACGGCGTATTGGAACGGCACCGAAATGAAGGCGAAGAGCTGATCGGCAAGGAAGCGGTGAAGCCGGAGACGATCCGCGTTACCCATTCCGCCGACATGCAGTTCGTCGGCCAGACCCATATCATCAACGTGCCGCTGCCGTCGTCTTCGGTGACGCGCGAGGTGCTGCAGCAATTGTTCGAAAAGGCCTATTTCGCCCGCTTCAAGGTCGAGCTGCCGGAAATCCGCGCCAATCTGGTCAACCTCAACACCTCGGTGACCGGCGTGCGGCCGGCGATCGACCTGTCCCGGCTGATCGACCCGGCAGGGCGCGCCAAAACGCTCGACGAGGCGCGGCGCGAAATCCGGCCGGTCTGGTATGGCGGGCGCTGGCACGACACGCCGGTCTATATTAGGGAAAAGCTGCCGCTCGACGCCGTCATCGAGGGGCCGGCGATTCTTGAACAGATGGACGCCACCACCGTGCTCGAGCCCGGCGACCGGGCGCGCTCGGATGCCGACGGCAACATCATCATCGACATCGGTGAGGCCTGAGATGGAAAAGCTCGACGCTATTACGCTTTCGGTCATCCAGGCGGCGCTGCAGCAGGTCTGCGACGAGATGGACCTGACGTTCTCGCGGGCCGCCTTTTCGCCGGTCATCGCCGAGGCCAATGACCGCTCCGACGGCATTTATTCGGCCGTCGATGGTTCGCTGATCGCGCAGGGCGGCCAGGGCCTGCCGGTGTTCGTCGGCGTCATGCAGTATTCGACCAAAACGGTGATCGAGATGATCGCCGACGGGCGCTGCCTGCCGCCCGAGCCTGGCGATATCTACATCGTCAACGACCCCTATCTCGGCGGCACCCATCTGATGGATGTGCGCTTCGCCATGCCGGTCTACAGGGATGGCAGGATTTTCTGCTGGCTGTCGAACACCGGCCACTGGCCCGACATTGGCGGTTCGGTGCCGGGCGGTTTTTCCGCCTCGGCAACGGCGGTCGAGCAGGAGGGCCTGCGGCTGCCGCCGGTGAAACTGTTCAAGAAGGGCGTGCTCGACCCGGAGATCTACGCCATCATCTGCTCGAACATCAGGGTTGCCGACCAGCGCATCGGCGACATCCGCGCACAGGCGGCCGCCCTGCTGATCGGCCAGGACCGGCTCAACGAAATCCTGGATCGTTACGGAAATGAAACGGTCGTCGAGGCGATCGCCGAACTGCGCCGCCGCGCCGCCGAGCAGATGCGCGCCAACATATCAGCCATTCCCGACGGCATTTACCGCTCCAAAGCCTTCGTCGATTCCGACGGGGTGGTGAACGAGCCGCTGACCATCGAGCTTGCTGTTGAGAAACAGGGCGACACGCTCAGCTTCGATTTCTCAGGCTCGTCAAAACCCTGCGCCGGGCCGATGAACAGCGTTCTGGCGACGACCTTGTCGTCGGTCTATCTCGCCATGCGCCACATTTTCCCCGATGTGCCGATCAGCGCCGGCGCCTTCGAGCCGCTGATCGTCAAGCGGCCGGAAGGCACCTTCCTCGACGCCAAATATCCGCGCCCGGTGTCGGGCTGTGCGGCCGAGGTTTCGCAGCGCATCGCCGAAGCGGTGTTCGCGGCGATGGTGCAGGCGCTGCCTGACAAGGTGACGGCGGCTCCCGCCGGCTCCAGCGGCAATTTCGCGCTCGGCGGCAACGATCCGGCCCGCCGCCGCGATTACGTCATGTACCAGATCTCCGGTGGCGGCTATGGCGGCAATGCCGGTCATGACGGCCTGACCAATGGCTGCTCGACCATCGGCATTTCCAAATCGCCGCCGGTCGAAATCATGGAGCAGGCGTTTCCGGTGCTCTATCGCCACTATGCCCTGCGCGAAGGCTCGGGCGGCGCCGGCAAGCATCGCGGCGGTTTTGGCCTCGCCTATGAGGTCGAGATCCTGCGCGGCGACGCCCGCGCCTCCTTCGTCATGGATCACGGCCGCTTCGGCCCGCAGGGCGCGCTCGGCGGTAAGGACGGCGCGGTCAACACCGTGACCGTGTTCCGCGACGGCAAGGAACATGTGCCGCCGCACCTCTCCAAGGAGCAGGACATCGCGCTGAAGGCCGGCGACCGCGTGCGCGTCGGCACGCCGGGCGGCGGCGGCTATGGTGATCCCCTGGCGCGCGACCCGCAACTGGTGCTGAGGGATGTCAGGCTGGGGTATTATACGGCCGAGCAAGCAAAGGACATGTTCGGGGTTGTGTTGGATGACCAGTCCAAACCCCTTGCGGGCTGAGCCTGCGTCTGAACTGGCCGGCGCGGTCGAGCGCGTCTACGACGCATTCGCGTCTTATCCGTTGCCGCGTCTTCTCCATAGCTCGCCGATCGAAGATGCGGAGGCAATCCTTCGGGCAGTATCCAGTGCTAAGCTACGGCAACTCAGCGGCGAAAAACTCGGCACCTATGCCAGATCGGCCATATGGACAGTCGGCGACGTCGATGACTACCGGCACTTTCTGCCGAGGGTGCTTGAACTTGCCATCCAAGGCGAACCTTCGATGGGGTTCGACGCCAACGTGATTGCCGCAAAGCTCGAAAGAACCTCCTGGCGCGATTGGCCATTGGAAGAACAGCAGGCCGTCGAAGCCCTGTTTCAGGCTGCGTGGCGAAAAACATTGACCAAGCACCCCGATGAAGGGAATGCAGTTTCCTGGCTGGAGGGCATGGTGATTGCTGGCATGGATGTGACAGCGGCACTGGCCGCCTGGCGGGAAAGCGCTTTCCCCGAAGCCATGCTGCACTGTGCGGACCTGATAACCGGCAACATCAAGAAACTCGACAAGGGACGCACGATCATCAGCGAGCAGGTCACCGTATGGCTTTTGTCCGAAAGCCTCGCCCTGCATTTGTTCACCGTCGCGGTCGAGGCTCCGTTGCGCCCAGACGATCGCGAAAAACTCGCTTGGGCGAGCGAGACCATCGAGAACAATCTGAAGCCTCTCGGAAACTGAAGGCAATGCCCGGCCGCGCCGTGATCGCCGCAGGGCATGTCGTTTCCGTCTCCGCCGCGCACACAAACCCCGTAGACTTCTCCCGTCAACGGAGATCTGGATCATGCGTCTTTTCGGTCGTTTCGTGCTTGCCGCGTCCGTCGCCATAACTGTCGCCACCGGTGCTGCCTCGGCCCAGGACAAGAAACTCAGGCTCGGCACCGAGGGCGCCTATCCGCCTTTCGAGGACCTGAAAGGCAAGGCGCTTGGCGTGCAGAGCGCGACGATCCATCAGAATTTCGCCGAGCAGAAATATGCAGGCTCGACCATCAAACGCTATCCGACCGGCGACGATGCCCGCACCGACATGGTCAACGGTCGCCTCGACGCGGTGATGGACGGCTCTATCCTGCTGACTGAATGGCTGAACAGGCCCGAGGGCGCCTGCTGCAGATTGCTCGGCACCCTGGCCCCCGACCCGGCCATCCATGGCCCAGGCGTCGGCATCGCGCTGCAGACGGGCAACAACGAGCTGGCCGCAAAACTCGATGCGGCGATCGACGCGCTGCGCGCCAGCGGCAAATACAAGGAAATCAACGACAGGTATTTTGCCTTCGATGTCTACGGCGAGTAGCGAGGCGCTCCGAGCAGAGCGCCTTGGCTTTGTTCAAACGCCAGGGCAATCGCCTCAGGTTTGTGCTGCCCCTCATCGCCCTGCCGGGCACTTCTCCCCGTATAGTGACGGGGAGAAGGACGCCGTCACCGGAGGATTTCGCCAATCAGCAGTGCAGGAATAAGCCCCTTCTCCCCGTCCCTATACGGGGAGAAGGTGCCGGCAGGCGGATGAGGGGCAGCGCCGACATCGACAAATTGGTGAAGAAATATCATGCCCGAACGGCGATCGCCTTTCTACAACAGCATCGTCGAGCTCGGCGCAACGATGGGCCGGGTCGGCGGCCTTCCTCAACTTCGTCATCCCTGGGCGAAGCAGGAGCGAAGCGACGTCGCGGAGACCCTGGGATCCATGCCGTAACCTTAGCCGAAGTGTGCAGCGGAGCAGAATTCTGCACCGCATCAGCGCTCTGAGGTCACGGCATGGATCCTGGGGTCTGCGCCGCGTCGCTTCGCTCCTTGCTCCGCCCCAGGATGACGAAGCGATAGGCGTTTCCGCCAATCGCCAAGGTATACAACGCACGCACATGTAACCTGCGCCGGCCGTCGCCGAGGCGCCGATCAGCGTCACCAATGTCACCGTGAAGCCGGCGAGGATGCCGGCGTCGTCACCTACAGCGACCACGGCTATTCGCTGGGGACGGTGCTGGCAACCGCGCATCTGCGGCTGCCATTCACGCGGATCGGAACGGAACTCGGCATCGACATCGATGGCATGCCGACACGCGCGGTGGTGTCGGCGATGCCATTCTTCGATCCTGACGGGGCGAGGCTGAAAGCGTAATCTAGCTGTGGCTCCAGCCAGCCGCCGAGGTAATATTCAAGGCAAAACCCGCTCGTTAGGGCAGGTGCGTCGTGCAGTCGGGACACGCCATTTCCGGATAGGACGAGTTTTCTGCGGGACCCCTTCGCGCAACCAGACGCAACGCGGTCGCTTTGGCCGCTCTCACTTTTCCCGCTTGACTGACCCGCCGTACCGAATACGCTAATGGGGAAAATACCGGCTCCGACCGCCGGGCGGCAAAAATGCCTCGTATGCCTCGCCTTCCGCGGCGGCGGCTGCGGGGCATTGTTATTTTTGGGGATTTGCTTGGGACGGCGTATCGAAATCGGCATCCTTTACTCGCGGTCGGGCAACTACCGCCTGCTGTCCGAATCCTGCCGTTCGGGTGCGATGACGGCCATCGCCGATGTCAACGCCGATCCCGCCATCCCGATCGAATTCGTTCCGGTGGAGCGCGACCCGCAGGGCAACATCGATGGCTACGCGACGGGCTGCGCCGACATTCTCGGCAACAGCGGCGCGCGCCACATCATTGGCTGCATCACGTCATGGAGCCGCAAGGAGGTCATCCCGATCCTCGAGCGCGCCGGCGGCACGCTCTGGTACGCCTGCCCCTATGAGGGCTTCGAAGCGAACGAGCATGTCGTCTACATGCACGCTTGCCCAAACCAGCATCTCGTCCCGCTGCTCGCCCATGTCGTGCCGCGCTTCGGCGCCAACGGTTTCCTGCTCGGCTCGAACTACATCTGGGGCTGGGAGACCAACCGTGTCGCCCGCGACCTGATCGCCGACGCCGGCGGCAAGGTGTTGGGCGAGCGTTATCTGCCGCTCGGCGAGGTCGATGTCGCCAGGCTGATCGCCGAGATCCAGGCGACCCGACCGGAGTTCGTCCTGAACAACCTGATCGGCTCCTCGTCCTATGCCTTCATCGCGGCCTATGCTGAGCTCGCCAAACGCGACCCGCATTTCAGGCCGGAGCGCTGCCCGATCCTGTCCTGCAATCTCACCGAATGCGAGTTGCCGGCGCTCAACGAGGCGGGCAACGGCCACCTTTCCGTCGGGCCGTACTTTCACGATATCTCGGTAGCGGATCGCCAGGGCGATTCGGTGCCCTCCATCATGCCTGCCTCGTCCTTCGAGGCGGCGGCCTATGCCTCGGTGCGGACGCTTGCCGAAATTCTCGCCCGCAATCCCGGCGCACAATGGCCGGACCTTCCCCAGGCCTTTGCCGGAACCTCGTTTCGAACCCCGCTCGGCGACATCTCCATCGATCCGCAAACCCAGCACGCCACGTTGCCGGTGCAGATCGGGCGCATCGAGGGGACCGCGTTCAGGACCGTCACGCTGACCAAGGGTGTCGCGCCCGATCCCTATCTGTCCCGTTATGACCGGACCGAGACGTTCGGCCGCCCACGCCTGAGGGTGGTCTCGTGAGCAAGGTCCCGCGCATCCCGAACCTCGGCGGCGCCAGGGCCTTTGTCCTGCATCGTCCGCATCCGACGGTGCAGGCGATAACGCGGCAATTGTCGGCCATCGGCCTCGAGACGGTCGGCTGCTGGCCGGAACTGCCGGCCGAGGCGCTCGTGGCGGACTTCGTCTTCTTCGACGCCGACCTCGGCTTCGACGAACAATTCCCATGGGCGCCGGGTGAGGCGCCGATGCCGCTGGTGGCGCTGATCGGCTCCGAAGCGCCGGGCCGCATCGAGTGGGCGCTGTCGCACAAGGCCGACGCCCAGTTGCTGAAGCCGGTCGGCAATGCCGGCGTCTACAGCGCCCTGTTGATCGCGCGGCAGAGTTTCGAGGCGCGCAAGCTTTTGGCAAGCGAGATATCGTCGCTTCGCCTGCGCGTCGCGGAGCGCCAGACCATCGTGCGCGCGGTGGAGGCCTTGTCGAAAGGCGCCGAGGACGGCCGCGCCTATGCGCAGCTCCGGTCGCTGGCGATGAGCTGGCAGATCAGCGTCGAGGAGGCCGCGCGCAGGATCGTGGCGATGACGGAAGAAGAAGGCGGCGATGACCAGTCCCATCGCGCCTGATCTTCCGGCAACCGGGCGCATGCCGATCAAGCCACGCGCCGGCATCTGGCGGCGCCTGGTCAAGCGTCCTCTGGCATTGATCGGCCTGGTGATCGTTGCCGTCGTCGTGGTTGGCGCCATCCTGGCGCCGTGGCTGACGGGCTACGATCCAAACGAGCAGATGTTCGACGGGCTGACGCTTGAAGGCGCGCCCTTGCCGCCGAACGCCAGCTTCTGGCTGGGCACGGATCTGCTCGGCCGCGATCTGCTGACCCGCATCCTTTTCGGCGCGCGCACCTCGCTGATCATCGGCATCGTCGCCAACGGCGTGGCGCTTCTGATCGGCACGCTGGTCGGCGTCACCGCGGGTTATTTCCGCGGCTGGATCGGCAGCGCGCTGATGCGCTTCACCGATCTTATGATGGCCTTTCCGGCGCTGCTGCTCGCCATCTGCCTGGCGGCGGTGCTCCAGCCGAGCCTGTGGATCGTTGCCATGGTGATCGCACTGGTGAACTGGGTGCAGACCGCGCGGGTCGTCTACACCGAGACCAGCTCGCTCGCCGAGCGCGAATTCATCGACGCCGAGCGTACGATCGGTGCCAGCGCGCCACGCATCCTGTTTCGCCATATCCTGCCGCATCTGCTGCCGACGATCATCGTCTGGGGCACGCTCGGTATCTCGACCACCGTGCTGCTCGAAGCAACGCTCAGCTATCTCGGCATCGGCGTACAGCCGCCGACCGCATCCTGGGGCAACATCATTTTCGAGAACCAGACCTATTTCCAGGCAGCACCCTGGCTGGTCTTCTTTCCGGGCGCGGCGATCCTGGCGCTGGCGCTGGCCTTCAACCTCATCGGCGATGCGCTGCGCGACATCCTCGATCCGACGCAAAGGGGTCGGGCATGATCGCCTATCTCGGCCGCCGCGTCATTCAGTCCGTGCTCATCCTGCTCGGCGTCTCGCTGATCACCTTTGCGCTGCTCTACCTGCTGCCCGCCGACCCCGTCCGCCAGATCGCCGGCCGCAGCGCCACACCCGAGACGGTCGAGAGCATCCGCCGGCAACTCGGTCTCGATCAGCCCTTCTTCATCCAGTACTGGCATTATCTGACCAGCCTGCTCAGCGGCGATCTCGGGCGCTCCTACATCCAGCGTTCCGAGGTCACGGAGCTCATCATCTCGCGGCTGCCGGCAAGCCTGCTTTTGATGGTCGGCGCCATCCTTTGCGAGCTGGCGATCGGCCTGACGATGGGCCTGCTTGCCGCCGTCAGGCGCGGCACCGCCACCGACCAGACCCTGATGGTCGCGTCCTTTGTCGGCGTCTCGGCGCCGCAGTTCGTCGTCGGCCTGCTGCTCCTCTATGTATTCGCCGTGCGGCTCGGCTGGTTCCCGATCGGCGGCTACGGCACCTGGCGCCATTTGGTGCTGCCCTCGCTGACTATGGGGATCCTCGGCGCCGGCTGGTACGCCCGCATGATGCGCTCGTCGATGATCGACGTGCTGCGTCAGGACTATATGCGGACCGCGCGCGCCAAGGGCCTTGCGCGCGGCGCCATCATCTTCCGCCACGCACTGCCCAACGCCATCCTGCCGGTCATCGCCATGATCGGCATCGACATTGGCATCTTCATGGGCGGCATCGTGGTGGTCGAAAGCGTGTTCGGCTGGCCCGGCATCGGCCAGCTTGCCTGGCAGGCCATCCAGCGCGTCGACATTCCGATCATCATGGGCGTCACCCTGGTTTCGGCCTTCGCCATCGTGCTCGGCAATCTCCTGGCCGACACCGTCGCACCGTTCATCGACCCGCGCATCAAGCTCAGATGAAAACCAAAAAAGAGACCGATAAAACCAGAGAAAGGGAACATGAGATGAAAAAAATCTTGACCTCCACCGTTGCGGCATCGGCGCTCGCGCTGATGCTCGGCATGACAAGCGTACGCGCCGAACACGCCGTCGATCCGAACGCCAAGCAGGGCGGCGCGATCACCATCACCTACAAGGACGACGTCGCCACGCTCGATCCGGCCATCGGCTAGGACTGGCAGAACTGGTCTATGATCAAGAGCCTGTTCGACGGGCTGATGGATTACGAGCCGGGCACCACCAACCTGCGGCCCGACCTCGCCGAGAGCTACGAGATCGCGCCCGACGGCAAGACCTTCACCTTCAAGTTGCGCCAAGGGGTGAAGTTCCACAATGGCCGCGAGATGACTGCTGACGACGTGAAATATTCGCTTGATCGCGTCACCAATCCGAAGACGCAGAGCCCGGGCGCCGGCTTCTTTGGCTCGATCAAGGGCCATGAGGATGTCGCTGCAGGCAAGGCCGAAAGCCTGGCGGGCGTCACCGTCGTCGACCCCTACACGATCAAGTTCGAACTGACCCGGCCCGACGCCACCTTCCTGCATGTCATGGCCATCAACTTCTCGCATGTCGTGCCGAAGGAGGAGGTCGAGAAATACGGCGCGGACTTCGGCAAGCATCCGGTCGGCACCGGGGCTTTCAAGTTCGCCGAATGGACGCTCGGCCAGCGCGTCGTCTTCGAGCGCAACCCGGATTACTGGCACAAGGGCCTGCCGCATCTCGACAAGATTACCTTCGAGATCGGCCAGGAGCCGATCGTCGCGCTGCTGCGCCTGCAGAAGGGCGAGATCGACGTGCTCGGCGACGTCATTCCGCCGGCCAAGTTCCAGGAGGTGATGGCCGATCCCGAGCAGAAGGCCCGCGTCGTCGAGGGCGGCCAGTTGCACACCGGCTACATCACCATGAACACCACCATGGCGCCCTTCGACAATGTGAAGGTGCGGCAAGCGGTCAACATGGCGATCAACAAGGACCGTATCGTCCAGCTGATCAACAACCGTGCGGTGCCGGCCAACCAGCCGCTGCCGCCGTCGATGCCCGGCTACGACAAGGAATTCAAGGGTTATCCCTATGACGTGGCCAAGGCCAAGGCTTTGCTTGCCGAGGCCGGTCATCCCGATGGTTTCGACACGCAGCTGTTCGCCATGAACACCGATCCCAACCCGCGCATCGCGCAGGCGATCCAGCAGGATCTGGCGGCGGTCGGCATCAAGGCCAGCGTCCAGTCGCTGGCGCAGGCCAATGTCATCGCCGCCGGCGGCGACAAGGCCGGCGCGCCGATGATCTGGTCCGGCGGCATGGCCTGGATCGCCGATTTCCCCGATCCGTCGAATTTTTACGGGCCGATCCTCGGCTGCGCCGGCGCGGTTCCGGGCGGCTGGAACTGGTCGTGGTACTGCAACAAGGATCTCGACGCCAAGGCGGCGGAGGCAGACTCGATTGTCGATCCGGCCAAATCAGGCGAACGTGCCAAGATGTGGAGCGCGATCTACCGCAAGATCATGGAAGACGCGCCCTGGGCGCCGGTCTTCAACGAGCAGCGCTTCACCATGAAATCGGCCCGGATGGGCGGCGCCGACAATCTCTACGTCGACCCCGTCCATATCCCGATCAACTACGACAATGTATATGTGACCGATGTGCAATAACTGCGACTACACCATCCACGGGCGCCATCACCATTTCGGCTGGGACAATTCCTTTGTCCCGACTGAACGGGTGGCGCCCGGTTCGACGATCGAGTTCCAGTGCCTCGATGCGTCGGGTGGCCAGCTTCAGGCCGACAGCACCGTTGCCGACGTCGCTTTGCTCGACTTCGCCAAGGTGAACCCCGTCACCGGGCCCATCTATGTCGAAGGTGCCGAGCCGGGCGACGCGCTGAAGATCACAGTTGAGGCGTTCAAGCCGTCGGGCTTCGGTTGGACGGCGAACATTCCGGGGTTCGGCCTGCTCGCCGACGACTTCCCGGAACCAGCGCTGAACATCTGGAAATACGACGCCGCCTCGCTCGAGCCGGCGCTGTTTGGCAGACAAGCTCGCGTGCCGCTGAAACCGTTTGCCGGCACCATCGGCAACGCGCCAGCCGAAATGGGCCTCCACTCGGTGGTGCCGCCAAGGCGCGTCGGCGGCAATCTCGACATCCGCGATCTCGCGGCCGGCACCACGCTCTATCTGCCGGTGGAGGTGGCCGGTGCGCTGTTCTCGGTCGGCGATACGCATGCCGCGCAGGGCGACGGCGAAGTGTGCGGCACGGCGATCGAAAGCCCGATGGATGTCGTGCTCAAGCTCGACCTGGTTAAAAATGCGCGGTTGAAGACGCCGCGCTTCACCACGCCTGGCCCGGTGACGCGCCATCTCGACGCCAAGGGCTATGAGGTGACGACCGGCATCGGACCGGACCTGATGACGGGCGCCAGGGAAGCGGTCTCCCAGATGATCGACCTGCTTGCCGGCCGCTATGCAATGGACCCGGTCGAGGCCTACATGCTGGTATCGGTCTGCGGCGATCTCCGGATCAGCGAGATCGTCGATATGCCGAACTGGGTGGTATCGTTCTACTTCCCGCGCTGCGTCTTCGAATGAGCAAAGGCGCAGGCAATAAGCGGACCGGGTTTTTTGTCCCGGCCGTTTCGGTCACGGCCGGACCGGTGCTGGAAATCTCCGGCCTGACCGTCAGCGTGCGTAGCGAAGATGGCGAGCGGCCGGTGGTATCAGAGCTATCGTTCTCGCTTGCGAGCGGCGAGACGCTTTGCATTGCCGGTGAATCCGGTTCCGGCAAATCGATGACCGCGCTGGCGATCATGCAGTTGCTGCCGTGGCCAGCCGCCCGGATAGAATCCGGCACGATCCGGCTTCGCGATATGGATCGGGGCGACATCGATCTGGCAGTCCTCGATGAGCGTCGGATGCGCCGCATTCGCGGCGACCGCATCGCGATGATCTTCCAGGAGCCGATGACATCGCTCAATCCGGTGCTGTCGATCGGCCGGCAGCTGGTCGAGTCCATCGAGGCCCATACCGGCCTGTCCCGCGCCGAGGCGCGCCGGCGCGCCATCGAGGCGCTGAAGGCTGTCCGCATTCCGGAAGCCGAAAGCCGGCTAAAACAGTTTCCGCACGAACTGTCCGGCGGCATGCGCCAGCGCGTGATGATCGCCATGGCGCTGGCGCTGAAACCGGATGTGCTGATCGCCGACGAGCCGACGACGGCGCTCGACGTCACCGTTCAAGGCGAGGTGCTGGAACTGTTGCGCGATCTGCAGCGCGAACACGGCACCAGCATCATCCTCATCACCCACGACATGGGCGTGGTTGCCGAAATGGCCGATCGCGTCGTCATCATGCGGCACGGCCGCATGGTCGAGCAGGGAACAGCCGCCGATATTTTCGCCAGGCCGCAAGCCGACTATACGCGCGAGCTGCTCGCTGCCGTGCCGCGCATCGGAACCGGCGTCGGCCGCCAAAAATCCGCCGAACAAAAATCCGTCGAAGCGGAAATGCCCGGA
Organism: Mesorhizobium sp. WSM4849; assembly: GCF_055811385.1. Taxonomy (NCBI): domain Bacteria; kingdom Pseudomonadati; phylum Pseudomonadota; class Alphaproteobacteria; order Hyphomicrobiales; family Phyllobacteriaceae; genus Mesorhizobium; species Mesorhizobium sp. WSM4849. Next base: position 126,237 of record NZ_JBVVPW010000020.1, read on the forward strand.
AGCGTGGCGGTGGTCAACGATCTGCATGTCCATTTCGACCTGCGCGGTGGCTTCTTCGGCCAGGTGAACCGCCGTGTCCACGCCGTCGAAGGCATCAGCTTTTCGATCGCGCCGCACGAGACGCTGGCGCTGGTCGGAGAATCCGGCTGCGGCAAGTCGACCACCGCCAAGGCGCTGGCCGGGCTTGTGCCCTACCACGGCGATATCGTGATCGGCGGGCGCAATCTGGCGGGCCTTGGCCGTGACCAGCGCATGGCGGTTCGCCGCGACGTGCAGATGATTTTCCAGGATCCCTACGCCTCGCTCGACCCGCGCATGCGCGTCGGCGACCTCGTTGCCGAGCCGCTGTTGATCCATGGCATCGCCTCCAAGGAAGAGCGCAGCCAGCTTGTGGCGGCATTGTTCGAACGCGTCGGCCTGTCGGCCGACCAGATGGAGCTCTATCCGCACGAATTCTCGGGCGGCCAGCGCCAGCGCATCTGCATCGCCCGCGCTCTGGCGCTCAGACCCAAACTCATCATCGCCGACGAGAGCGTTTCGGCGCTCGACGTGTCGGTGCAGGCCCGCGTGCTCGACCTCTTGAAGGAACTGCAGCGCGAATTCGGCATCGCCTATCTGTTCATCTCGCACGACATGGCGGTGGTCGAGAACATTTCCGATCGTGTCGCCGTCATGTATCTCGGCCAGATCGTCGAAATGGGCACCCGCGATCAGGTCTTTTCGAACCCGCGCCACCCCTACACGAAGCGCTTGATCGAGGCCGTGCCGGTGCCCGATCCGGCAAAGCGCCGGCCGCGTTTTGCGCGCCTCGATCAGGAGATCCCGAGCCTGACCCGAAAAATCGGCGAGGAGCCGCCGAAACTGGCCCTGAAGGATCTTGGCAACGGTCATCTCGTTGCTGTTTCCTAGAGCATTTTGCAGCCAAACGTCTTCGTTTGGCGTCCGACAAAATGCGTTAAAACAAAGAGTTAATGCATGTCGCGCAAAAGTGTGCAGCGGTTTTGCGATAACGACATGCATAAAACAGCAACCTTAAAGCGCGTCGCATGAGGCCGGTCGAACGCGACGCGCTTTAGGGCGCCGTTTTGGTTCCACCAAAACGCAAAGCGCTCTAACACCAGCGAGGCCGTCACCTCAACCCTGATCCGCGATCAGCCGATATTGGTCGGGCCGGCGATATTTGGCGAAATCGAAATTCACCTTGCGGCAGACGGCGATGAGGTCGAGATCGGCGCGATGGACGATCACCTCGTCGTCGAGCGACATCGCCTGCGCCGCGATTTCGCCGGTTGGGGCGATGATGCAGGAGCCGCCGATCAAGGCCTGGCCGTCCTCGACGCCGGCCTTGGCCGCTGCCGCGACCCAGACCGTGTTCTGATAGGCGCCGGCCTGCATCGGCAGATGGTTGTGGAACATGCGCAGATGCGCCAGCGCCGGCGCCTCATCGAGCAGCAGCGGCGTGTTGTAGCCGATCAGGACGATTTCAGCGCCGTTGAGACAGAGCATGCGGTAGGTCTCAGGCCAGCGCCGGTCGTTGCAGATGGCCATGCCGACGCGCACGCCGCGATAGACGAAGACCGGAAAGCCGAGATTGCCGGGCTCGGAATAGCGGCGTTCGAGATGGACGGTCGTGCCCGGTTCCGGCTCACTCGATCCCGGCACATGGATTTTGCGATAGCGCCCGACAAGCTTGCCGTCCTGGCCGACCAGATCCATCGTGTTGAAGCGGCCCCCGTCGACGCGCGTCAGCTCGGCATATCCGAGCGCAAAGCCTATTTTTAAGCGCGCCGCGGCGTCGTAAAGGCGCTGCGTCTGCGGGCCCGGCATATCAGGCTCGAAGAACGCCTCGATCTCGGCCTGGTCGTCGATCCGCCAACGCGGAAAGAAGGTTGTCAGCGCCAGTTCGGGAAACACCGCGATTTCAGCACCGGCGGCGGCCGCTCTTTCCAGAAGCGCGACGAGCCGGTCCACTGTTTCGGACCGTTGCGCGCTTTTCTGTATCGGGCCGGTCTGGCAGACCGCGATGGTCAGGTCTCGAGCCATGGCGTCGTCTCCCCAATAGATAGCAGTTCAGGCGGCAGCGGTGACCATAATCGCGATAGCCGTCGCCGGCGAGCCGGGCCTCGACCGTCGCCCCGCACCGGCATGGCGCCGATGCCGTTCTTCGATCCTGACGGGGTCAGGCTGAGGGCCTAGTTTAGCGGCCAAGCTTCATCATTCGTTTTGGTCACAGACATTCGCGATTGACCGAAGCCTTCCTCAACTTCGTCATCCCTGGGCGAAGCAGGAGCGAAGCGACGTCGCGGAGACCCTGGGATCCATGCCGTAACCTTAGCCGAAGTGTGCAGCGGAGCAGAATTCTGCACCGCATCAGCGCTCTGAGGTCACGGCATGGATCCTGGGGTCTGCGCCGCGTCGCTTCGCTCCTTGCTCCGCCCCAGGATGACGAAGCGATAGGCGTTTCCGCCAATCGCCAAGGTATACAACGCACGCGCATGTAACCTGCGCCGGCCGTCGCGGAGGCGCCTTGATCGACAAAAGCGTCCCAGGCGGCGTTCATTGTCGCGCAGCCATACCGTTGCTCAGGATCCTGGTCTTGTCGCTGCCGGCCTTCGCCAGATCGATCTTGGCGAGCACGTCGCGCGTCTGCTGCGTGGTGTCGCCCTGCAGATCGTCTGCCGTCATGCCGGCCAGATAGACAACTCCATTGTGGCTGAGCACGCGGCAGAAGCGTGGGCCATTCTCGAAGCGTTCGATTGTCATCCCTTCCTCACGATGCTTTTTCCTCCGGCGCGGATGTCGCCCCGATCCGGCCAGGCGCAAGATCGCCCGGCTCGATGCCTTGGCGCAACAGTTCATCCGGCAAGCGTCCGGTGCCGATCAGGTCGCGACATGCCGTGGCCAGCGCCGGCGATGTCTTGATGCCGTAGCCGCCCTGGCCGGCCAGCCAGAAAAAACCCTCGGCCTTCGCGTCGAAGCCGACCACCGGCGAGGCGTCGCGCACAAAACTGCGCAGTCCCGCCCATTGATGTTCTATCCGGCGCACGTCGATCGTCGTCGCCCGCTGCAGGCGATCGACGCCGACGGCGACATCGAAATCATCGGGAAAGGCGTCCATCGGCTCGCTCGGGGTGGCATCCGCCGGCGAGACGAAAATCCGGCCGGCGTCCGGCTTGAAGTAGAATTCCTCGCCGACATCGTTGACCAGCGGCCAGCCGGCAATGGAGACGCCATCCGGTGCTGCGACATGGAACGCAGTGCGTCGCTTCGGCACGAGGCCGATCGGGGCAATTTTGGCCAAAGCGGCGATCCTGTCCGCCCAGGCGCCGGCCGCATTGACGAGGATCGGCGCGGCGAACAGTCCCTGGCTCGTCTGCAGGATCCAGCGATCCTTGTGCCGCTCGATCGCGTCGACGCCTGCATTGGTGACGATCCGGCCGCCACGCTTGCGCGCATTGCGCAGGAAGCCCTGATGAAGCTCGTTGACGTCGATCTCGCGACAGCCCGGTTCGACGATCGCACCGGCGACATAATCGGCTCGCAGCACCGGCACGCGCTCCAACGCCTGTTCGGGGCTGACCCGATGGATCGACGGCACGAATTGCCTGGCCCTTTCGAGTTCCTCTTCAAGCCGGCCCAGCTGATCCTGGCGCGCGATGGTCAGCATGCCACGCGGAAGCATCAAGGGATGATCGCAAAAGCCCTCGGGCGGCGCTTCGAGAAAAGACCGGCTGGCGATCGCCAGCCGTCGGATGACGGCATTGCCGTAATTCTCGGTAAAGCTCGCGGCCGACCGGCCGGTGGAATGGTAACCGCAATGGCTTTCGCGCTCGAGCAGGATGACCGACGAGATGGCCGCCAGTTCGTAGGCTGCACTCGCTCCGGCAATGCCGCCGCCGATGATCGCGATATCGGCTTCCGAGGCGCCGTTGGGAGACTTCATCGCTAGTTCCTCTGCACAGTGATTTTGACAAGGTTGGGCCGATCGGCAGCGACCGTCGACAATTCCTCTCAGCCAATTTCAGTGGCAAATCGCAAACGTCTAGGATTGGCCGAAACACCCCTCCACTTCGTCATCCTAGGGCGAAGCAAGGAGCGAAGCGACGCGGCGCAGACCCTAGGATCCATGCCGTTACCCAAGCCGAAGAATGCAGCGGACCAGAACCGAACGCTACCACCCCGTTCCGCGAAAAAGCTCGAACCACTGCGGATTGGTCTTCTCGATCAGCTCGATCTTCCACTGCGCGGCCAACGCTTCAGCGACTTCTCGCGCTGGATGGCGCCGCGAATATCGAAGTGCTCCTCGTACCAGACCAGACGCTGCACACCGTAGCGGCTGGTGAAGCGCGAGCCTTCGCCAGATTTGTGCTCCGGCATGCGGCGGCCGAGATCGTTGGTGACACCGATGTAGATCGTGCCGCGCTTCTGGCTCGCGGTCATATAGGCATAGCCGGTCATGGTGGAAGGGTAGCCGCCTCCGTTGCGGATACAAGCGCCATTCTGGGTCGTTGCATTCTTCGGCTGAGGTAACGGCATGGATCCCAGGGTGCGCCGCGTCGCTTCGCTCCTTGCTCCGCCCTGGGATGACGAAGGTGTGGTGGCTTATGGCTAATCGCAAACCCTCGAGATTGGCAGGAGGAGATCGGTCGGCGGCAACCATCACAGCCTCCTTCAGGCTCAGTCAAAGAACCAAATCCTCTCTGCAGAGGAACTAGTAACCGCGTCTCGGATCGACAACGCCGAGCAGCTTTTCGCCGCGCCGATAGCGGCCGAGATTGTCTGCGAACATATCGAGCGCTTTCTCCTCCCAGCCTTCATAGACCGACGAGCAATGCGGCGTGACGATCACGTTCTCATAGCCCCAAAGTGGGTGATCCGCCGGCAGCGGCTCGGTCGAAAACACATCGAGCGCGGCGCCTTTGATGCGGCCGCCGTCGAGCGCCGCCAGCAGTGCTGCCTCGTCGACGACGCCGCCACGCGAAACGTCGATGAGCACCGCCGACGGCTTCATCGCGGCAAACGCCGCAGCGCCGATCAGCCCGCGCGTCGCCTCCAGCAACGGCACGCAACAGGCGATGAAGTCGGCCCGGCCGCAAAGGCCCGGCAAGGCCTCGATGCCGTGAACCTCGTCGACATCGGCGGTTGGCCTGGGATGCGCACGCACGCCGAGCGTCGTAAGCCCCAAGGCTTGCGCGCGCCAAGCCAATGCTTGCCCGGTCCTGCCGAGGCCGAGCAGCAGCAAGGTCTTGCCCTGGATCGGCTCTACTGTGCCAGTGACGCATGTCCGCGCGCGCTGATGCCTGGCGAAATTTCGAAGACCCAGCGAGAAGGACAGCATCGCCCCCAGCGCATATTCGGCCATCATGTCGGCCGCGACCCCGGCGGCATTCGTCACCGTCACCTTTTCGGGGTTCCAGGGACCCAGATGATCCGTCCCCGACCCGCCGACCGACACCCATTTCACCGTCGGGCTTTCCAGGAGAGCGGAGCGCGGAAAGCGCGCGGTACCGTCGAAGCGCACGGAGTAGACGATCTCGGCCTTTGTCTCTTCTATCAGGGCGGCCAGACCGGCGTAGCTGTCACAAGGATAGACCGACAGCCCCGGATGCTTGTCCCGCAACAGCTTCATCGCCACCGCCGGCGCGTTGGTGTGAAGGATTACGGCAGGACCAACTGTCATCGTCACGATGCAGGGCCGGTGCGCGGCGCTGCCCCTGCCGCGATGCGCCGATGCACGCCATCCAGGCTTTCCGCGAAGGCTTCGAAGACTTTCCGGGCCGTGAGCTCGCGCAAAACCTGTTCGTTGAGCCCGCCGCGTGTTGCATAGTCTTCCGCCAGATCCATGAAGCCGGTATCCGGCGTTGTTTCCGGTGCGTTGGCCAGCGCTTTGAAAATGGTGGCGATATAGTCGTGCGCCCGCGCGTCCGCGACGCCATGCTGTTTCAGCCAGCCATGGATGGTATCGAGATATTTGAAATAGCTGGCGAATGTCGCGGTAACGACGCTCAGCGCGTCGAACTCGCTCGGATCGTCGACCTCGATCACCTTCCCCAGCCTGCCGAACAACGCCGCCATGCGCCGATCGGGCGGACAGATGATTGTCGCTCCCTGCCTGTGAGCGATCATCGGCATCGGAAGTGCTTTCGTCACATGCTCCACGGGAGCGATCAAGGCGGCTATTTCTTCGCGCGACAGGGTGGCGATCAAGCTGACGACGTGATGGTCCCGGCGAAACTGCAATCCTGCAAGCACCTCATGCGCAATCTGCGGCCGAACCGCCAGCATGATCGTATCGCAACTGTCGAGGACGGCCTGATTGTCCGGTGCAACGCGTACATCCGGGTAGCGAAGCGCCAGGCCGGCAGCGATTTCTTCATTACGGGGCGACAGGACAACCGATACGGAATTGTCCGCGGCGGATTTAAGTCCGGTGACAATGGCGGCTGTGAGCGCGCCTGTGCCGATGAAGCCGAGTTTCATGGGTATCCCTAAGCGTTGGTTCTGGATCGTCGTCAGCCGACAAAATAGTACCAGCTCTGCGAGACTTTGGGATCAGAGCACGCGATCGGCATTCTTGCGAGGCTCAGAGCCACCGCCTCACGCTTTGCCTGTAGTCGCGATACGCATCACCGAAACGCCGCTCGAGGTAGGCCTCCTCGCGGGCGACGACGCCGTAGCGGATCAGGATTGCAAGCGGCAGCGTCAGGACAAGGATCCAGATATTCTGCGCGGCCACGCCGATGCCGCCATAGATGAGGAACATGCCGAGGTAGATCGGATTGCGCGTCCAGCCGTGGATGCCGGTCGTCACCAGCACGCGCGTCGGCTCATTCGTCGGCACCGGCGTCTCCGCGCGCATGAAGTTGCGAATGCCCGCGGCGAAAAGCGCAAAACCGATCAGGATCAGTGCGCCGCCGATGATCCAGGTGACCAGCCCCGGAATCGGGAACGGCAAACGCAGCAGTCGATCCAGCACGAAGCCAATCAGAAAAGCGGCGAGAAAGAGCAGGGGCGGTCTCGCGATAACGCCTGCGGTTTCGGTGTCGGTTTGCCCAGCCATTTCCATGTCTGCTCCCGCAGATGCTGGAGGGCTATGAAGCCCATAGCCCCTCGAGATGACAATCAAGGTGTCATTCTAGAAGTTGACAACAGCGGTGTCAATCGCAGAAGTTGGCACAGACAGAATTGGCCTGGATAGAGGGAACGGAAGCGATGGCGTCGGCACGATACGGGACCGGGGCGGGCCCAAGGGCGGACCCCATCGTCGACGGCAAGGCCGAGGCGATCGCCGAGCTGATGCTCGAAGTGGCCCAGTGCTTCTTCAGGATACGGGCTCTCGGCCAGAAGACCGGGCTCATCACCAGTTGGGGCGGCGGTGCGTTCGGCTTCATGCGAAGCCTGGCGCTGCTTGGCCCGCTCACCGTGCCGCAGATCGCCCAGATGCGGCCCACCAGCCGTCAGCGCATGCAGCGGCTGGCGGATGAGCTTGCCGCCGAGGGGCTGGTCGAATTCATCGACAATCCAAAACACCGGCGCTCGAAGCTTGTGCAGCTGACGCGCAAGGGCGCCGCGCGCTACGGCGAGCTCAACGCCCAGCTGATGGCGATCGCCTCGACCATGGGCGTCGCTCTCGACGAAGCGGATATCCGCAAGACCGCCGCGATCGTGCGGCAGCTGAGCGACGATGTGAAAGTGCGCTCGGAGCGGCTGCCGTAGCGCTGACGCAAAGGCGGCGCGGCGCCATTGATGGGATTTCCCGGCCTGCTTGGGCGACTCCCCGATCGCGTGCCGTTTCAGCCTGGATGCGCTTGGCTGTTTGCCACGTCCGTCCGGGCCTGCCGGCGAACGCTTGCCAACCGGAACCTCTGCGGAGCTGAGGCGTTCGAACCGCAGAAACTGAGAGCTGCGCCACCGCAAAAGAGTACTGCAATGGCTCAGAAGATAACGACAGGCACCAACGACCGGCCGCGCAACGAGACCATAGGTCAATCCGGCGAAGGTCTGCCGGGCAGCACGCCGCTTGAAGTCGACGAGACCGCCGCACGGTTGCGAGGCAATCTGCAGGGCAAACCCGAGCAATTTGGCGAAGCCAATCCCGACGCGGCAGGTATCCCTGGCGCCGGCGAGCATATGTGCCACCGCTGCGCCGGGACAGGCATGATCGACGGCCGCACCTGCCCCGAATGCGGCGGAACCGGAAAGGTGACGACGCCGATAGGCGGCGGCTAGGCGATCAGGGGGAGCGATCGCGCGGCAACCTCGATCCCTGAAGCGCCAAGGGGCCGATGCAAATTGCGCGGATCAGATCGCCGGCACCCACTTCCAGAACACGCCCTCCATCCGTTCGGGGTAGTGCTTGAACTCGCATTCGAAGCGCCATCCGTAAGTCTTGGCGGCTGCCAGCGCTTCCTTGCTGACCGGGTTCATGCCCGTTCCCGGCGCGAACCAGTCCTCCAGCAAGTCGTCGGGTATATAGGCGCCGATCCTCAAAGGCAGCTTTTCGAGGACGACATCCATTTCCTCAGGTGCGGACAATGGCCTCTCCCTTCAAGAGCTATCCACGAACAAGTCATCTGAAACCGATTGGGTTCCAGACAATGGCAGAGTGGAAGGGAAACGTGATGGGCGACTGTCTCTCGATCTGCACATTTCAGGCCGCCCGCCGCCGCCGGTTGGTCGAACGCCGGCTAGCGTGTTCTCACAAGGTTGCAGATGGAGCTATGGGGCATACTTGACGACCGCTTGTGGGCGCCTTGCCGTCCGGCAGGACCGGGGCCGGAAGCAGACCGGCAACTTCTGGTGTCCGAAAAACGATAGCGGACATTCGGACGGCCGCGATGCGTGCGAACGGCGACCTTGTCGCTTATTGTCGTGAACGGTGTGGAGGTCTGCACAGCATGGCATGGGCTGACCGGCTTCGGGGGCGGCGTTGCAGCTCACTTCGGGAGAGGCTAAAGTCGAGACAGGCTGCATAATATGCCGAGGAGCACCTGATATGGCGGAGGGCGCGACGGTCCGCTGGTTGGTTCGTCTCACTCCAGTTGCGGGTCGCAAAGTCGACGATCTCCTGAAGGTTCCACTGAGCCTTGATGTCTGGGAACGGGAAGCTGACGCCGTCGTGGCGGTTGCCTCAGAGCAGACGATTGCCGAGCTCGAGCGCCGACGAATAGCTGGCGTCGAGCGCCTCCGCACGATCGCCGACCTGGAAAGTGGAGCACCCAGCTCCGATCACCTCGACGGGCAATCCGAGGGTCCTTGATCAGGCTCGCTTTATCGAAGGAAGGAGATGGTCGCATGAACCTGATCGCCAAGGTCACGTCTTCGGGACTGCAGAAGCCGCTTGGGGACGTTCTTCGAGTGCCGCTGGGCATCGACGTTTGGGAGGTCAAGCCGGATCACCTGATCCTTCGTGCAACCGAGGCTCAGCTGGACCGCCTGTCCAGCATGGGCTACCTCGTCGAGCAACTCGAGGATGTGGCGCGGCACCTGTCCACCTTCGCCAGCGCCGAGGCGGCGGAGCAGTATCATTCGGCAGCCAGCCTGGAGGAGGAGCTGCGGCAGCTTGCCGAAGCGAAGCCGGACATCGCCCAATTGATCGAGATCGGCCGAAGTATCGAGGGCCGGCCCATCCTTGCCTTGCGGATCGGGGACCGTCGCGGCGGTGTTCCCAAGGTTCTCTTCATGGGCTGCCACCACGCGCGCGAGTGGATCGCCGTGGAAGTGCCCTTCCTGCTCGCCAAGGAACTCGTCGAGCGGGCTGACGAGGCGCCGATCGCAGGTTGGCTTACGAGCGGAGAAGTCTGGGTCGCCCCGCTGGTCAACCCGGACGGCCATGAACACAGCCGGGCACAAGAGCGGCTTTGGCGCAAGAACCGCCGCAGGAACGACGACGGCTCGTTCGGCGTGGACCCGAACCGCAACTATGGCTACATGTGGGGCATTCTTGACGTGCCCACTTCCAGCCACGTGCCGAGCGACGAGACCTATGTCGGCCCGCGCGCTTTCTCCGAGCCGGAGACCCAGGCGGTCCGCGATCTCATAGGCTGCGAACGCTTCGCCGGCGTGATCACCTATCACAGCTACTCTCAGCTCATACTCTACCCCTGGGGCTACACGGAGAAGCCCATACCGGACGTTCAGCATCGGGAGCAGATGGTGGGGATGGCCCAGGAGATGCAAACCCTGATTAAGGGGGTGCATGGCAAGACCTATGTCCCGCAGCAGTCTTCCGAGCTCTACCCAACCGCGGGCGATACAACGGATTGGACCTACGGGACCTACGGCATACCGTCGTTCACGGTCGAACTCAGGCCGCGCACCTTCGAAGAAGGCGGGTTCATCCTGCCGCCAGACCAGATCCTGGCGACCTGGGAGGAGAACCGTCCGGCTGCATTCCGGTTCGTCGAACAGCTCCTGGCGGCGCCTGTGGCAGCATAGGAGGCGGAGGACGACCGGTCCCGGAATTCCGGAACGAGTTCGGAGGAACCGGTTGCGATCATCGAGCTAACCGAAGGAGAAACGCCGGTCTCCGAAGCCACGCGCGTTCCGCGTAAAACGCGCGCGATCAAGATGCTTGGGGTTCGGCCGGTGAGCCCATCTGGGCCGCATTTTCGGTTGCTGGCGAGAGACCGTCTGCCGCCCCTTGCACTGTTCGGCGGCGGCTTGATCGTCCCCGGGTGCTCGCCAGCGAGTTAAGCTTCAGGCCAAAGAAAGGCTCGGGGCACGACTCGCGCAAGGGAGCAAGGGTGGCCATCGCTATAAGCGATGGCTCGTTTGTCCGCACCCCGGTCATTCAGCGCTTTGCTCACGACCCTCTGCTTGCCACCCCTTCTACGACGTTCGCCACTGCTGAAGGCTAAGGCTGTTCAGGGTCAAGGGTTGCCTATCAGGGCCGGAGCGTCAGGGTCCTGATTGGGGTCGTAAGCTGAAATTCAAGCTGACACGATTTCGGACCAGCGTACAAAATGATGTGTACCGATCATGATACGTCACGTCGGCAAAGACCCTCACAAATCTGTCGACCTCGGCGCGCATCCGCTGCCTCGAGAGCCTTGCGGCGAAGCCTGACGATTGGTTGGCCGCCGACAAGGATGCCACGATCGCGCATCGGCGTCGGCTTATCCTGGCGGTACGGCCGTCACCTCGTCAGTGATCTTTGAATCAGATTTCGTCGCCCCGATAGCGCGGTCGCCGGTGAGAAGCGAAACGTGCTCGAAGACGACCGGTTTTGTCGGATAATCGCGGGAAACGGCAGCGAACAGGAGCTTGTCACGGGTTCGTTGCGTCTCCTTTTTGGCGAGGCGCCCGGCCTTGAGCCGCTGCACCACGATCTGGCTTTCGCCCACCCGAATATTGTCAGCCTGGAGCAGAACCCTCCGTGTGCCCACCAGGGCCTCGCGACTTAGATCAAGGTTTTCCCCCATCAACTCGCGCTGAGCCATGCGCAACATCTGCCGAGCCGCCGAACGGTAAACTGTGTTGTGCGGATGATCGACAGGGCCCTGCTCGGCCCACCTCAACTCGAATTGCTCGTCGAACTCGCTGGTGCGTGCCGCCGGCGCCGCCACGTTCATCCATTTGAGCGTCGACCGGATGACCGAAAGGAAGCGCAGATAAGGCGCCCGGTCGGACCGTGATCGCAACCGCAACACATCCTCATAATAGAAGCGTCTCGGACATTTCTCGTAGCGTTCGATGGCCTCGACTGCGATGCCTTGGGATGAGTCGAACTCGCCAGAGAGTGGCGGATAGGCGGGCTAGTCTTCCGGATGAGTTCGTCCAGAGCGCTGATTGCCGCCTTGTCGACCAGGCTATCGAGAGGGTCCAAGTCGTTCATGGTCGTTGAGGCGCTGGCGACCATGCGCGGCTTGGGTTTGTCTTTGAGCTTTGCACGCTGCTTGGTGGTCTGGCTGGCGACCGAACCACTGAAGTCGATCTCGAGGTATTCCGACATCCGGGTCGGCGTCTCGGTGAGTATCAGCTTCACCAGGTGAGTCCTGACCTCGCCGGCGATTTCGTCGACGTCGGTTGGACTGAACCCGCGGCAGTTCAATGCCACGATCTTGCCGGCGCGGGTCATGACCTCGCGCACCAGGCGACCAGTCAGCTCGCGCCGCTTGCCGCCGTTGCGGACGAAGTAGACGAGCGTCTGGGTTTTCCATCTCGAGGGCGCCTCAGGCAGCATGGCGCCCGACCTGTCAGACGGGAGGACCTCGGCGATTTCCTCTTCGACGTCGGCAAATCGCGTGTACGGACGGCCGTCTCTCTCCCGTACCGAGGTTAGTGGCACGGGGCGAAGCATGAGTGCATCTGGTGTCGACGAGTCAATCATATCCCCCTCAAGCCGGCATTATGCTGAGTCGGAAAAAGCGCAGGAAGGATTTTTTTGAAGAATTCGCGAAAATCTTTCGGCTAGCAATCAAACAGCGCCCGGCCCGGCTTGGACGGTCACTCAGCCTAGGATTGTCGCGACGAGGCTATCGCGGACGGCGGATGAGCGGGATATGAGCAAAGCCGTTATGGCGCTGTTCGTTGTTTGTTCGCTGAAGGTCGCATAAGATTGCAGAGAGGAATGCGTTCGGAACGGATCTAGCCGTAACGGACCTTTCCATTCGGCCAACCTCAATGACTGAAAACGGGCGAGTTGCAGACGTTCGGCATCAGCCGCCCGAACCCAGATAGCGGAGTGATATTGAGCAACACCCCATCTCGGCCTGTGATCGTCGCAATTCCGGCTGGGAGTAAGGGCGGCGCGCTAACGGTTCTAGGGATCTATCTCGCGGGATTGCCACGTATGTCTTGATCGGCCGCCGTGGGTCTCAGTGGTGCCGGATCGATAGCAATGTTCGGCCGACTACCCTTCAGGTCGCCCTCACGCCAATTCGACATGCCACCGAAAGAAAACTATTGGTACGTGTTGGCTCGTGGTTCGATGTTGGCAATCACCTTGAAAGGATGGGCTTCCTGCCGCGCTTCATCGAGCAGCTTCCCGAGCAACTCCCGCTCCACTTCCGTCACCCGCTCATCGACTTCGAACCGGACGGCTTGCTGGTCGCGCACTATTCCAACACCATGGACGCCGCACTTGCCGAGGTACTTGGCACTCAGCTTTGATTTGGCATCTTCAAGCGATTGCGGCAACATCCGCTCCGTCGACTAACTCGATCTCAAGTTCAGACAGCACATCACTTATTTGGTTTGCGACCCCATAATTTCCAGATGGAGGACCGGCAAAATACAATCCAACACCCCGCTTCTGGCCCAATTCGACCACTAATGAGCCACTGTCGCCGCCAAGCCCGAATGCCGGCGCGCCAGAGACGGATTCAATACGAATTTGATTCTGGAACAATCCTACGATGCTTGCATCACTGTGATCCATCCCAATCAAGGCGTCGTAGGCGATGTCGGTAACGATGCCTTCAGTATAGCCCGTCGTCCGCCCATGCTTGCAAACGCTCATCCCAACAGCTGTAACCGCTGTTCCATTGATGCTTCCGATTGTACATATCTCGGGCCGCCATTGGATATCGGGCGCAAACTTCGCGATCGCCCCGTCCACTCTGTTCGGCGCGCCTGACAGGTCGATGGGAGTAAATCGCACTAAGTCAGCCACATAGGCCTGGCTATCGCCCCCATCCGCTGGGCCAGGCTGATAAATATCGTCGCCCGGATAGCCTTTGTTCACGTTGGCTAAGACGTGATTGTTGCTAAGAATATAAACTTGCTGTGCACTATCGCCTTGTCGACGCGAGCGACAAAAGTAACCGAGTGTCCCTGCAGTGATATCACGGTGGGCCACGCTTATGCCTGCAACGAGAGGCCTCTGTTTCCCTTTCCGTGAGTCAGAACACGTCGGAGCAGCCGACGCTGAAGCAGCCTGTCCCGCTGCCGTTTTGGGTCTGCGCGCCAATGCAAATGCAGGAGCGGATTCAATAATGTCGGTGGGGATACCATCAATTGTTTCGGGAATCCGATCCCTGGGGGACAACAGGCTCGGCGCGATTTTCTGAACAACGTGAACACGCACAACCATATCGTCTGTCGTAGCCTGCCCGTTCACAAACTTGTGCCCTATACCGACTGCGTGGACATTGAGGCGCGCTCCGGCCACCGCCTCATCCACACTCATCGTTTGAACACGTGCAACAACCTTGCTCCGAAAACCCAGCGGAAGATAACGTGCGCTTAAAGACTGTTTAGCCTCGAGTACGTCCATCTAAGCTATCCTTATTCGGGGCACGGCTTTGTTTAGAACTGACAACGCGCCGGCGGCGCGGCGGTTTCAGGCTTCGCCCTAAATGGTATCGACCATAGGAAATCTGTCTGAACGTAGAAGGGCTTGCTGTCTTTCTCGAATTTCTTCCCGCGCCAGAGGATGCGTACGCTTCGACAGCCCGGCAACGCGGCGTCGAGGCTACGCAATTCTTCCTCCATTTCCGCCTTGAGCGCGGCGGTGAAGGCGCGGGCATCCATCGACAGACCCAGATCGGCGTAATATTCGGCCCGGCGACGATCGAAATCCTTCGGCAAGTCATCGTCCGGATTGCGGTGACGATCGGCGCCAACCACCCAGATCTCCTTGGCTCGGATGCGCTCGCGCAACGCCTGCAGGACGCAAAGCTCGTAATCGATCAGGTTGATCCGTCTGCCGCCCGCAATCATGAAACCCCGCCATTTAGCCGGAACCACGCCGTCAACTGGAACGCCGTCCCCGATGCTGAGCAACCGGCGGCCCTCGCGTCGCGCCCGACGAATCCATGCCAACGCATTCAAAACGGGCCGGTGCGCCGCATTGTTCGAACGGACCCACCTCGGCGAGAGAAGCGACGGAGGACATCTGAGCCATCCCGGGGACGCATTCGCTCCAGTAATTGTATCCCGTACCGCTCGTGTTTGCAGCGTCGCGCGCGGTTGGCAAAGCAACGCGCGATCCGAGCCGAATTACCGCAATGTTGCTGGCTGGAGCCGTCTATGGATCAAAATTCTGATGTGCCGACCTTTGTTTCCCTGTGGCGTCTGCGAGGCGCTCGATCCGCGGCAACTGGTGGGATTCCCCAGGACATCCTCGAAGGCGCGCCGTCGCTGCGGACGTTCAAGCGAAGGGCGAGACTCCGAACAGCCAGCCGTGCAG
>NZ_JBVVPW010000021.1:0-90983 GCF_055811385.1 Mesorhizobium sp. WSM4849
TTTCCGGCAAAACGAAACCCAAATTCAGGCGAAAATCTTAAATTAAATCAAAGCGTTCCGCGTTCTTCACGGACGACCATCTAACAAAAAAAGCCCCGTTTCCGGGGCTTTTCTAGTTTTCAGACCATCACCCCTTGCGGGGCAGTTGCGGCACCAGGCTGCGCTTGCCGCCATCCTTGCCCTTAGGCTCCGTCTTCTGCGCGATCGCCTTTTTCGGGACGGGCTTCTTGATGGCAGCTTTCTTGGGTTTCGGCGTGTCGTCCGGTTCTTCCTTCTTCGGCTTGACCGGCGCCTCGTCGGCGAGCGACTCGAGCTTCAGGCCAGTCTCGCCGGTCTCCTTCTGCTCGACGGTGACGCGCACCGTGCCGCCCTTCTTGAGCTTGCCGAACAGCACCTCGTCGGCCAGCGGCTTCTTGATGTGCTCCTGGATGACGCGGCCGAGCGGCCGTGCTCCCATGCGCTCGTCATAGCCCTTCTCGGCCAGCCAGGCGATCGCCTCCTGCGACAGGTCGAAGGTGACGCCACGCTCGGAGAGCTGGGCCTCAAGCTGCATGACAAACTTCTGCACCACCTGGTGGATGACCGGAATCGGCAGCGAGCCGAACGGGATGATCGCATCGAGACGGTTGCGGAACTCCGGCGTGAACAGCCGGTTGATCGCCTCGACATCGTCGCCTTCGCGCTTGGTCGAGCCGAAACCGATCGCCGCGCGCTGCGCATCCGAGGCGCCCGCGTTGGTGGTCATGATCAGGATGACATTGCGGAAGTCGATCTGCTTGCCGTTGTGGTCGGTCAGCTTGCCGTGGTCCATGACCTGCAACAGGATGTTGAACAGGTCCGGATGCGCCTTCTCGACCTCGTCCAGCAACAGCACGCAATGCGGATGCTGGTCGACGCCGTCGGTCAGCAGGCCGCCCTGGTCGAAGCCGACATAGCCGGGAGGCGCGCCGATCAGCCGCGAGACGGTGTGGCGTTCCATATATTCGGACATGTCGAAGCGGATCAGCTCGACACCGAGCGAGGCGGCGAGCTGCTTTGCCACTTCGGTCTTGCCGACGCCGGTCGGTCCCGAGAATAGATAGGAGCCGATCGGCTTCTCCGGTTCGCGCAGGCCGGCCCGCGCCAGCTTGATCGCCGAGGTCAACGCCGTGATCGCGGTGTCCTGACCGTAGACGACGCGCTTCAGCTCGACGTCGAGACCGGCCAGCACCTTCTCGTCGTCGGCGGAAACCGTCTTCGGCGGAATGCGGGCGATGGTGGCGATCGTCGCTTCGATCTCCTTGATGCCGATGGTCTTCTTGCGCTTGGCCTCCGGCACCAGCATCTGCGAAGCGCCGGTCTCGTCGATCACGTCGATCGCCTTGTCCGGCAGCTTGCGGTCGTTGATGTAGCGCGCCGACAGTTCGACCGAAGCCTTGATTGCCTCAGCTGTGTAGCGAACCTTGTGGAACTCCTCGAAATACGGCTTCAGGCCCTTCATGATCTCGATGGCGTCTTCGATGGTCGGCTCGTTGACGTCGATCTTCTGGAAGCGCCGCACCAAGGCGCGGTCCTTCTCGAAGAACTGGCGGAACTCCTTGTAGGTGGTCGAGCCGATGCAGCGGATCGTTCCGGACGACAGCGCCGGCTTCAACAGGTTCGACGCATCCATGGCGCCGCCCGACGTCGCCCCTGCCCCGATCACCGTGTGGATCTCGTCGATGAACAGAACCGCGCCCGGATAATCCTCGAGTTCCTTGACGACCTGCTTCAGCCGCTCCTCGAAATCGCCGCGATAGCGGGTGCCGGCCAGCAATGTTCCCATATCAAGCGCGAAGATGGTGGCGTTGTGCAGCACTTCCGGCACGTCGCCCTCGACGATGCGCTTGGCAAGGCCTTCGGCGATCGCCGTCTTGCCGACGCCGGGGTCGCCGACATAGAGCGGATTGTTCTTGGAGCGGCGGCACAGCACCTGGATGGTGCGGTTGATCTCGGACTCGCGGCCGATCAGCGGATCGATCTTGCCGGCCTTGGCCTTGTTGTTCAGATTGACGCAATAGGCGGTCAGCGCGTCCTGCTGCTGCTTTTTCTTGCCGCCGTCCTCTTGCGGCTCGGCGCCGCTCTGGCCGCCCTGCTCGTCGTCGGCGCCGCGCGGCGACCGCGTCTCGGATGCGCCGGGACGCTTGGCGATGCCATGCGAGATGTAGTTGACCGCGTCATAGCGGGTCATCTGCTGTTCCTGCAGGAAATAGGCGGCATGGCTCTCGCGCTCGGCGAAGATGGCAACGAGCACGTTGGCGCCGGAGACTTCCTCGCGGCCGGACGACTGAACATGGATCACCGCACGCTGGATGACGCGCTGGAAACCGGCCGTCGGCTTGGAATCCTCGTCGTAGCCGGTGACGAGATTGTCGAGCTCGGTGTCGATATAGGTGAGAACCGTATGCTTCAACTCGTCGAGATCGACGTTGCAGGCGCGCATGACCGCGGCCGCCTCGGTGTCGTCGATAAGGGCGAGCAGCAAATGTTCAAGGGTTGCGTATTCGTGGTGCCGCTCATTGGCGAGCGTCAGCGCCTGGTGAAGCGCCTTTTCCAGGCCTTGGGAGAAAGCCGGCATGTTACCTCACTTCTTCTCCATCACGCATTGCAGCGGATGCTGATTCTGTCGGGCGAAATCCATGACCTGAGACACTTTGGTCTCGGCCACCTCGAATGTATAGACCCCGCACTCGCCCACTCCATGATTGTGAACATGGAGCATGATGCGGGTGGCGGCTTCACGGTCCTTCTGGAAAAAACGCTCCAGCACGTGAACCACGAATTCCATGGGCGTGTAGTCGTCGTTGAGAATGAGGACCCGATAAAGGCTAGGCTTCTTGATCTTGGTCTTGGTGCGCGTGATGACGGCCGTGCCGCGACCGGCCTCATTGCCGTCGCTGCCGTTTTGCATCCGCACTACATCTCTCGTGGCAGTCAAACCAATCGTCACGTAGCCCTGCCTTTTCGAATCCCCATATGAGTTCGACATGTAGGTCTTCGATGGACGATTTTAAGCCCTTCTGTTTAGCTGACAATATGGCTAGGTGGCCAAACTTGACCGATTTTTCGAAATCGTGAAGGCAGCAGAGCCCTCTTTTCAAATTGCCATGAAAAAACCCGGCCGCGCGTTCGCGACCGGGTCTGTCTTGCAGGCCCGAGGGCCATCTTCACATTATAGCGAGATTATTTCGCTTTTGCGACCATTGATTCGAACGGCTTGTAGGCCTCTTTGGCGAGTTCGGCATAGAGATCGCCGATCTTGGTCGCTTCGGTGACGAAGGCTTCGTACGATTGCTTGGCAAAATCGGACTGGATCTCGATCGCCTTCTCCAGCGACTTGGCCGACAAAAGTTTCTCGGCTGCTGCGCTGCCGGCCTCGAAGCTTTTCTTGGTGTACTCGCCCGCCTCGGTGGCGATGGCCTGCGCACCCTTGGAAAGGGATGCGAAGCTCTTCAAGCCGGTGTCGGCAAACTCCTTGCCGTATTTGCTGAAATCTTCATAGGTCTGGGTCATTTCACGCTCCCTTGACAGTTGCCGTTGAACGGAGACGCGCCCTGTCCGGGGCCGCGTTGTGCAATGCAAGTTATATATTGTGCACTGCACAAAAAGTCAATGTTTCACCGAGCGCGGTTCCAGCCGACCGGCGCGGCATACAGGCCCAGCCACCGGCAATGGCTAAAATTCGAATAAAGAGAAGCTCAAGCCCGAGGAAAATGGTGAACACGGTGGTTACCATAAACGGATTGGTAACGCTGACCGCGATAGCTTGCTTGAAGTGAGGCAGGACCTTTGCCGCCTCCAGCAACAAAAAATTCAAAGGAACCATCGGTGCGTCAGGCGTTGTCGGGCATTCTCTCCAAATCCTCGTCCTCTTTGAAAACGATCATGATCCTCGCTTTGGCGATGACATTCGTCGTTGCCGACGCTGCTTCGTCGATGGCGGCGAGGTCAGCGGCCATCGTCATCGATGCCAAGACCGGCAAGGTGCTTTATTCTTCGAATGCCGATGGTCGGCGCTACCCGGCCTCGCTCACCAAGATGATGACGCTTTACCTGGCCTTCGAGGCCATGGCGAACGGCAAGGTCAGCAAGAACTCCCGGGTCGTCTTCTCGGCCAATGCTGCTGCTGAACCGCCAACGAAACTCGGCGTCAGACGGGGCGGCGCGATCACGGTCGAGACCGCGATCCTATCGATGGTGACCAAGTCGGCAAACGACTCGGCAACGGCGCTCGGCGAGCTTCTTGGTGGCAATGAAGCCAATTTCGCCCACATGATGACAGCCAAGGCGCGGGCGCTGGGCATGAAGGGGACCGTTTTCCGCAACGCCCACGGCTTGCCAAATCCCGGTCAATTCACGACCGCGCGCGACATGGCGGTGCTCGGCATCGCGCTGCGGGAGCATTTTCCGCAGTATTACGGCTATTTCTCGCAGCGTTCCTTTCTCTACGGCCGCAAGCGCATCAACGGCCATAACCGCCTGCTTGGGCGCATCAAGGGCGTCGACGGTATCAAGACCGGTTACACCCGCGCCTCCGGCTACAATCTCGTTTCCTCGGTCGACGACGGCGATCGCCGCATCGTCGCAGTGATCATAGGCGGGAAATCCGGCGGCAGCCGCGACAACCAGATGGCCGCATTGATCAACACCTACATGCCGAAGGCATCCTCGCGCGGCAGCGGCATGCTGATCGCCAAGGCCAGCGGCGGCAATCCCATCACCGCGCTGGCAAAAGTGTTCCTGCCCAAGCGCGATGCGCCGACGCCGGACAGCAGGCCGGACGACGATGCCCCGGACGGCGATGCCATTGCCTCGCTAGTTGAGGAAACCGAGCCCGCCGTTGAAGAAACCAGCCCCGTCGCCCAGACCAGGCCAGTCTCTCAGACCAAGAAGGTCAACACAGTGGCCGCGGCCACGGCGGACGATGTGGCGACGGCACGGGTCGCAGCTGCCTACGCCGAACCGGCGGCGGTCGATCCCGTCAACACCGCATCGGTGCCGTCCGGTTGGGCAGTCCAGGTCGCCTCTTCGCCAAAACAATCCGAAGCCCAGGCTCTCCTGGACGAGACGAGCAAGCAGGCGCCTTCGATCCTCGCCCATGCCACAGGTTTCACCGTCGCCTTCGAAAAGGACGGCGTCACCTACTACCGCGCCCGGTTCGGCTTTGGTTCGAAGACTGCCGCCTGGAAAGCCTGCAACGCCCTGAAGAAAAAGAAAATCGCGTGCTACGCCGTCCAGCAATAGACGGCGTCGAAAACATCTCCCGGAAAAATTCTGCGTCGAAGGAGACTAGTTGTGATCGGAGAGCAAGACGTCCTTGGCTTCATTGATCCGCGCCGCCAGAAAAGAAGTGCCGCCGATATCGGGGTGCAAGCGCTGCATCAGGCGGCGGTGCGCCTTGCGGACATCCGCCGCGGCGGCCCCCGCTTCAAGACCAAGGATCTTGTAGGCCTCCTCCTTAGTCATGGCGCCCGAACCTGGCGAAACACCCAGCCCGTCGCCACCATTCGCCTCAGCGTCTTTGCGCCAGATGGGAAATCTGCCGTCAAGATACGTCTCTAGCAACTGGCGGCTCTCCGGGTCGCCGGGGAGTTCGCGATAAAGCTGCTGCAATTCCGCAAGGCTCATCGTGCCAAGCATCTTGCCTTCATGGCGGCCGGCGAGCACGAGCCCCTCCAGACTGCCGGTATCGTGATCAAGCTCCATTTCGAGTGCCGCGGTGCGCACCGTCGAATGCTTGCCCGGCTCCAGTTTCGCCGTCGGCCGCTTCATCCGCATCGAGCCATACCAGGCGAGCGCCGTCGACAGGATCAAGCCGCCGATGCCTTCGCGTCCGACCAGAAGCACGGCGACGCCGATCAGCGCCAGCAGGACGGGGCCAAGCGTCCTCATCCCGCTTGCGAGTTTCGCGGGGTCGGCGCGGAGAAATACCGTGGCCACGCCGAGCAGCCCCAAAAGCAACGCCACGAATGCGATAATCGCGCCCATTATTTCCTGCCGCCTCGCAGATGCTCGATCATCAGCCGGTCTTCCGGCCTCCCCCTGGCCTCCAGTGCCTTTAGCCCGCCGGTTGCAAACACGGCGACCGCCGAAAGCAGGCTGGCCAAGGTTGCGGCCGCCCGCCGATCAAATCGAAACCAAGCCCCTTTGGACAGCCGCGCAATTTCCTTGAATGCCTTTTCCGCCTCGGCATCGTGGCCCTCCTGAAAGACGAAGACAGGAACGCCGTGCAGGCCGAGGCTGCCGGCCTTTTCGGCCAGGTCGTCTATATTTTCTTCCATCGCATCGCCGATATAGACCAGCGCGTTGACCTTGGCCGCCGCCGTCTGTTTCAGCGCATGGGCGAGCACCTTGCCGATCTGGGTATGGCCGCTGCGGCATTCGATCCGCGTCATCAGCTGCTTCAGCGCGTCCGTATCGGTGACGAAAGCGGATGAGCGGCACTCGCCAAGACCACGAAAATAAACCAGTTGGACCTTGAGCGCCCCGGCCTTGCCGACGGCGTCGAACATCTCGCCCTGCAGCGCACAGGCGAGATCCCAGGTCGGCTGGCGGCTCATCGTCGCGTCGAGGGAAAGGATCAGCCTGCCTGAACCGGTCGCGGACGCAGCGAGCGTCCTCGCCTGACGGATAAAGGCGTCGATCTCGCCGGTGCTCGATTGGAACTCGACCGGCGCAGGATTGGCCTTTGCGGGCACGGGCTGCTTCTTGTCGCTCATGACATTCAAGATGTGGCGTTGTCGCACAGCTTGCAAGCCCAGCATGAGGCGACTGGAGGGCCAGCGGTCACGGCAGCTTTGAATTTTGGGGGGCCTTCCTAGAGAAGGCCGAGATCGGCAAGCGCGCGCCTGAGTTTCGGCGGCATCTCGACCAGTCCCGCTTTACCCTTGCCGAGATCGGCCGGTGCGTCCGACGGTTTCAGGTAGCGCCAGCCTTGAAAGGCGCGGCGCGGCTGCCATTCGGTGCGCACGACCGCGGGATCGAGCATCAGATGACAGCGGCCGATGCCGTCGTCATCGGTGAAAGGACGGATCTCCGTGATCAACTGGCGGCATTGCACATTGCCCTTGATCACCCAGTAGAGGGAACCGCCATCGGTAACCTCGGCGCCGCGCGTCGGCATCATGCGGGTGGTGTGGTAGTGCTCGACCGGTTCACCGGCGCGCCGCCGTTCGTCGAGGCGGAAGGCGATCCACCCTTCGAGGTCCTCGACGCTGTCGCAGCCGACACAGAGCTTTATGAGATTGAGAGACATGGATTAAGGTTTAGTCCGGCGTGCGAAGGCGTCAACGGTCGGGTCGACTTTCTCCACAGTGCCAGTGTTCGCAGTACCGAGTCTGGGTCAGCATTCCACGATATTGACGGCCAGTCCGCCGAGGCTGGTTTCCTTGTATTTCTCGTTCATGTCGAGCCCGGTCTGGCGCATGGTCTCGATTGCGGCATCGAGCGGCACGAAATGAACGCCGTCGCCCTTGATGGCCAGCGAAGCAGCGGTCACCGCCTTGACGGCGCCGAGCGCGTTGCGCTCAATGCAAGGCACCTGCACCAGCCCACCGACCGGATCGCAGGTCATGCCGAGATGATGTTCAAGTGCGATCTCGGCGGCGTTCTCGACCTGCTCGGGCGTGCCGCCCATGACGGCGCACAGCCCCGCTGCCGCCATCGCCGAGGCCGAACCGACCTCGCCCTGGCAGCCGACCTCGGCGCCTGAGATCGAAGCGTTGGTCTTGATGATGCCGCCGATCGCCGCCGCGGTCAGCAGGAAATCGCGGATGCTTGGCTGGTCGGCCTCGGGATGGAAATGCAGCCAGTAGCGCAGCACCGCGGGC
This sequence comes from Mesorhizobium sp. WSM4849, assembly GCF_055811385.1. Taxonomy (NCBI): domain Bacteria; kingdom Pseudomonadati; phylum Pseudomonadota; class Alphaproteobacteria; order Hyphomicrobiales; family Phyllobacteriaceae; genus Mesorhizobium; species Mesorhizobium sp. WSM4849. The sequence goes on from NZ_JBVVPW010000021.1 coordinate 7,848, forward strand.
AGCGTGCCTGCAGCACCATTGGTCGGCGCGGTGACGACGCGCCCGCCGGCGGCGTTCTCCTCGTTCACCGCCATGGCATAGATCGACAGCCAGTCGTTGGCGAGCAGCGGATTGGGCCGGTTCTGCTGCCACTGCTCCTGCAGCTTGTCATGCAATCGCCGCGCGCGTCGGCGCACCTTCAATCCACCCGGCATGATGCCGTCCTGCGACAGGCCACGCTCGATGCAGCTGTTCATGGCGCTCCAGATGCCGTCGAGGCCGGCGTCGAGTTCCTCGCGCGGCATCTGCGTCTCTTCGTTGACGCGCTTCATGTCGGCGATGGAAAGACCGCTTTTTGCCGCCATCGACAGCATCTCGACGGCGTTCTTGAAGGGGTATGGAACCTTCTTGCCTTCCGTCGTCACCGAGCCCTTCACCTTCATCCGCTGCAGTTCTTCCTCGGAAACCACGAAGCCGCCGCCGATCGAATAATAGATGCGCTTGAGCAGCAGGCGATCGTCGGCATCATAGGCGGAGAAGGCCATGCCGTTGGCGTGGCCGGAAAGCGGCGTCTTGCGGTCCAGCACCAGGTCCGTTGCCGGGTCGAAGCGATAGGAGGGATGGCCGGGCGGCGAAATCCGCTTGTCGGCGGCAATACGGTCGACGATGCTGTCCGCTTGATCGGGGTCCACCGTCTGCGGCATCTGGCCGGCAAGGCCGAGCACGACGGCACGGTCGGAACCATGGCCGATGCCGGTATAGGCAAGCGAGCCGTGCAGGCTGGCAGCGAGGCGGTCGACCTTGGCGCCGGCCGGGCGTGGCCAGTCATCTCCCGCGACCTCGTCGAGAAAACGCCGCGCAGCCGTCATCGGCCCCATCGTGTGCGAACTCGATGGTCCAATGCCGATCTTGAACAGGTCGAAAACCGAAAGGAACACGCGCCGCTCTCTCCTATTGGAATTTACATATAGGAATTCCTGTGATGTTTCCGCTCTTTCGAAGATCGCGGCGCTGCACCTGCCGACCTTGTTTGCTCCGGCAGCGACATCGTTGCGTTCCGCCATCGAAGCGGGGCCACCGCTTGTGGTAAAAGGGTCGCATGGGCGATTCCTTTCATTTGTCGACGGCCGACCTCGTGGCGCTGGCCTTCTTCCTTTTCGTATGGGTGCTGCATACGCTCGCCTCCGACGGGAAGCTGGTCAGCCGCATGTCGCTGACGACAGCGATGAACGTCCAGCGCGAAGCCTGGATGCGGACCATGGCCGAACGCGAGATCCGCATCGTCGACACCGCCATTATGGCAGGTCTTCAACAGGGAACCGCCTTCTTCGCCTCCAGTTCGCTGATTGCGATCGGCGGCTGTTTTGCCCTGCTCGGCGCCTCCGATCAGGTTGTTTCGATGCTGAGCGATCTGCCCCTCGGCGCGACATCATCCCGCTCCGCCTTTCAGATGAAGGTGTTCGGATTGGTGCTGATCCTTGCCTATTCCTTTTTCAAGTTCGGCTGGGCCTACCGGCTGTTCAACTATTGCTCGATCCTGATCGGTGCGGTGCCGATCCGGCACGGCAAGGCTTCACGCAACCCGGTCAGCGAAACCGCGGTATGGCGGGCGGCGCGCATGAACATGCTGGCCGGAAAACATTTCAATTCCGGCATGCGCGGCGTCTTCTTCTCGATCGGCTATCTCGGCTGGTTCGTCGACCCAACGGTGTTCGTACTGTCGACGCTGCTGTTGCTGGCGGTTCTGGTGCGTCGCCAGTTCTTCTCGGCGGCGCGGCAAGCCGTGATCGGTCAGCCGCCCGAACCAACACCCGGTCCGGGGAAAAGCCGATCGATGCGGCCCGACAGCCAGTAGGCGACGAGCCCGATCCATTCGCGGACCGCCGTGCTGGCGGTTTGCAGCGAACCGAAGGGATCGTCGCGGAACATGCCGATGCCTTCCTTGCCGGAGGTGCGGTAATCGACCGGCCAAGGAACGGTGGCAAAGCCGGCCTTGTCGAACAGCGCCTTGGCGCGCGGCATGTGGAAGGCCGAGGTCACCAGCAGCCAGGTCTCGCCCGGTTTCGGGGTGACAAGTTGCCGGGTGAAGACGGCGTTCTCGTAGGTGTTGCGGGATTTTTTCTCGAGGATCAGCCGATCGGCCGTCACGCCAAGCGCGGCGAACAGACGCGGCGCCGTCTCTGCATCGCCCTCGCCTTCGCCGATCATTGCGATGGTGCCGCCTGAGATGACGACTTTCGCTGTCGGAAAATGCCGTGCCAGCACGGCCGCCGCGAGCATCCGATCGCCGCTTGCACTCAGTTCATAGCCGCCACGCACGAAATTGATGGCGCCCTCCATGCCGCCGCCGAGCACGACGATGCCATCGACCTTTTCCGGCAGCGGCGGGCGCGGAAACCGCTCTTCGAGCGGGTTGAGCATCAGCGCGCCGAGCGAGGTCCAGGTCGAGAGGGCGAGGATGAGAAAGGCCAGCCAGCTGCCGGTGGCAAACAGCTTTTTACGCCCGACCAAGGCAGCAAGCAACGCAACCAGCAGCAGGATGATCGCCAGATTCAACGGCTGGACGAGGAGCCAAAATACCTTGGAAAGATAGTAGAACATCCCTCACCCTCAGCTGGGAGACGACACTACCACCACTTTTCCGGCTGGAACGTACCCGCCGCCTGCTCGATCACATGGGCGGTCTGGAACAAAGTTTCCTCGTCGAAGGGCCGGCCGATGAGCTGCAGGCCGAGCGGCAGGCCCTTGGCGTCTAGCCCTGCGGGCACGGCGATGCCCGGCAGTCCAGCCATGTTCACCGTCACCGTGAAGATGTCATTGAGGTACATCTTGACCGGGTCGGCGGCCATGTCTTCGTCGGCGATGCCGAAGGCCGCCGATGGCGTTGCCGGTGTCAGGATGACATCAACGCCCGCCGCGAATGCATTTTCGAAATCCCGCTTGATGAGATTCCGCACTTTCTGCGCCTGCAGATAGTAGGCATCGTAGTAGCCGGCGGAGAGGACATAGGTGCCGATCATGATGCGGCGCTTGACCTCGCGGCCGAAGCCGGCGGCGCGGGTCTTTTCATACATGTCAACGATGTCCTTGCCCGGCACGCGCAGCCCGTAGCGGACGCCGTCATAGCGGGCGAGGTTTGATGAGGCTTCGGCGGGCGCGACGATGTAATAGGCGGGTAGCGCATATTTGGTATGCGGAAGCGAAATGTCGACGATCTCAGCACCGGCATCTTTCAGCCAGGCAATGCCTTTCTGCCACAGCGCCTCAATCTCCTCAGGCATGCCGTCGACGCGGTATTCCCTGGGGATCCCGACCTTCATGCCCTTGATCGGCTTGCCGATCGCCGCCTCGTAATCCGGCACCGGCCGGTCGACCGAGGTGGTGTCCTTCGGATCGACCGAGGCCATGGATTTCAAGAGAATCGCGGCGTCACGCACATCGCGGGCGATCGGTCCGGCCTGGTCGAGCGACGAAGCAAAGGCGACAATACCCCAGCGCGAGCAGCGGCCGTAGGTCGGCTTGATGCCGACGGTGCCGGTGAAGGCGGCGGGCTGGCGGATCGACCCGCCGGTGTCGGTGGCGGTGGCGCCGGCACACAGGAGCGCCGAAACGGCGGAGGCCGAGCCACCCGACGAGCCGCCCGGCACAAGCTGGGCATTGTCGAGCGTACGCGCAGTCCGGGTGCCGCCGGCCGAGACAAAACCGCCATCGCCCTGATGCGTGGTCGGCATCACCACCGTGTCGAGGCGCGAACGCCTCCACGGATTGACGACAGGGCCGTAGTAGGAGGTCTCGTTGGAGGAGCCCATGGCGAACTCGTCCATGTTGAGCTTGCCGAGCATGACGGCGCCGTCGGCCCACAAATTGGCGGTGACGGTCGATTCGTAGTGCGGCTTGAACCCGTCCAGCACATGGCTGCAGGCCTGGGTGTGAATGCCTTCGGTGCCGAACAGGTCCTTTATCCCGAGCGGAATGCCTTCGAGCGACCCGCCCTCGCCCTTCGCCAGCTTCGCGTCCGAGTCCTTGGCCATGTCGCGCGCCTTGTCATCGGTAACGACGACATAGGCGTTGAGCGCCGGATTGGCCCGCTCGATCGCCTGAAGATAGGCTTCGGTGATCTCGGTTGCGGTGATTTCCTTGGTGCGCAGCATGGCGCGGGCCTGCGAAATCGTAAGGTGGGTCAGGTCGCTCATCAAGCAAGGCTCTTTTCGTAAAACACCGACCACTCGGTATCAGGGTAGTCCAGCACCGGGCCGCAGCGCGAAAATCCGGCGCGTTCATAGACGGTCCACGCAGCCGGATGGCGGTCGCCGGTTTCCAGCACCAAACGCTTCAGCCCTTCATTGCGCGCCAACGCTTCGATCCGCTCGACGATCCTGGCGCCGATCTTCCGTCCACGATGCGAAGGCCGCGCGTATATGCGCTTGACCTCGCCGACGGCGCCATCGTGGCGCTTCAGCGCGCCGCAGCCGATGGCAAGGCCGGTGTCGCGAGCGATGAAGACGGTTGTGTCATTGTCGGCCATCTGTTCGACGGTCATGTGGAAGCAGTGCTCCGGCGGCGTCAGTTCCAGCAGCGTGTCGTTGAGTTCCTTAACCAGCCCGCGCACGTCGTCCTGCAGCGGCGTCTCGATGGCGATCTCGATTGCCATCGGCCCGCTACTCCACGACCTTCGGAACGAGGAAGAAATTCTCTTCGGTGGCCGGTGCGTTGGCGACGATGTCGGCCGCCTTGCTGCCGTCGGTGACGACGTCCGGGCGCTTCTTCATCTCCATTGGGATAACTGAAGTCATCGGCTCGACGCCGGAAACGTCGACCTCGTTCAATTGCTCGACAAAGCCCAGAATGGCGTTCAACTCGCCGGTCATGCGCTCGGCATCCTCCTCGCTCACCGCAATACGGGCGAGATGCGCGACGCGCTTCACAGTCTTGACATCAACGGACATATTTGTTTGTGCCTCGGGAAAACCAGTCCGCGCTATAGCGGCGCGGCGCGTGCCGCGCAACATGCATCGTGCCGAGAACCGGCCCAGAAGGTCCAAGGCAGGGCCACGCCGTCGCAGAGGAAATAGCTGCCGGCTTTGGCATCCTCTACAAGGTGATCGTCCCGCCGATCTCCGGCAACGCCACCTTCACGCCGGATCCCTGCAACCCCGCGACGAACTTGTCGGCGGTCTGGTCGATGATCGGGAACGTGCCGAAGTGACTGGGGATGACGGTCTCGAACTGAAAGAAGCGCCGGCAGGCAAGGGCTGCCACTGCGCCACCCATGGTGAAGCGGTCGCCGACCGGCACGATGCCGATCTTCGGCTCATGTAATTCGTTGATCAGCGCCATGTCGGAAAAGATGTCGGTGTCGCCCATGTGATAGAGTGTCTTGTCCTCCGGAAAATGCAGGACGAGACCGCCTGGATTGCCGAGATAAGTGTTCTGGCCATTGTCACCTGGGAATGACGATGAATGCAGCGCCTGGACGAAGGTGGTGGTGAAACCGCCGCAATCGACGGTGCCGCCGATATTGCCGGGATTGATCTTCTTGTCGCTGGCGCCCTTGCCGACCAGGTACATGCAGACCTCGAAATTGGCGACCAGCATGGCGCCGCTTTTCCCAAGCACTTCAAGCGCACCGCTGATGTGATCGCTATGGCCGTGGGTCAAAAGGACATGCGTCACCCCTTCCGCCGGCTCTTCCCAGCCGCCCTTCCATGACGGATTGCCGATCAGATAGGGATCGATGAGGACTTTCGCGTCGGTGGTTTCGATGCGAAATGCGGAATGTCCGTACCAGGTCAGTTTCATGAATGCCTTCCTCGATTTTTGCTTTGCCAAAGGATAGAACGCCGGCAGTGAAATTAAAGTCCCGCAGCGTCCTTTGCGGGCAGCAGTCGAAGGAAAGCCGTTGAGCATCATCACCATCGAAGAGCTGCCGGCGCGGCTCAGCGGCGGCAAGACGCTGGCCGGGCTCGACCTCGGCGACAAGACCATTGGCGTCGCGGTTTCCGACCGGGGCTTTGCCTTCGCCCACCCGCGTCCCGTCATCATGCGCAGGAAATTCTCGCTGGATGCAGCTGTGCTGCTCGGCTTGCTGCAGAAAGAGAACGTCGGGGCCGTGGTGCTCGGTCTGCCGGTCAACATGGACGGGTCGGAAGGCCCGCGCGCCCAGAAATCCCGCGCCTTCGCCCGCAACATGGCTGCTGTGACCGACCTGCCCTTCGTTTTGTGGGACGAGCGACTGTCGACGGTGGCGGCTGAGCGGACGTTGATCGAGATGGATTTTTCGCGCCGCAAACGCGCCGGCAAGATCGATTCCGCCGCGGCGGCCTTTATTCTGCAGGGCGTTCTCGACCGGCTTCAGGCGCTCGGCGTCGGTGCCTGGTCGAAGTAGCGGTCGAGCATTATCCTGATCCAGCCACCGATCACCCGGCGGCGGCGGAACGCCCAAAACGCCATGAGCAGCAGACTGTCGAGGATGCAGGCCTTTGCCACCATGCCGGGAATGAGCGCCGGATCGATGCCAAGCATTTCCCCATAGAGCTGGAAGACGAGGTCATGCAATTGGCGGCTCAGCATGACGTAGCCGAAATTGATATCGTTGAGCGACAGGAAGAACCAGCCCCAGAACAGGGCGAGCGGGGCCGCCCATAGCGCGAACAAGGTGCGCATCAGCGGCGATCCCTCAAGTTTGTGTCCGGCCCGAAGTTTGTGTCCGGCCCGAAGCTTGCGTCCGGCCGGCCGGAAATGCGCGAGAGCACCGAGTTGTGCGCCGCCGCCTTCGCCATCACATGCGCGGCGGCACGGACTTCACCGGTGCCCGGAACCGTTGCGGCAAGGGCCGACCGCCGCTCTGCGAGCATGGCGACATAGGAAGCCAGCAGTGCCGCCAGTTGCACCGCGATAGCCATGAATAGCCCGTTGATGCCTTGCGCGGCGCCGCCGACGACAATCAGCGACAGTACGCCGGAGGCGGAGATGAAGGCGACCCGCACGACGCTGTCGGTGGCGTCCGGATTTGTCGGGTCGCTAAACAGAGTCTCGACAAAAGCCCAGCAGAAGAGCACCGCGACGACCAGCAGCGCTACGGCAAGCGCTGCCACGACGACGGCCTTTTCGAGGTCGACGAAGCTGGTGTTCTGGAGGACGACGCCGAGCACGCCAAGCGCTGCCGCAACACCGCGATTCCCGTCGATGCAGATGAACGCCAGCAGGGCGAAAACGACCGCCCAGTGCAAGGCCAGAAAGGAGCTTAATATATGCCGCATGGCGTTCCTGCTTCCGTAAACAGGACAGTGGGCTTTGCCGCCCGCCATCGCAATGGAAACCATTTGTTAAGGTTAACGGTCATCCACAGCGGCGCGACAGACGACGAGAAACCCTCCCAAGTCTCTTCTCAGGTGACCGGCGGATAGAGCGTATCGATGATCATACGCGCATCATGGCGTGAATCGAGCATGCCATAAGTGTTGCGCCACTGGCCGGCGAGGCGCGTCTCGACGAAGGCGTCGGCGATCCGCCCTGCCCCCAGCCTGCGAAGCTCCGCCGCTGCCGCCGACAGCGCCAGTTGCTCGGTGAGCAGGCGGGCCGAGCCCTCGTCGGTTGCCGCGACCTGCATTGCAGCCTTGAGCACACCGACGGTGCCGCGTCCGCCGGCGCCGAGATCGCGATCGATGCCGGCCAGCACCTCCTCGAACAGGCCCGGTGCACGCCCCAGCACGCGCAGCACGTCGAGCGCCATGACATTGCCGGATCCCTCCCAGATCGAGTTGACCGGAGCTTCGCGATAGTAGCGGGCGAGCGGCGCCTCCTCGACATAGCCATTGCCGCCGAGGCATTCCATCGCCTCGTAGAGCAGCGGTGGTGCGATCTTGCAGACCCAGTATTTGACGACCGGCGTCATGGCGCGCGCGAAGGCCGCCTCGCCGCGGTCGCTGGCCGCCTCGTCGAAGGAGCGCGCCAGCCGGAACGACAGCGCGGTGGCCGCAGCGACGTCGAGCGCCATGTCGGCCAGCACGCGCTGCATCAGCGGCTGCTCGATCAGATTGGTTCCAAACACCTGGCGGTGACGGGTGTGGTGGACGGCCTCGGCCAGCCCGGCACGCATGATCGCCGACGAGGCGATCGCGCAGTCGAGCCGGGTCAGCGTCACCATGTCCATGATCGTCTTGACACCCGCCCCTGGCTCGCCGACCATCTCGCCGATGGCGTTGACGAACTCCACCTCGGACGACGCGTTGGAGCGGTTGCCGAGCTTGTCCTTCAGCCGCTGGAAGCGGAAGCCGTTACCCGACCCATCGCCGAGAATGCGGGGAACGAGAAAGCACGAAAGCCCTTCCGGCGCCTGTCCAAGCACCAGGAACGCATCCGACATCGGCGCCGACATGAACCATTTGTGGCCGGTCAGGCGATAGAAGCTGCTGCCGGCGCGCTCGGCCCTGGTGACGTTGGCGCGGACGTCGGTGCCGCCCTGCTTCTCGGTCATGCCCATGCCCAGCGTCAGCCCGGCCTTTTCGACCGGCGGCTTTTGGCCCTGGTCGTATTTGCGTGTCGTCACACGCGGCGCCCATTCGCGAAAAAGCTTCGGGCTTGCCATCAGCGCTGCCAGCGATGCGCTGGTCATGGTGATGGGGCAGAGATGCCCGGTTTCGAGCTCGGCCGTCAGGTAGAACCGGGCGGCGCGCACCTGATGACGGCGGCCGATCTCGGCATCGCCATTTTCCCAGACCGACGAATGCAGCCCGTTCGCCACCGACCGGCGCATCAACGCGTGATAGGCTGGATGGAACTCGACCAGATCGATGCGCCGGCCCTGCCGGTCATGGGTCCTGAGCTTCGGCGTCTCGACATTGGCAAGGCGGGCCAGCTCCTGCGCCTCGTGCGTCAGCACGAAACGGCCGAGCCCGTCGAGATCCTTGCGCACCGGATCGGAAAAACGCTCGGCAAGCTGGATCAGCAACGGATCGCCCCGCCAGGCGTTGCCGCCTGCCAGCGGCGGCGGCTGGTTCGTCACGTCGTCGGTCACGCATTGTCCTTATCATCATCATCACAAGGCCACGAATCCGAAGCCATCGGCGGTTTATAGCCCAAGCCGCGCAACCCGCGCGACGAAAATACCGGGGAGAAAGGCCGCAATCCAAAGCTGGTGCTTGCAGCCAAAGGTCCTCCACCCTATAGCAGCGCCTTGAGATGACCGACGCTTCGTCCCTGCCACTCTATCCCCACCGCCATCTTCTGGGCATCCGCGATCTTTCCCCCGCCGACATCGAGCTTTTGCTGGACAGGGCGGACCGGGCGGTCGCGATCTCGCGGCAGTCGGAGAAGAAGACCTCGACGCTGCGCGGCCGCACCCAGATCAACCTCTTCTACGAAGCCTCGACCCGCACGCAGTCGTCGTTCGAGCTGGCCGGAAAACGGCTCGGTGCCGACGTCATGAACATGTCGGTGGCCAGTTCTTCGGTGAAGAAGGGCGAGACGCTGATCGACACGGCGATGACGCTGAACGCCATGCGGCCGGACATATTGATCATCCGCCACCAGTCGGCGGGTGCCGCCGCACTGCTGGCGCAAAAGGTCGGCTGCTCGGTGATCAATGCCGGTGACGGCGCCCATGAGCACCCGACGCAGGCGCTGCTCGACGCGCTGACCATCCGCCGCGCCAGGGGCCCGCTGTCGAAGCTGATCGTGGCGGTCTGCGGCGACATCCTGCATTCGCGCGTGGCGCGTTCCAACATCATGCTTCTCAATGCGCTCGGCGCCCAGGTCCGCGTCGTGGCGCCGTCGACGCTTCTGCCTGCCGGCATCGAGAAAATGGGCGTGATCGTCACCCGTTCGATGGCCGAAGGGCTCAAGGACGCGGATGTGGTGATGATGCTGCGGCTGCAGCGCGAGCGCATGGAAGGCGCTTTCGTGCCTTCGGTGCGCGAATATTTCCACTATTTCGGCCTCGATGCCGAGAAGCTGAAGGCGGCCAAGGACGGCGCTCTGGTCATGCATCCCGGCCCGATGAACCGCGGCGTCGAGATCGCCTCGGAAATCGCCGACGGTCCGCAGAGCGTCATCCAGGAACAGGTGGAGATGGGTGTTGCCGTGCGCATGGCGGTGATGGAAGCCCTGCTCGACCCCCGCCGCAATCGTGAGGACCGCAACCTCGAGGGCCGCGGCGCATGAACACAACGGTCTTCAGCCGGGCGCGCATCGTCGATCCGTCGCGCGGCATCGACGAGGTCGGCACGGTCATTGTCGAGGGCCGCAGGATCGTCGCTGCCGGCAAGGCGGCATTGAACCAGGGCGCTCCGCAAGATGCCGTCGTCATCGACTGCGCCGGCAAGGCTGTTATCCCCGGTCTGATCGATGCGCGCGTCTTCATCGGCGAACCGGGCGGTGAGCACCGCGAAACCATCGCTTCGGCCAGCGTGGCGGCGGCCGCCGGCGGCGTCACTTCCATCGTCATGATGCCCGACACCGACCCGGTGATCGACAATGTCGCGCTCGTCGAATTCGTGCTGCGCACCGCCAAGGACACGGCCATCGTCAACATCTTTCCGGCGGCTGCGATCACCAAGGGCCTCGAAGGCCGCGAGATGACCGAATTCGGGCTGCTGCGCGAGGCCGGCGCGGTCGCCTTCACCGACGGGCGGCACACCATATCAAGCGCACTGGTAATGCGCCGCGCGCTGACCTATGCGCGCGATTTCGGCGGCGTGATCGCTCATGAAACCCAAGACCCCGACCTCGCCTCGTCAGGCGTCATGAATGAAGGCCTCTATGCCAGCTGGCTCGGCCTTGCCGGCATTCCGCGCGAGGCCGAGTCCATTCCGCTGGAGCGCGACCTTGCGCTGGCGCGGCTGACCGGCGGCGCCTATCACGCGGCCAAGATCTCGACGGCCATGGCGGCAAACGCGGTAACGCGGGCGAAAGCCGACAGCGCGAATGTCACAGCAGGCGTCTCGATCCACAATCTGTCGCTCAATGAGAACGATGTCGGCGAATACCGCACCTTCTTCCGGCTGACACCGCCGCTGCGCGCCGAGGAAGACCGGATGGCGATGATCGAGGCGGTCAAGGACGGCACGATCGACCTCATCGTATCCTCGCACGACCCGCAGGACGTCGACACCAAGCGCCTGCCCTTCGCCGACGCCGCGGCCGGTGCCATCGGACTGGAAACGCTGCTGGGTGCGGCGCTGCGGCTCTATCACAATGACGACGTGACGCTGCTTAGATTGGTTGAGACATTGTCCACGGCGCCGGCAAGACTGTTCGGCCTGCCCGGCGGCACGCTGAAGCCGGGTGCGGTCGCCGATCTTGCGTTGGTCGATCTCGACGAGCCATGGATCGTCAGCGAAAGCGGCACCCGTTCGCGCTCGAAAAACACCTGTTTCGAAGGCGCGCGGCTGCAGGGCAAGGTCTTGCAAACGATGGTGGCGGGCCGCACAGTGTTTTCAGCCTAATGCATGTCGCGCAAAAGTGTGCAGCGGTTTTGCGATAACGACATGCATAAAACAGCAACCTAAAGCGCGTCGCATGAGGCCGGTCAAAACGCGACGCGCTTTAGGGCATATCTGGGGGAACAATGGCTTACGGCATCGTCTTGGCGCTGGTGTTCGGTTATCTGCTCGGCTCGATCCCGTTCGGGCTCCTGATCACCCGCGCCGCCGGTCTTGGCGACGTCCGCAATATAGGCTCCGGCAATATCGGCGCCACCAATGTACTGCGCACCGGCAACAAGGGCCTGGCCGCCGCCACGCTGCTGCTCGACGCGCTGAAAGGCACGGCGGCTGTGCTGATCGCTGGTCGCTTTGCAGCGGAACTCGGGCCTTGGGCCGGCCTCGGCGCTTTTTTCGGCCATCTCTTTCCGGTCTGGCTCGGCTTCAAGGGCGGCAAGGGTGTCGCCACCTATCTCGGCGTGCTGACCGCCCTTGCCTGGCAGGTGGCGCTGATCTTCGCCGTCGTCTGGCTCGCCGCTGCTTTCCTGTTCCGCTATTCCTCGCTGGCGGCGCTCACGGCAGCAGTTGTCGTGCCGATCGCGCTCTATGTCCTCAGCACGCCTGAGATTGCCGGGCTCTTCGTGCTGATGAGCCTGATCGTCTTCATAAAACACCGGGCCAACATTGCGCGGCTGCTGGCCGGCACCGAGAGCAAGATCGGGGCCAGGGAGTGAGCCAGCGCGCCGCCGGGCCGCGACTCAGCGACCGGCAGCGGTTGAGCTGGCTTCGTTTGATCCGCACACCGAATGTCGGCCCGGCCACCTTTCGCGACCTGATCAACCGCTTCGGCTCGGCCGAGACGGCGCTCGAGATGTTGCCCGAGCTGATGATTTCGGGCGGCGCCAGAAAGAGCGTCCGCATCCCGTCGATGGCCGAGGCCGAGGCGGAACTGGAGACCGCCCGGCGGGCTGGGGCCCGCTTCGTCGGCATCGGCGAGGCCGACTATCCGCCGCTGATGAAAAGCATGGACCATCCGCCGCCGCTGCTCGCGGTCAAGGGCGAAGGTGCGGTGTTCCGGCTGCCGGCGGTTGCTATCGTCGGCGCCCGCAACGCCTCGCTGGCCGGGATCAAGATGGCGCGGACGCTCGCCGCCGAACTCGGCCGCGACGGCTACGGCATCGTCTCCGGCCTGGCGCGCGGCATCGACACGGCAGCACATCAGGGCAGCCTTGCGTCAGGCACGATCGGCGTGCTGGCCGGCGGCCTCGACCTGCCCTACCCGCCCGAGAATGCCGGGCTGTGCAACGAGATTGCCGAGCGCGGCGGCGCCATCATTTCGGAAATGCCATTCGGCTGGCAGCCGCGCGCCCAGGATTTTCCGCGCCGCAACCGCCTTGTCGCCGGTGCAGCATTGGGGCTGGTCGTGGTCGAGGCCGCGCAACGCTCCGGCTCGCTGATCAGCGCCAGGCTTGCAGGCGAGATGGGCCGACTGGTCTTCGCCGTCCCCGGCTCGCCACTCGATCCGCGCGCCGCCGGCGCCAACGCCTTGCTCAAGGACGGCGCCACCCTGGTCACCGATGCATCGGACATTACCGGTGCGATCGCGCCGCTGGTCGGCGCGCTGGTGCCAAGGACAGCACCCTTCGAAGAGCCGCCCGACTTTTCGGCAACACCGCCACCCGGCGAGGGCGACCGCGCCCGCGTCGTCGAAGCTCTTGGCCCGACGCCGGTGGCGGTCGACGAAATCATCCGCCACACCGGCCTGCATCCCGCCCAGGTTTTCATGGTGCTGTTGGAACTCGACCTCGCCGGCCGGCTGGAGCGTCACGCCGGCGGGAAGGTCTCGCTGGTGTGATCGGAGTTTTCCGGATGTCTCAGCGCACGATTATTGGGAAAACCTGCCCCGATGCTATGAGGCGCTTACCAATACAATGGTGGGCGACGGGGCGGGCGGGTAGGAGAACGCTGCTGTGCTATCGTCTTGCGGTCGGCAGCCATCTGACGCCGGAACAGGTGCGCCGTGAGCGTTTCGCAGTGTCATAGGCTCTGGCTATGCTCCACCGGATCAGCCTAAATAATTGACTTTTCATATGAAACAATGGTGAGCGCGCAGGGATTCGAACCCTGGACCTACTGATTAAAAGTCAGTTGCTCTACCGGCTGAGCTACGCGCTCCCGCGGGCTCAGAATGCCGCCCTCGAAATTGCGCGGAACATAGGGAGAGTGCCTCGAGCGGTCAACCGGAAAAAGTGGGCACGTAAGCCGGGCTTTTCGCGGTCTCATGGCGCCTCGCAAAACGTCTCGACAAGGTCGGAGTTGCTGTCTCGCACAAAACCGAGACGCGTTACAAATCAGCAGCTTGCTATTTTTCGCGGAACAATTGCGCAACCCTGCCCGTTTTTGTCGCTACAAGGGACGACGCTTTCAAGGAGAAGATCATGAACAGGATCATGTCGGGCTTGCTGGCGACCGCGCTGTCAGCGTCATTCGCTGTAGCACAAATCGTGCCCGTCAACGCCCAGCCCATCTACGTGCCGCTGGGTCAGAACGTCTCGTCGGATGTACAGAACGTTCAGTATGAATGGCGGAGGAAGCGGGATTTCTCCCGCCGCGATTTCCGCCGTGATTTTTCCCGTCGCGATTTTCGTCGTTTCGCCCGCGACGACGATTTCAGGTATTGGCGCGGCTATCGCGGCTATCGCTACTATCGTCCCGGCTATCGCCGTTACGGCGACTACTGGTTCCCGCTGGCTGCCTTCGCTACTGGGGCGCTGATCACCGGCGCGATCGTCAACAACCAGTACCGCCGCGTCTATCGAGGCGATGCCCACGTGCAGTGGTGCTACAACCGCTACAGATCTTACCGGGCCTATGACAACACGTACCAGCCTTACTACGGCCCCCGCCGGCAGTGCATCTCGCCCTATTGATAAACCCAGGGCAGAGTTGAATAAAGGTAGTTGAGCCTGCGCCGACAACGGCGCAGGCTTTTCGGTGCGCGAACTTACAGCATGCTCAGCGTCCGGCGCACAGCATCGCGCCAACCCGCCAGCTTTGCGGAACGGACCGAAGCTCCCATATCCGGCTTGAATCTCCGTTCGAGCGCCCAGCTCTTGGCGAATTCCCTTGTCTTCGGCCAGACGCCGGCCTTCGAACCGGCCAGCCAAGCCGCGCCGAGCGCCGTCGTCTCCAAAATGGTTGGGCGGTCGACCGGCGCATCGAGGATGTCGGCAAGCCGCTGCATCGTCCAGTCCGACGCCACCATGCCGCCATCGACCCTGAGAACGGTCTTCGCTGACGCGCCCTTCCAGTCCTTGCGCATGGCATCGAGCAGGTCACGGGTCTGAAACGCCACGGATTCGAGCGCGGCACGGGCAAATTCGGCCGGACCCGAATTGCGGGTCAGCCCGAAGATCGCGCCGCGCGCCTCGGCGTCCCAATGCGGCGCGCCAAGTCCGACGAAGGCCGGCACCAGATACACTTCTTGAGTCGGGTCGGCGCTCGCCGCCAGCACGCCGCTCTGCTCGGCCTTGCCGATCACCTTGATGCCGTCGCGCAGCCACTGTACGGCAGCACCCGCGATGAAGATCGACCCTTCCAGCGCATAGGTGGTCTTGCCGTTCAGCCTGTAGGCAATGGTTGTCAACAACCGATTCTTCGAGCGCACCAGGTCGCTGCCGGTGTTGAGCAGCGCGAAACAGCCGGTGCCATAGGTAGACTTCATCATGCCCGGCTCGAAACAGGCTTGGCCGATAGCCGCCGCGTGCTGGTCGCCAGCCACGCCGAGGATTTTTATCTCCGAACCAAAGAGATTTTTTTCCGTGATTCCATAATCATCGGCGCAATCCTTCACCTGTGGTAGTATTCTTGCCGGTATGCCGAGAATGGCCAGCAGCTCGTCGTCCCAAGCATTATTTTCGATGTTGTAGACCAGCGTGCGCGAGGCGTTGGTGGCATCGGTGGCGTGAACCTTGCCGCCGGTCAGCCGCCAGATCAGAAAGCTGTCGATGGTGCCGGCCAGCAATTCGCCCTTCTCGGCGCGTTTCCTGGCGCCCTTCACCTTGTCCAGCATCCAGGCGATCTTGGTGCCGGAGAAATAGGGATCGAGCAGCAGGCCGGTCTTTCTGGTAAACTTCTTCTCCAGCCCCTGCTTCTTCAATTTCTGGCACAGCGGTGCAGTGCGGCGGTCCTGCCAGACAATCGCGTTGTGGATCGGTTTGCCGGTCGCCCGGTCCCAGATGACGACGGTCTCGCGCTGATTGGTGATGCCGATTGCCGAGATGTCGGCGGCCCTTCGCCTGGCAGCAGCCAAGGCTGCCTTGCAGGTCGAAACGACCGTGTCCCAGATTTCCTCTGGATCGTGCTCGACCCAGCCGGAGGCCGGATAGTGCTGGGCAAACTCCTTTTGTCCGCTGCCCACGAGTTTCATGGACCCGTCGAACACGATGGCGCGGCTGGACGTGGTGCCCTGGTCGATCGACAAGATGTATCCGGTCATGCTGTCTACCCCTCAGTTACAACGAAGGGAGACGGCTCGCGCCGCCTCCCTGTGGTCTCTTTCCGCTTTGGCGGTTCGGCAAGCCTACTGGGTGGTCCAGCGCTTGATCAGTTCCTCATAGACGATGGTCTCGCCTTTCGGCTTCTCGTTCTCGAGTTTGGCCTTAGGACCGTTCGGCTTGCCCAACCATTCGGCCGGATCTTTCGGCTCGTTGAGTCGCGGACCACAGCCGCCATAGACCTTAGCGGACTCGTCGGCGGCCTGCATGCGGGCCATCGTGATGTCCATTTCCTCAGCGAGGCGATCCATCGCCTGTTGCGGCGTGAACGCCCCGGAGTTCACGTCGCCGATCTGCTGCCACCAGATCTGGGCGAGCTTCGGGTAGTCGGGCACGTTGATGCCGGTCGGCGACCAGGCGACCCGGTCTGGAGAGCGGTAGAACTCCACCCAGCCGCCGAGTTTGGGCGCACGGTCGGTAAACGACTGATGCCGAATGTCGGAATCGCGGATCAGAGTGAGCCCGACATGGGACTTCTTCAAAGACACGGTCTTCGACACGACGAACTGCGCATAAAGCCAGGCGGCCTTGGCACGATCGGCCGGGGTCGATTTCAGGATCGTCCAAGAGCCCACGTCCTGATAGCCGATCTTCTGCCCTTCCTTCCAGTACGGGCCGTGCGGCGACGGGGCCATGCGCCACAACAAATTGCCCTGATCATCGACCGTGTTGTTGCCTTCCGACTTGGGCTTCACCATGTCGGCGAGGAAAGCCGTGTACCAGAAGATCTGCTGGGCCACGTTGCCTTGGCTCAGCGCGGGCAGCGACTGGTAGAAATCATAGCTCGCTGCTCCGGGAGGCGCAAAGTTGCGCAGCCACTCGTCCCACTTTGCGATGGCATAGACCGACGCCGGACCATTCGCCTCGCCACCGCGCGAAACGCTCGCGCCGACCGGATTGCAGGTGCCCGCCTCCATGCGAATGCCCCATTCGTCGATCGGGATGCCATTCGGCTCGCCGGGGCTGCCGGTGCCGGCCATGGACAGCCACGCGTCAGTCATGCGCCAACCGAGATCGGGTGCGCGCTTGCCGTAGTCCATGTGTCCGAAGACCTGCACGCCGTCGATTTCCTTCACGTCCTTGGAGAAGAATTCGGCGATATCCTCGTAGGCGGACCAGTTCACCGGGACGCCGAGATCGTAGCCATACTTGGCCTTGAACTTTTCCTTGAGTTCCGGCTTGTCGAACCAGTCCTTGCGGAACCAGTAGAGGTTGGCGAACTGCTGGTCCGGGAGCTGGTAGAGCTTGCCGTCCGGGCCGGTCGTGAACTTGATGCCAATGAAGTCTTCGAGATCGAGCGTCGGAAGGGTGACATCCTTGCCTTCGCCGGCCATGAAATCGGTGAGATTCACGGCAAGCTGCAGCCGCGAATGGGTGCCGATCAGGTCGCTGTCGTTGACATAAGCGTCATAGAGGTTGCGGTTGGTCTGCATCTGGGTCTGCACGGCCTGGACGACTTCGCCCTCGCCGAGGATCTGGTGGTTGACCTTGATGCCGGTGATCGCCTCGAACGCCTTGGTGAGCACGGTCGATTCATAGGTGTGTGTCGGGATACCTTCCGACAGCACGTTGACTTCCATGCCGGCGAAGGGTTTCGCAGCATCGACAAACCATTGCATTTCGGCTTCCTGAGCCGAGCGATCAAGGGTCGAAAGACCATTGATTTCCGTGTCAAGGAATGTCTTGGCTTCGTCCATGCCTGCATAGGCCTGACTGGCCCCGAGCAGCAGGACTAGTGCCGTTGTCGATGTTAGTAGGTGACGTCGCATGAGGTTCCTCCCATTTCGGTTTCAAGTGCGATCGGAGCGGTCGTTGTGCGGCCGCTCCAACAGTTTCTCCCCCTAGACGAATCGAAAAACGCCGATGGCGTAGACGATCGAGAGGGCGAGTGCCCACCACAGGTTGGGTCCGACAAGACCCAGCCAAGCGAGATGGATGTAGGCGCTGCCTAGCAGCGAAATGAACAGTCGGTCGCCACGCGTAGTATCGAGGCCGAGAATGCCATGGCGCGGCGCTCCGCCAGGACTGGCCCACTCCCACGCGGTCATCCCGACCAGAAGAAGCAGGATCACGCCGAAGAAGGTGGCGGTCTGCCAAGTCCAGGCCATCCATGACAGATCCATCGTCTTTACTCCTTCCCTGCGCCGCCGCTAGACGCGGCCGAGCGCAAACCCCTTGGCGATATAGTTCCGGACGAACCAGATGACGATCGCGCCCGGAACGATGGTGAGCACGCCAGCGGCCGCGAGCAATCCGAGTTCGTAGCCCGATGTGCTCGCCGTCCGGGTCATCACGGCGGCGATCGGCTTCGCGGCGACAGACGTCAGCGTCTTGGCGAGCAACAGCTCGACCCAAGAGAACATGAAGCAGAAGAACGCCGTGACACCGATGCCGGAAGCGATCAGCGGCATGAATATCTTCACGAAGAACCGCGGCCAGGAATAGCCGTCTATGAAGGCCGTCTCGTCGATCTCTTTCGGCACGCCGGACATGAAGCCTTCGAGAATCCACACTGCGAGCGGTATGTTGAACAGGCAGTGCGCCAGCGCAACGGCCCATGGCGTGTCGAAGAGATTGATGGCCGAGTAGAGCTGGTAAAACGGCAGCGCGAAAACCGCCGGCGGCGCCATGCGGTTGGTCAGCAGCCAGAAGAACAGGTGCTTGTCCCCAAGGAAGCGGTAGCGCGAGAAGGCATAGGCAGCGGGCAGCGCCACGCTGACCGAAATCGCAGTGTTGATAAATACATAGCTGATGGAGCTGATGTAGCCATTGTACCAAACGGGGTTGGTGAGGATCTCGACATAGCTCGCCACCGTGAAACTGCGTGGCCACAATGAGAAGCCGCCGAGGATTTCGTTCGTAGTCTTGAACGACATGTTGAGCAGCCAGTAGATCGGCAGCATCAGGAAGATGATGTAGACCGTCGGCACGAGCCAAAGGAAGCGCGCCTCCCGGCCGCGTCCGCTCATTACGCTCGCCGACCGGAGACCCGCCGCATTCGACGCCGGTGGCGGCGTTGTCTGCTCTCGCATCAAAACGTCGCTCCTTTTATCCCCAAGGCCTTCCTTCACCGATGTCATCTCAGCTCTCCGCTTCGGATTGGGTCATCAGGGTGTAGAAGAGCCACGACACCAGCAGCGTCATCAGGAAGTAGATGATGCTCATGGCCGCCGCGATTCCGAGGTTGAATTCGCCGAGCGCTGCCTTGACAAGATCGATCGACAGGAAGGTCGTGGCATTGCCCGGTCCCCCGCCTGTCAGTACGAACGGTTCAGTGTAGACCATGAAGGAATCCATGAACCGCAGCAGCATGGCAATGGTCAGCACGCGCTTCATCTTGGGCAGTTGGATAAAGCGGAACACCGACCAGCGTGATGCACCGTCAATCTTTGCAGCCTGATAGTAGGCGTCGGGTATCGAGACGAGGCCTGCATAGGCAAGCAGCACCACTAGCGAGGTCCAATGCCATACGTCCATCAGGACGACGGTGAACCACGCCGACAGCGGCTGGCTGGTGAAATTGTAGCTGATGCCCATCGCGTTGATAACATAGCCGAGCAGCCCGATGTCCGGCAGCGCAAAGATGTTCCACATGGCGCCGACGACGTTCCATGGGATCAGCAACGGCAGCGACATCAACACCAGGCAGACCGCGACCCATGGGCCGGAACGCGGCATGGCAAGCGCCACCGCCACGCCTAGCGGCACCTCGATCAGCAGGATTAACCCGGTGAAGGCGAACTGGCGCAGGAGCGATGCGTGGAAGCGCGGCGAATTAAGGACTTCCTGGAACCACTTAACGCCTTCAAAGAAGAACAGGTTGTTTCCGAACGTCTCCTGAACTGAATAGTTGACCACCGTCATCAGCGGGATGATTGCGTTGAACGCCACCAGCACCAGCACCGGCAGCACCATGAACCAAGCCTTGTTGTTCCAGGTCTTATCCATGCTCAGCCTCCCATCTCGACGCGCCAGGAATCGGCATAGATATTGATTCCTGCCGGGTCGAAAGCGATCTTCGGATCGGCGGGAATGTCCTCGTCCTCGCCGACGATCGCCGCGATGTCGCGGCCTTCGAAACTGGCGCGCACCACCTTGTGGCGACCGATATCCTCGACCTTCCGGATTGAAACCGGCATGCCGCTGGCGCCAAGCCTGACATATTCGGGGCGGATGCCGAGTTCGATCGCGCCTGTGATTCCAGCCTTGGGCGCGCCCGGCAATTCGATCGTCTGGCTGCCGAGCCGCGCGTTCCTGCCTTCGACCGCGACCGGCATGACGTTCATGCCCGGCGAGCCGATGAAATAGCCGACGAATGTATGCTTGGGCCGCTCGAACAGTTCGGCTGGAGAGCCGATCTGCACGATCTCGCCCTCATACATGACGACGACGTTTTCGGCGAAGGTGAGCGCTTCGGTCTGGTCGTGCGTGACATAGACCATGGTGAAACCGAAGCGCCTGTGCAGCTGTTTCAGTTGCGAGCGCAGCACCCACTTCATATGCGGGTCGATGACGGTCAGCGGCTCGTCGAACAGGATCGCGTTGACATCTGAGCGCACCAGCCCGCGCCCGAGCGAGATCTTCTGCTTCTGGTCGGCGGTCAGCCCCCTCGCCTTTCTCTTAGCCATATCGGCCAACCCCGTCATTTCCAGCGTTTCACGCACCTTGCGGTCGACGTCGGGTTCCGGAACGCCGCGATTGCGCAGCGGGAAGGCCAGATTGTCGTAGACGGTCATGGTGTCGTAGATGACCGGGAACTGGAACACCTGCGCGATATTGCGCTCCTGCGTCGACAGATTGGTCACGTCCTTGCCGTCGAACAGAAGCTCGCCATGCGACGGATACAACAGGCCGGAAATAATGTTGAGCAGCGTGGTCTTGCCGCAGCCCGACGGCCCCAGCAGCGCATAGGCGCCGCCGTCCTCGAAGGCGTGATGCACCTCCTTCAGCGCATAGTCCTTGTCCGACTTCGGATGCGGCCCGTAGGCGTGGCGGATATGGTTGCAGTCTATGCGCGCCATGTGCCCTCCTCCCTCAAGCCGCCAGCATCTGTGGCGGCGCGGCCGAGCGGCCGTTCGCGTCGAAAACCATGATGTGCCGCGGATCGATGAACACCTCGATGGTCTGGTCCGGCTCGAACACCAGGATGCCGTGCTCCAGCATCACCCAGCGGACATCGGCGAAGTCGAGATGCACAAAGCTTTCAGAACCGGTGATCTCGGTCACCGAGACCTTGGCTTTCACCGGAACCGCCGACGGGCTCGGCCGGGCAAGAGAGAGATGGTGGGGCTGGAAGCCGATCGTGTAACTCGTATCGGCAATACCGGCGAGTTCAGCCGGCACCGGGAGGTTCACCCCACCATCAAGAAGGAAGCTCGAACCGCTCTTCTTCAGCACGATCGTGTTGAGCGGCGGATCGGCGAATGTCTTGGCCGTGACGAGGTCGTTCGGCCTGCGGAAGACGTCGATCGTCGGGCCGAACTGGGTGATGCGGCCTTCGGAAAGCGTCGCCGTGTTGCCGCCGAGCAGCAAGGCTTCATGCGGCTCCGTCGTGGCGTAGACGAAGATGGTGCCGGTCGCCGCGAAGATTTTCGGCAATTCCGCACGCAGCTCCTCGCGTAGCTTGTAGTCGAGATTGGCGAGCGGCTCGTCGAGCAGCACCAGGCTGGCGTTCTTGACGATGGCGCGCGCCAGCGCGGTGCGCTGCTGCTGGCCGCCGGAGAGGCTGAGCGGTGTGCGGTCGAGGAAGGGCGTCAGCTTGAGAAGGGCTGCGGCATCGCGCACCTCCTTGTCGATCTTTGCCCGCTCGGTCCCGGCCACCCTCAGCGGCGAGGCGATGTTCTCGTAAACGGTCATCGCCGGATAGTTGATGAACTGCTGGTAGACCATGGCGACGTTGCGCTTCTGCACCGGGATGCCGGTGACATCCTTGCCATCGAACCAGACCGAACCGGATGTCGGCACATCAAGGCCGGCCATCAGCCGCATCAGGCTGGTCTTGCCGGAAAGCGTCGGTCCGAGAAGGACGTTGAGTGAGCCGTGCTGGAGCGTCAGCGACACGTCGCGTATATGCTCCGTCGCGCCGATCGTCTTCGTCACGTTTCTCAGTTCCAGCATGATGCCTCCTCCCAGGCTTTCTGCATCACTATTCGGCAGCCGCGACATGGCGCCGGCTTATCCCGCGCATGAATTCGTCGAGCGCTGCCGCCTGCTCGCGGCTCAGATGCAGGCCGCGCTTGGTCCTGCGCCACAATACATCTTCGGCCGTCATCGCCCATTCATTTTGAACGAGGTAGCGCACCTCGGCCTCGTAGAGATCGGCGCCAAAGTTGCGGCCAAGGTCGGCATTCGACCTGGCGAGGCCCAGCAGCATCCTTGCGCGAGTCCCGTAAAGCCGGGTCAGGCGGCGCGCCAGACGCGCATCGAGGAACGGATAGGCCGTCTTCAGTTTCGCCACTTCGGCGTCGAAGCCGCTGGCCGGGAAATCGCCGCCCGGCAGCGGCGCGTTTGCCGTCCACGGCTTGCCGCGCTTGCCGAGAAAACCCTCGATTTTCTCGAGCATCGATTCCGACAGCCGGCGATAGGTGGTGATCTTGCCGCCGAAGGTGTTGATGATCGGCGCCGCGCCATCGCCGCCGTCGGTCTTCAGCACATAATCGCGGGTCGCTTCCTGCGCCTTCGAGGCGCCGTCGTCATAAAGCGGGCGCACGGCGGAATAGGTCCAGACGATGTCCGAACGCTTGACCGGTTGCGCGAAATATTCGCTCGCCGCAGCACAGAGGTAATCGATCTCGGCGTCGCTGATCTTCACGTCATGCGGGTCGCCGGAAAAGTCCTGGTCGGTGGTGCCGATCAGCGTGAACTCTTCCTCGTAGGGGATGGCAAAGATGATGCGGCCATCCTTGTTCTGAAAGAAATAGGCGCGCGGATCGTCGAATTTCTTGCTGATGACGATATGGCTGCCCTGTACCAGCCGGACATTGTGCACGTCGTTCAAGCTGACCGCAGCCGACAGCACGTGGTCGACCCATGGGCCGGCGGCGTTGACCAAAAGCCGCGCCTTGACCTCCTCGGTGTCGCCGGTCTGCGTGTTTTCCAGGCTGACCGTCCAAAGCTCGCCTTCACGGCGTGCGCCGACGACTTTCGTGCGGGTTCGGATCGTTGCGCCGCGATCGGCGGCGTCGCGGGCGTTCAACGCCACCAGCCGCGCATCGTTGACCCAGCCGTCGGAATATTCGAAGGCCTTGCGGAACAACGGCTTCAGCGGCTTGCCGGCTGGGTCCTTTGCCATGTCCAGCGTCTTGGTCGCCGGCAGCAATTTGCGCCCGCCAATGTGGTCGTAGAGGAAAAGCCCGAGCCTGATCAGCCAGGCCGGGCGCAGGCCCTTGACATAGGGCAGCACGAAGCGCATCGGCCAGATGATGTGCGGCGCGTTCTTCCAGAGAATTTCGCGTTCCATCAGCGCTTCGCGCACCAGGCGGAATTCGTAGAATTCAAGATAGCGCAAGCCGCCATGGATCAGTTTGGTCGAGCCGGAGGACGTGCCGCTGGCCAGATCGTTCATTTCGGCAAGGAAGACCGAGAAGCCGCGCCCAACCGCATCGCGGGCGATGCCGCAGCCGTTGATACCGCCACCGATGACGAAGATGTCATGGATCGGGGGTGCGCTCACAATAGTCCTCCCGGATTTCGCATTGCAGCATTTTTAGGTTTTTACGAAACCGTGATGGGATTATTTCGAAATGAGAACGAATGTCAAACGAAATATAAACGGCGACAATTGCCGCAACGGCACCCACTAGGAGAGCGACGTTTCGATCAGTTGAACCTCTGCCTCCTGGCAGATCTTGCGCACCGACGGGATGTCGCAGCGGTCGGTGATGAAAGTGTTGACCTGCGACAGATGGCCGATGCGGACCGGCGCTGTCCGTTCGAACTTGGTCTGGTCGGAAACGAGGATGACATGCCGGGCATTGGCGATGATCGCCTGCGCCACCTTCACTTCACGAAAATCGAAATCGAGCAGCGCGCCGTCATGGTCGATCGCCGAGGCGCCGATCACCGCGTAGTCGACCTTGAACTGCCTGATGAAATCAACCGCCGCCTCGCCGACCACGCCACCGTCTGAGCCGCGCACGACGCCGCCGGCGATCACCACTTCGATCGAAGGATATATGCGCATCCTGTTGGCAACATTGATGTTATTGGTGATGACCATCAGGCCGCTGTGATCAAGGAGCGCCTTGCTGACCGACTCCGTCGTGGTGCCAATATTGATGAACAGCGAGGCATTGTCCGGGATCAGCCTGGCTGCTGCGCGGCCGATCGCCTCCTTCTCATCGGCGGCGATCTTGCGCCGTGCCTCATATTCCATGTTCTCGATGCCGGATGGGAACAGCGCCCCGCCATGAACGCGCGATAGCAGCCGCTGGTCGCACAAATCGTTAAGGTCCTTGCGAATGGTCTGCGGCGTCACGTTGAAATGCGTCGCCAGGTCGTCGACCAGCACGCGGCCATTGTCCTTGGCCATCTGGACGATTTCGGAATGACGCGGCGACAGATACATTGGGGACCTCCCGTTTTCGTTTTTCTTGTCTATAGCGGAAAACGAAAGTGATGAAAAGGTATGAGCCGGCTAACGAAATTACATGCGTCCAAAGACAAACCTCGACGCCACTTTGCCGACCAATTTCAGGCCAGCCCGCGGGCGATTTCGGTGATGACCTCGAAAGCGGTGTCGACATCCGCCGCCGTCGTCTCGAACTGACCGACCTGAAAGCGGATCGCGATCTGCCCGTCCACCCGTGTCTGCGTCAGGTAGATGCGGCCATCGTCGTTGATCGCATTGACCAGTCGCAGATTGTGTTCGTCCGAATCGATGCCGGCCGCGGCCAGATGCCGGAACGAAAACAGCGACAGCATCGGTTCCGTGACGATCTCGAAATCCGGTTCCCTGGCCAGCCGGGCGGCAAGACCTTCGCTCCAGGCGACATGGCTGCGGATCATGGTCCGCAGATTTTCCAGCCCGTGTGCGCGCAGCAGGAACCACAGTTTCAGTGCGCGAAAGCTCCGCCCGAGCGGCACTGACCATTCGGAATAGTTGATGATGCCGTCGCGTCCATGCGTCTTCAGGTAATCCGGCTTGATGGCGAGCGTCCGCACCAGGTCTTCCGGTCGGCGGATGAACTGCATCGAGCAGTCGAACTGCGCGCCCAGCCATTTGTGTGGGTTGAAGACGATGGAATCCGCCTCCTCCACGCCCGCCCAGAAATGCCGGTATTCCGGACATATCATCGCCGATCCGGCCCAGGCGGCATCGACATGCAGATAGAGCCCGTACCGCTTTGCCACGGCGGCGACGCCGGCGATGTCATCGGTGCCGCCGGTGCTGGTGCCGCCGACACAAGCGATGATGCCGGCCGGCAGCATGCCGGCATCCCGGTCGGCGACGATCGCCGCTTCGAGGGCTGTGACATCCATGGCGCGAAGGCGACCGGCAACCGGAATGCGCACGAGATTGTCCTCGCCGATGCCCGATACCCAGATTGCCCGGTCGATGGAAGTATGGACCTGGTCGGAAGAATAGACGCGCAATATCGGCTGGCCTTGCAGGCCCTTCTTGTTGCCCTGCCAGTTGAGCGCGCGCTCGCGCATAGTCAGCACGGCGGCAAGCGTCGCCGACGATGCCGAATCCTGCATGACGCCGGAAAACCCTTCCGGCAGGCCAAGCGCCTGACGCATCCAGTCGACGACGCGCGTCTCGAGTTCGGTCGCTGCCGGCGAGGTCTGCCAGAGCATGCATTGCGCGGCCATCACCGAGACCAGATATTCGGCCACCACGGAAGCTGGTGCGGCATTGGCCGGGAAGTAGGCGAAGAAGCGCGGATGCTGCCAATGCGTCATGCCCGGCAGGATTTTTTGCTCGAAGTCGGCGAAGATTGCCTGCATCGTTTCGCCTTTTTCCGGCGGCGAGACATCGATGCTTCTAAAGATTTCGCCCGGTTCGACAAGCGGCCGCACCGGCCTTTCGCGAAGTGTGCTTCTGTAGTCGGCACCCCATTCGGCCGCGTACAGCGACCATTCCCGGAATTCGTTGCTATTCATTTTCCTCTCCGTCGCATCGAGCCCAGCAATCAAAGAGCACGAAAAACGGAGGCTTTCATTCGGGAAAATCGGGCAGGCTCGCAAAAGCAGCCTTCAGTGCATTCGACCAGCCGTCCGAGATGGTGCGGTAGTATTGATCGTCCTGGGCTATCCGCTTCTTCAGGCTGACCTTGAAGGCGTCCTTTTCATAGAACAGCAGGTCGAGCGGCAGACCCACCGACAGGTTCGATTTCAGCGTCGAGTCGAACGACACCAGCAGCAGTTTCACCGTCTCGGCGAAACTCATCGTCTTTTCATAGGCGCGGATGATGATCGGCTTGCCGTATTTGGTCTCGCCGATCTGGAAAAACGGCGTGTCGTCGGTGGATTCGATGAAATTGCCTTCCGGATAGATCATGAACAGCCGCGGCGCGCTGCCCTTGATCTGGCCCCCGAGGATAAAGGAGGCATTGAAATAGGAATCGGCCTTCTCGCCCGCCGGCGACGAACTGGCGATGACTTCCTTGACGGTGTCGCCGACCATCCGTACCGTCTGGTACATAGAAGGCGTTTCGAGCAGCGTGGCGTGGCGATCGGCCACCGCCTTGGTGCGTTCGTCGAGCAAACTGACGACGGCCTGCGTCGTCGCCAGATTGCCGGCCGACATCAGCACGATGACGCGCTCGCCCGGCTCCTCCCAGACATGCATCTTCTTGAAGGTCGAGATTGAATCCATGCCGGCATTGGTACGCGTGTCAGACATGAACACGAGCCCACGATCGATCTTCAGGCCGACGCAATAGGTCATCGAATCTCTTTGGCGGCAATCTTGCCGTGGATTACTGCTCCACGGTGACGACGACCGCAAGCTGTTCTTCCGCTTGTCCCAGCCGAATCCCTGATACGGGCGTGGCGTCGCGGTAATCACGGCCGGTCGCCACTTTTACATAGCGTTCGTCGGGCGAAATGCCGTTGGCGACGTCGAACGCGACCCAGCCAAGGCCCGCAACATGCGCCTCGGCCCAGGCATGGCTAGCCGCCTGCTCGACCGCCGCATCCATCATCAAATAGCCGCTGACGTAGCGGGCCGGAAAGCCCATGGCGCGTGCGGCGGCGGCAAAGATGTGGCTGTGGTCCTGGCAGACGCCGGTCTTGAGCGCCAGCGCGTCCTCGGCCAGCGTCGCCGCATTGGTGGTGCCCGGCGTATAGGCGACGCGCTCGCCGATCACGGCCATCAGCCGGTGCAATCTTTCGATATCGGTCCCCTCGCCGACCGAGGCCGCGAGTTCGCGAATGCCGCTGCCGACCGTGGTCAACGGGGTTTCATGGCCAAACAGCCAGAGCGGCGCGAATCCCTGATGCGGCCCGGAGACGCCGGATGTGTTGCGTGTCACCACCTCGCCTGATGCCTCGACGGTGATGAAATCGCGGTCACCTTCGACGCTCAAAAGCCGCGTGTCGTTGCCGAAATGGTCGGTGAAGCGCACTTCCTCGCGCGCCCCTTCGATCGTCAGCGTCCAGGACAGAACGGTCTGCGTCGGTCCGCTGACAGGAAGCAGCCGCAACCGCTGCAATAGATAATGCACCGGCGCATCGTAGCGATACTCGGTCCGGTGGGTGATCTTCAGCCGCATTGTTCTTGTCCTCTAAGCATGATCTTTTCCGAAAACCGGCTTCCACTTTCCGGGATCATGCTCAATGGAACCTGTAGTCCTGCGCGATCTCGTCGCCGAGCCTGGTATTGTCGCGAATGAAGTTGGCCAGGAATTCATGCAGGCCGGCGTCGAATATGTCCTTGATCGAGCCGGCCGTCAGCATGGCCTGGGTCTTGCCGGCTGTCGCATGACAGGCATGGCGCTCGCCATAATCGTCGCCCAGGAACCTGAGGTGCTCCGTCAGGAAACGGTAGCAGAAGGTCAGCGAGCGCGGCATGCGAACGTTGAGGATCAGATAGTCGGCGATGTTGCTCGGCTTGTAGTCTGCCTCGTAGACCCAGCGGTAGGAGCGGTGCGCCGACACCGAACGCAGGATCGATTCCCACTGGTAGTTGTCGAGCGTCGAGCCGACCCACGAGATCGACGGCAACAGCACGTAATATTTCACGTCCAGGATGCGTGCCGTGTTGTCGGCGCGTTCGACATAGGTGCCGAGCTGCGAGAAATCGAATATCTCGTTGCGCAGCATGGTGCCGTAGAACGAGCCGCGGATCAGCGCCGTTTCGCGCTTGATCGCGTCGAGCACGCTGGGCAGGTCGCGTTCGTCGATCGGCCTGGCCAGCATCCGCTTAAGCGACATCCAAGCTTCGTTGATGCTTTCCCAGGTTTCCCGTGTCAGCGCGGTGCGGACCATGCGGGCATTGTTGCGGGCCGTCTCGATCGACGCCATCGTGCTCGACGGGTTCGATGTGTCGCGCAGCAGGAAATCCGCGACGTTGGCGGCGGTGTAATCCTGGTATTTCTGCGTGAAGGCAGCGTCCGAACCGGCGCTGAGCAGCACCGAGTTCCACTCTTCGGAGGCGTTCTGGGTACGAGTCAGCGCCATGCGCAGCCCGGCATCGACCAGCCGCGCCATGTTTTCCGCCCGCTCGATGTAGCGGTTCATCCAGTAGAGCCCGTTGGCGGTGCGGCCGAGAAGCATGGAAAGCGGCCCTTCGGGGCTAGTGAGTAGTGAGTGGTGAGTAGTGAATAGTGAATGTTTGGATTTCGACGGAATATGACATTGTGCTTTCCTCTGCTGTCGACTGCTGACTACTGAATACTTACTACTGACTACTGACTACTGACTACTGACTACTCACTATTCACTATTCACTATTCACTATTCACTATTCACTAATCATCCAGCACCCACGTATCCTTGGTGCCGCCGCCCTGAGACGAATTGACCACCAGCGAGCCCTCCTTCAGCGCCACGCGCGTCAGCCCGCCCGGCACGATCTGGATGCGGTCGGACACCAGCACGTAGGGCCTGAGATCGACATGGCGCGGCGCCAGCCCCTTGTCGGTCAGGATCGGACAGGTCGACAGCGCCAGCGTCGGCTGGGCGATGTAGTTCGACGGTTTTGCCGCGAGTTTTTTGGAAAAGTCCTCGCATTCCTTCTTGGTCGCCGCCGGCCCGACCAGCATGCCGTAGCCGCCGGAGCCGTGCACCTCCTTCACCACCAACTCGTCGATATGTTCGAGCACGTATTTCAGGCTGTCCGGCTCCGAGCAGCGCCAAGTCGGGATGTTGCCGAGGATTGCCTTGCGGCCGGTGTAGAATTCGACGATCTCGGGCATGTAGGAATAGATCGCCTTGTCGTCGGCGATGCCGGTTCCCGGCGCATTGGCGATGGTGATGTTGCCGGCGCGGTAGACATCCATGATGCCCGGCACGCCAAGTGCTGAGTCCGGACGGAAGGTCAACGGATCGAGGAAAGAATCGTCCACCCTTCGATAAAGCACGTCGATCTGCTTGTAGCCTTCGGTCGTACGCATCGCGACGTGGCCATCGACGACGCGCAGATCCTGCCCCTCGACAAGCTGCACGCCCATCTGGTCGGCAAGGAAGGCATGTTCGAAATAGGCTGAGTTGAAGCTGCCCGGCGTCAGCACGGCAATGGTCGGCGCACCCTTGGTGCTCAGCGGTCGCACCGCTGCCAGCGACTGGCGCAAGAGCTGCGGATAGTTTTCCACTGGCCGCACCTTGATCTGCTGGAACAGCTCTGGGAAGAGCTGCATCATCGTCTCGCGGTTCTCCAGCATGTAGGAGACGCCGGACGGCGTGCGCGCATTGTCCTCCAGCACATAGAACTCGTTCTCGCTGATGCGAACGATATCGACGCCGATGATATGGGTGTAGACGCCGGCCGGCGGCCGTACCCCGATCATCTCCGGCAGGAACGCCTCGTTCTTGGCGATCAATTCCTTGGGGACGCGCCCGGCGCGCAAGATCTCCTGGCGGTGGTAGATATCGTCGAGAAACGCGTTCAGCGCCTGGACGCGCTGCTCGATGCCCTGCGTCAGCCGTCGCCATTCATTGCCGGAAATGATGCGCGGGACGATATCGAAGGGAATAAGGCGTTCGGAGGCTTCCTGCTCGCCATAGACGGCAAAGGTGATACCGGTCTTGCGAAAGACGCGTTCGGCGTCCTGCATCTTCTCGCTAAGCCTGGCCGGATCCTGCTCCTTCAGCCAGCGGTCGTAAGCCGAATACGGTTTTCTCAATCCGGAGATTTCCGGAAGCATTTCGTCGAACGCTGCCAATCGCATACTCCCCTGTGAGGCC
This sequence comes from Mesorhizobium sp. WSM4849, assembly GCF_055811385.1. Lineage (NCBI taxonomy): Bacteria > Pseudomonadati > Pseudomonadota > Alphaproteobacteria > Hyphomicrobiales > Phyllobacteriaceae > Mesorhizobium > Mesorhizobium sp. WSM4849. The sequence continues at coordinate 38,152 of NZ_JBVVPW010000021.1, forward strand.
ATTTCACTGGCGTCACGCGAGAAAATCAAGCGCAATCGGTGATTTGGAGGATGCTGGCGATCAGTATGTCGCGACCTGCCTAAAATTAGGGCATCGCCGATATGGCTGGGTCAGGCTTTGCCTCGTGCCCGGGCAGGCGGCCGGCGCCGCTCAGAACGCGCGGAAGGTGACGACTGTAAACGTGTCCTTGATACCTGGAAGAATCTGCACCTTCTCGTTGACGAAATGGCCGATGTCTTCCTCGTCGTCGACATAGAATTTGGCGAGCAGATCGTAGTCGCCGGCTGTCGAGTAGATTTCCGAGGCGATCTCGGCATCGGCCAACGCGCCGGCAACGTCATAGGACTTGCCCAGATCGCACTTTATCTGCACGAAAAATGCCTTCATTGCCCGGTCCTGCTCAAGCTTGCACGCATATCGGCCCTTGTGGCAGACTGCCGCCCGGCTTTCAAGCATCAGGACGGCGCTCAGGCGGAACCCGGCTTAAGTGCAGCCAATCGCCGAAATGTTCGCGCCCGCTGATCGTCGAGCCGGACGGCAAGGATTACCCGACGGCAGTTCCCGCATCACTGGCTGCAACCTGCGCGCGGCACTTCGCTGAGCACCTGAGCGCTCGATCACATCGCCGGGATATCGCCCCTAGCCCAGCCCTCGGAAATTTCCGCCGCCCGCGCCTCGAAGGCGCCGGCGTCGATGGCGGCACGAATGTCCTGCATCAGCCTCTGGTAGTAGGAAAGATTGTTCCAGGTCAGAAGCATCGCCCCCAGCGCCTCTTGCGAGCGGACCAGATGATGCAGATAGGCGCGTGAATAATCTCTGGCGGCCGGGCAGTCGCTTTGCTCGTCCAGCGGACGCGGATCGTCGGCATGGCGGGCGTTGCGCAGATTGACCTTGCCGCGCCGAGTGTAGGCGAGGCCATGGCGGCCGGCGCGCGTCGGCATCACGCAATCGAACATGTCGATGCCGCGCGCCACCGATTTCAACATGTCGTCGGGCGTGCCGACACCCATCAGATAACGCGGCCTGTCGGCGGGCAGTTCCGGGCAGGTGATGTCGAGCATTTCGAGCATCACCGCTTGCGGCTCGCCGACCGCCAGCCCGCCGATCGCATAGCCCTTGAGGTCCATCGCTTTCAGCGCCTGCGCCGAGCGCAGCCGCAGGGCCGGTATGTCGCCGCCCTGGACGATGCCAAACATCGCCTTGCCCGGCTGGTCGCCGAACGCCGTCTTGCAACGCTCGGCCCAGCGCAGCGACAGCTCCATGGCCCGCTCGATCTCCTTCTCCATGGCCGGCAGCGCGGTGCACTCGTCGAGCTGCATCTGGATGTCGGAATCGAGCAGCCCTTGGATCTCGATCGAGCGCTCGGGCGACATCTCATGGGCGGCGCCGTCGATATGCGAGCGGAAGGTGACGCCGTTTTCGGTCAGTTTCCTAAGCTTCGACAGCGACATCACCTGGAAGCCGCCGCTGTCGGTCAGGATCGGATGCGGCCAGCGGGCGAATTCATGCAGGCCGCCAAGCCGCGCCACACGTTCGGCGCCGGGCCGCAGCATCAGATGATAGGTGTTGCCCAGGATGATGTCCGAGCCGACACCGCGCACCTGGTCCATATACATGGTCTTGACCGTGCCGCCGGTGCCGACCGGCATGAAGGCCGGCGTGCGGACTTCTCCGCGCGGCATGGTGATGGAGCCGCGCCGCGCTTTGCCGTCGGTCGCCAGCACCTCGAAGGTGAACGCCTTAGTCATTGAATTCCTTGTTCTATACCGGGCGCGCGTCCATCGTTCTCCTCTTTGAACAGAAGGCTTGCATCTCCGTAGGAGTAGAACCTGTAGCGGGTCTCGATGGCATGCGCATAGGCCGCACGCATCGTTTCCAGACCGCAAAACGCCGAAACCAGCATGAACAGCGTCGAACGCGGCAGATGGAAATTGGTCATCAGCATGTCGGCGGCCTTGAAACGGTAACCGGGTGTGATGAAGATGTCGGTCGGACCCGACCATCCGGCCAATGTGCCGTCCTCCCGCGTGGCGCTCTCCAGCAGGCGCAGCGACGTCGTGCCGACGGCGATGATGCGTCCGTCGCGCGCCTTCGCTGCGTTGAGCGCCGCGGCGGTTTCCGGGCTGACCGAACCGATTTCGGCATGCATCTTGTGATCGGCGGTGTCGTCGACTTTCACCGGCAGGAACGTGCCGGCGCCGACATGCAGGGTGACGAAGCGCCGCTCGACGCCCTTGGCATCGAGAGCGGCGAAAAGCTCGGGCGTGAAATGCAGGCCGGCAGTGGGTGCCGCCACAGCACCCTCCTCCCTGGCATAGATGGTCTGGTAGTCGCTGCGGTCACGTTCGTCGTCGTCGCGCTTCGAAGCGATGTAAGGCGGCAGCGGAATGTGGCCGACGGCGTGTAGCGCCTCATCGAGAAACGGACCTGACAGGTCAAAACCGAGCAAAGCCTCGCCGGCCTCGCCCTTCTCGATCACCGTGGCATCGAGCTGGCCGAGAAAGCAGGAATTGGCGTCATGGCCGAAATGGATGCGGTCGCCAACGGCGATGCGCTTGCCCGGCCGCATGAAAGCCAGCCAGCGGTCGGGAGCCACTCGCATGTGCAGCGTGGCTTCAACCTGCGCCGCTGCTTCGCCGCGCCGCCTGATGCCTTTCAGCTGCGCCGGGATGACCTTGGTATCGTTGAAGACCAGCACGTCACCGGTCTCGAGCAGGGACGGCAGCTCGCGCACCGTCCGGTCCTCAAGTCCCTCACCCGGCCTGACAACCAGCATTTTGGCGCTGTCGCGCGGTTCCGCCGGTCGAAGCGCGATGCGCTCCTCCGGCAGATCAAAGTCGAATAGATCGACGCGCAAGAAAACCCCGCCTCAAAATTCCGGGCAGGTCACCGCCCAGGCGCCAACACCGTCGATGCTCAGCGTGCCGCCCATTGCGAAATTGGACTGTTCGCTGGCCTTGACCAGTCGCAATTTGGCTACGATCGAGCTGATGCCCTCATCGGTGAGGTCGATCGCCATCTGCTGGTCGTCCTCGAATGCCTGTCCGACGATGACTTTCGTCGAACCCGGCTGACCGTCGGTGGTCCAGTTCCTGCCGCCGGCATCAAGCCATACGCGCGCAACCGCGATGACGGCAGTGTGCCCCATCAGGACGTCGATCGATGCCGCGTCGCCCTCAGCGCTGCAAACAATCGATTCTGTCGCCAGCGCCGGAGTAGCCGCCGCGACAAGCATCAGAGTGATCGCCGCGACAGCTCGGTAGGTCATTTTACGTCGGCCGCCACCTTCAGCGACACGATCTTGTCAGGATCCGGCACCGGCTCGCCGCGCTTGATCTTGTCGACATTGTCCATGCCTTCGATGACCTGGCCCCAGACCGTGTATTGGCGGTTGAGGAAGGCGGCATCGTCGAAGCAGATGAAGAACTGCGAGTTGGCCGAGTTCGGGTTCTGCGAGCGTGCCATCGAGCAGGTGCCGCGGCCGTGATTGGCGTTGGAGAACTCCGCCTTCAGGTCGGGCTTGTCGGAGCCGCCGGTGCCGGCGCGCGACGGTGCGAAAGAGGGCTTGCTGGAATTGCCGAATTTCACGTCCCCGGTCTGCGCCATGAAGCCGTCGATGACGCGGTGGAACACCACGCCGTCATAAGCGCCTTCGCGCGCCAGTTCCTTGATACGGCCGACATGGCCGGGTGCCAGATCGGGAAACAGTTCGATGACGACCTTGCCCTTGGTCGTTTCCATGATGAGCGCGTTCTCGCGGTCCTTGATCTCGGCCATGTCAGAATATCCTTTGAAACAAATGGGTTTACTTGCCGTCGGCGGCGATGCGCACCTTGATCATGCGATCGGGACCGGTGACGACCCCGTTCTGCGCCTCGTCGCCTTTCTTTATCTGGTCCACCAATTCCATGCCTTTCTCGACATTACCGACGATGGTGTACTGGCCATCGAGCGGCGGCGCCGGCGCGAACATGATGAAGAACTGCGAATTGGCGGAATCCGGGTCCTGCGAGCGGGCCATGCCGACCACGCCGCGCTCGTAGCGCTCGGACGTCGAGAATTCGGCCGGCAGGTCGGGAAGATCGGAACCGCCGGTACCGACAGCATCGGCGTTGAAGCCGTTCTTCATGTTGCCGAACTTCACGTCGCCGGTCTGCGCCATGAAGCCGTCGATGACGCGGTGGAAAGCGACGTTGTCGTAAGCGCCCTGACGCACCAGCTTCTTGATCTGCTCGACGTGCTTCGGCGCGAGATCGGGCCTGAGCGCGATGGTCACGTCGCCGCCCTTCAGAGTGATGATCATGGTGTTTTCCGGATCGGCGGCGAACGCCGAAACAGACGCAGCCAGAAGACCGAAAACAACGACAAAGCAGGTGGCGAGCCTTTTGAGCTGCATGGATATTTCTCCGAAAACCTTTGTTTCATGCATGTCGTTGTCCCAAAACCGGGTTCCACGTTGGGGCGACACGCATTATTTCGCAAATTTGGCGGTAAGTGCGCCGGCCACAGCCGTCGGAACGAAGGGGCGAATGTCGCCTCCCATCGAGGCTATCTGACGGACAAGTGTGGCGGTAATGGTTCGCACCGAAGGGCTGGCGGGCAGAAAAACCGTCTGCAGTTCCGGCGCCATGGTCTCGTTCATGCCGGCCATCTGCATCTCGTAGTCGAGATCGGTGCCGTCGCGCAGGCCGCGGATCATGATCGAGGCGCCCTGCTTCCTGGCTGCGTCGATGACCAGCCCGTCGAAAGCGACAACCTTGATGCGCGCGCCGTCGCGGCCGAATTCGGCCTTCGTCGCTGCTTCGATGAGGCCGACCCGTTCTTCGAAGGAAAACAGCGGCTTCTTGCCGGGATGAGTGCCTATCGCCGCATAGACGGTGTCCGCCACGGCCAGCGACGCCTTCAGCACGTCGAGATGGCCGTTGGTCGGCGGGTCGAAGGAGCCGGCATAAAGGGCGATGCGTTCTGTCATGGCAGGGTGCTTCTAGCGAGCCTCTCTCGCAAAGGCAATCCGATCAGCGAGCCGCCAATGCATGTCGCCGCAAAAGCATGCCCTCGGGCCTGACCCGGGGCCTGACCCGAGGGGGTGCGCGGCGGCTTTGGGACAACGACATGCACCCAGAAAGGGACTCGAAGCGCATCGGCTGAGCCACGTTAATCGCGATGCGCTTTGAGTGAACCTTTTGGCCGAGATGAACGACCAATGAATGGGCCGATCACGAAGGCTTCACGCAGCGTTCACTAGGTTGCAGCTTCAGAAGATGAAACCAAAACCCCATTTAATCGTTGCTAGGTGCAGGAGAACACGCACATGCTGATCTACATGCTCGCCGCCGCAATGACCGTCGCCATGCTGATAGCCACTGTATTCGGGCTGCATCAGGAAGCAGGGCGTGTCCGCGCCAAGGTCAATACCAAACGGTTCGAAGGCTTCGGTATCCGCAAGCCTTATCGCCACTTCTGAACCGGCCGCTTTTTGTTGACGGCGCCGGACCTTGTTGACGGCGCCGGACCCACGGGCCGGCACACCCCAATCAAGGCTTAGTCGGCGTTGTTCTCCGGGCCAGCGCCTTCAGTACCGATATCCAGAGTTGCGTCGCCGTCGACGCTCTCTTCGGCTTCCTCGTCTGATTGCGGTTCCGTTATCCGCTCCACCGAAACGACCTTCTCGCCGTCAGCCGTGTTGAAGATGGTCACGCCCTTGGTGGCGCGGCTGGCGAAACGAATGCCGTTGACCGGCACGCGGATGACGGTGCCGCCGTCCGAGACAAGCATGATCTGATCGTCGTTGCCTACCGGGAAAGTCGCCACCAGGCGGCCGATCTCAGCCACTTTCGACACATCGGTGGCGCGGATGCCCTTGCCGCCGCGCCCTGTGAGGCGGAAATCATAGGAAGACGAACGCTTGCCGTAGCCATATTCCGTCACCGTCAGCACGAACTGCTCGTGTTCCTTGAGGAATTCGTAGCGCTCGTCGGAAAGCTCCGTCTCCTCGCCGACCTCCTCATTGGTGAGCTGGATATCTTCGTCCTCGCCCGCCGCAATGCCGGCGGCGAGCCGCCTTTCGGCCGCCACCCGCTTGAGATAGGCGGCGCGCTCGGCCGGCGGCGCCTCGACATGTTCGATCACCGCCATCGAGATCACCCGGTCGGTGGCAGCCATGGCGATGCCGCGCACGCCGACCGAGTTGCGGCTCTGGAAGACGCGCACGTCGCTGACCGAGAAGCGGATGCACTGGCCGGAGCTTGCGGTCAGAAGCACGTCGTCATTATCGGTGCAGGTCTCGACGCCGAGAATCTCGTCGCCTTCCTCTTCCAGCTTCATGGCGATCTTGCCGTTGCGGTTGACCTGGACGAAGTCCGACAGCTTGTTGCGGCGCACCGTGCCGCGCGTCGTGGCGAACATCACGTCGAGCTCGCCCCAGCTGGTCTCGTCCTCGGGCAGCGGCATGATGGTGGTGATGCGTTCGCCCTGCTCCAGCGGCAGCATGTTGATCAGCGCCTTGCCGCGCGACTGCGGATTGCCGATCGGCAGGCGCCAGACCTTTTCCTTGTAGACGATGCCACGCGAGGAGAAGAACAGCACCGGCGTGTGGGTGTTGGCGACGAACAGCCGGGTGACGAAATCCTCTTCCTTGGTCGACATGCCGGAGCGGCCCTTGCCGCCGCGGCGCTGTGCCCGGTAGAGCGACAGCGGCACACGCTTGATGTAGCCGGAATGGCTGACCGTCACGACCATGTCCTCGCGCTGGATCAGGTCCTCGTCTTCCATATCAGCCCCGCCCTCTGAGAGTTCGGTGCGGCGCGGCGTGCCGAACTCGTCGCGCACGGCGGCAAGCTCGTCCTTGACGATCTGCTGAATGCGGGCTCGGGACGACAGGATGTCCAGGTAATCCTTGATCTCGTCGCCTATCGTGTTCAACTCGTCGGCGATTTCGTCGCGGCCGAGCGCGGTCAGCCGCTGCAGGCGCAGTTCGAGGATGGCGCGGGCCTGTTCCTCGGACAGATTGTAGGTGCCGTCCTCATTGATGCGGTGGCGCGGATCGTCGATCAGCAGGATCAGCGATTCGACGTCGCCCGAGGGCCAGCGCCGCTCCATCAACTGCTCGCGCGCCGTTTGCGGGTCCGGGGCGCTGCGGATCAGCTTGATGACCTCGTCGATATTGGCAACGGCAATGGCAAGACCAACCAGCACATGGGCGCGGTCGCGCGCCTTGCGCAGCAGGAATTTCGTGCGCCGGCTGATCACGTCCTCGCGGAAGGCGACGAACGCCTTCAGCATGTCGGTCAGCGTCAGCAATTCCGGCTTGCCGCCGTTCAGCGCCACCATATTGGCGCCGAACGACGTCTGCAGCGGCGTAAACCGGTAGAGCTGGTTGAGGATGACGTCGGCGACCGCATCGCGCTTCAGTTCGATGACGACGCGGTAGCCCTGGCGGTCGCTCTCGTCGCGAATGTCGGAAATGCCCTCGATGCGCTTGTCGCGCACAAGCTCGGCCATCTTCTCGATCATCGACGACTTGTTCACCTGGTAGGGAACCTCGGTGATGACGATCGATTCACGGTCGTTGCCACGCGCCTCGACGTTGACGCGCCCGCGCATGACGATGGAACCGCGGCCGGTCGAATAGGCGCTGTAGATGCCGGAGCGGCCGAGCACGATGCCGCCGGTCGGGAAATCCGGCCCCGGAATGATCTCCATCAGCGCCGGCAGATCGATCGCCGGATTGTCGATGAGGGCGATGGCGCCGTTGCAGACCTCGCCCAGATTGTGCGGCGGGATGTTGGTGGCCATGCCGACGGCGATACCGCCGGAGCCGTTGACCAACAGATTTGGAAAGCGCGCCGGCAGGACTTTCGGTTCACTGCCGGACGCATCATAAGTGTCCTGGAAATCGACGGTGTCCTTGTCGATGTCTTCCAGCAACTCATGCGCGACCTTGGTCAGGCGCGATTCGGTGTAACGCATCGCCGCCGGCGGATCACCGTCGATCGAGCCGAAATTGCCCTGCCCGTCGATCAGCGGCACGCGCAGCGACCAATCCTGCGCCATGCGCACCAAGGCGTCGTAGATCGAGGCGTCGCCATGCGGATGGTATTTGCCCATCACGTCGGCGACCGGGCGCGCCGACTTCACATATTTGCGATTCCAGTGGTAGCCGCTCTCATGCGCGGCATAGAGGATGCGGCGATGCACCGGCTTCAGCCCGTCTCGCACGTCGGGCAGCGCACGGCTGACGATCACGCTCATGGCGTAATCGAGGTAGGAGCGCTGCATCTCCTCGATGATGGATATCGGCTCGATGCCGGTCGGGCCGCCGTCGGCGCCGCGCGGTGTCTTCTGGTCGGTCAAATCAGGTCACAATCTAATCGGGAATCACTCGGTGCTTATATAGGAAGCCGGGTCGAAACTCCAATGTCCGCGGCAGTTTTCCAGTGGCGATTTTTGTGGTGATTTCAAAAGGATATCACTGATTGCGACGATATGGCCGAGGCGCTTTTTCGTGGCTGTCGCGGCAAAGCTCATTGTCAGGCCAATTTTGCTTCACAAAGCCGTAACGGCAGATGCGTTCAGCGCTTTATCGCCTCGCCGCTGGAGCCGATAGGCGCCGGGCGCCACCCCCATCACGCGCCGGAAACGACGGTTGAAGGTCGACAAATCGTTGAACCCGGCCTCGAAGGCGATCGTCGAGATTGGCTCGTCCGACATGCGCAGCCGCACCGCTGCCCTGTGCAGCCGGGTTTTCAGCAGGAACTGGTAGGGCGCCATGCCCGCGACGTGTCGGAAGGTGCGCAGGAAATGGTAGGGGCTAGTCGCCGTCTCGCTTGCAAGCTCGGCAAGCGAGACCGGCCGGTCGGCATCCAGCTCAATGCGCCGCACCGCCTCCGCGACACGTTTCTGGTCACGGCGGCTCGGCACCCGGGCAGCAGGCGTGACGCCGGAGGCAACGGCTGCGCCGGCAATGCGCAAAGCGAGTTCCTCGAACGCCTCGATGTCGGCCATCTCGCGTGCGGCTTCCGCCTCGGCCAGCAGCGGTGCCAGCGCCGGTAACGGCGGCAGCCGCGGCGTCTCGAAGGCCAGCTTCTTCGTGCCCGGCGTGTCGGCGACGATCTGTTCCATATAGGCCGGGCTGAAATGATAGGAGAGGCAGCGGTCGCCGGCGCCATGCTCGTGCCCACACTCGTAGCAAGTGCCAGGGTTGCCGAGCAGAAGCGCGCCCGGCGTCAGCATCGCCGTGCCCTGGCGTGCGCGGTAGCGGAATGTGCCATTGGTCACCACGGCGACGCAGAAGTTGCGATGCTCTTCCTCGAACGGGCGATCAGCGACGCCGGCAGTGCAGACCACGTCCGACACCTGCCAGCCTTTTCCGGACGCCAGTGTATGCACGCTCGTCGTCATGGCCGAAACATAGCAATTTTTCCCAAGCGCAAGAAGCCTGGCGCGGCGTATTCATCCCATTCTCCTGACAAGATGGGGCTCCTGACAAGAAGAGACCACAACCATGTTCAATTCATCCTCCTTTGCCGAAGCCTTGCATAGCGACGGGCCAGCCGCGAACCTTGCCGAGAAACTGGATCTTTACGGCCGCTTCGTCGGCGCCTGGACATTCGACGCCACGCGTCATCTCGAAGACGGCCAGGTGCTGACCGGGCGCGGCGAGGTGCATTTCGGCTGGGTGCTCGAAGGCCGCGCGATCCAGGACGTATGGATCCTGCCCGCGCGGAACACTGGCGCACAGAGTTCCCTCGGCAAATGGACTTTCTATGGCACGACACTGCGCGTCTATGACCCCGGCGTCGACGCCTGGCACATCTTCTGGAGCGATCCGCGCACCCAGTATTACAGCCGCCAGCTCGGCCACGCCGAGGGCGACACCATCGTCCAGCAAGGCGCTGACGGCACCGGCGCCTCGGTACGCTGGAGCTTTTCCCGCATCACCGAAAATTCGTTCCGCTGGCTGGGCGAACGCTCGCAGGACGACGGCGCGACGTGGCGGCTCGAAGTCGAGTTCCTGGCGCGGCGCGTCGCCAGCACCTGACCTGCACGGTTTCCCCTGACGCCGCTTTGCTCTACCAATGCAGGGTCTCGGGCACGGCCCGGCGGGGAGGGTCAGAGATGCCGAGCTTCGACAGCCTGTTCAACGCCTTCGTCACCATTCTCGTGACCATCGACCCGCCTGGGCTGGCGCCGCTCTTCCTCGCCGTGACGCGCGGCATGAACCGCGAGGAGCGCAACCAGGTTTCCGTGCGCGCCTCGATCATCGCGTTCCTGGTGATGGCGCTGTTCGCAATCGCCGGCGCATCGATCCTGTCGGTGTTCGGCATCACGCTGCCGGCGTTCCGCGTCGCCGGCGGGTTCCTGCTGTTCTTCATCGCCTTCGAAATGGTGTTCGAGCGCCGGCAGGACCGCAAGGAGAAGATCGGCGATGTCGCCATCACCAAGGACATGATCCACAACATCGCCGCCTTTCCGCTGGCGATCCCGCTGATCGCCGGTCCGGGCGCGATTTCGGCGACCGTCCTGCTGTCCGGCGCTTTTCCAGGTTTTGGCGCGCAGGCAGCCCTTGTCGGCATCATCGCGATCTGCCTTGTGATCACTTACCTGGTGTTCGTGCTGGCCGAGCGCATCGACCGTATCCTCGGCCAGACCGGCCGCTCGATCCTGACACGGCTGCTCGGCGTCATTCTGGCGGCACTCGCCGTGCAGTTCGTCGCCGACGGCGTCAAGGCGTTAATGGCGGCTCCCTGAACCGACGAACAACAACGCGTTTAGTTTAGGGTTGTATCAGTCGATGAACGATGACCGGCTAGCCCGTTTCATTGACTGCCCATGCCCTTTGCCCAATCGCCCCTTAGGATCAGAATGGCTCCGGCGAAGACCTTGGACGCTCCCGCGGAGGGCTGACGACCAAAATCCACGCCGTGGTCGACGCGAATGGCCTACCGCTCCACGTCTCAATCACCGGCGGTCAGCAGCGCGATAGCCTGGTCGCACGCGCTCTGCTTGAAAGCTTACCGCGCGGCGGGATGGTTCTCGCCGACAAGGCTTACGACGCGACCGAGATACGAACATTTCGTGAGTTCACGTGGAGGCTGGGCGAACATCCCGCCCCGTCGGCACCGGCGTGGTCCAATCTGCTTCAGCCCGTACCTATCGCCACCGAAACCAGGGCGAACTGTTCTTCAACCGGATGAGAAACACGCCGCTAACTTCCTCGTCTTCGTTAAGCTCGCGGCCATCCGGCTCTGGCGTCGGGTTTATGAGTCCACGACCCGAAGCCGGGGCATAGGCCGGCCATTCTCGGATTCAACCGGCCCGCCCTGCAGGTCAAACCAATTGCCGCCAAGAGCCGGCCGTGCGGTTTCGGTCCAACCTGGAAAACCTTGTTTGCGTTCGAGATACCCCAATCGCGCGAGTAGCTGTGCAATGGCTGGTGCTTGTTTCACAAGGACGACAGGCAGTGACCGGGCGGTGCTGGATGAATTAGCTAGTACCTGTATATGCTCAAGGTCGACTCTGGCCTCCAGGGCGTCAATGATAGGTTCTATCTGAGAACGCCAATGTTCGCTTTCCCACACGAGGTCGAGATAGGTTCGTAGGACATAGTTCAATGACGGAAACGAATATTCCGAATAGGTTGCGGCGATGTTGGTGCTGCGCCGAATATCATGACGAAGCCTGAAGAATGCTGGAAAACTACGATCATCGTATCCAGAGTGCCATTGCCCCTTCACCAGCCTCACCGGTTCGGCGACTCCCAGCGTCCAGAGCAATCCGGACGCTTGCTCGTAAACCGATATGAGGTTGTGACTGAAAACACGTCCCGCGCGGTACAGTTCCTTCACTTCCGTACTCTTAGCTTCGACGTAATTCCCTTTTTCATCTTGCGGGCCATGCCGTATCGTCCGCAAAATTATTTCGGCGACCAACAGTCGATAGAGCGATTTTTTACTTTTTCTCTCCGCTGAACGTCCGAATACAAACTTCGCCAGACTGGTCAGCGACATTAAACATAAACTCCGGACTGCAAAAATGACGACGCCACGGGAAAGTCTAAATATTCAGCCCTTATTATTCGGTTACTTCGCCGCTGTATCCACAACCTCGAAATCATGCGTGACGGTGGCGGTCTTGGCCATCATCGCGGTCGCTGAGCAGTATTTTTCGATCGAAAGATCGATCGCCCGTTTCACCTTGTCGGGCGAGAGCGCGCGGCCCTTGATGATGAAATGCATATGGATGCGGGTGAACACCCTGGGTTCCATCTCCGCCCGGTCGGCGTCGAGTTCGACCACGCAGTCTTCGACCGCCTCGCGCCCCTTTTCGAGGATGTGGACCACATCATAGGCCGAGCAGCCGCCAGTGCCGAGCAGCACCAGCTCCATCGGGCTCGGCCCCGGCGTCTTGCCTTCCGGTCCGAACGCAGTCCCCAGTACCACCTTGTGACCGCTGCCGGACTCGCCGACGAAAGTGCGCTCCTCGACCCATTTGACCCGTGCTTTCATCTGATACGTCCTTTCACCGCGCACTACTCAAACGCACAACGTCCCGAAAATCCAAGACAGATTTTCGGGACGCCAATGCGTGGCCTCAAATAGTGGCGTTGTCAGCTCGCGCAGAGCCGCTCGCTCCGAGCGATCAGAACGGAATTTCGTCGTCTAGTTCGCGCGACGAACCGCCGCCACCCTTGTTGCCGCCACCGACGCCGCGATTGAAACTCTCGCCCGGGCCGGACTGGCCGAAATCGGAACCGCGGCTGCTGCCGCCACCGGCATAGCTGCCGACCTGACCGCCCTCGCCCTGCCCGCGTGCGTCGAGCATCTGCAGCTCGCCACGGAATTTCTGCAGCACGATTTCGGTCGTGTAGCGGTCATTGCCGGTCTGGTCCTGCCATTTGCGCGTCTGCAACTGGCCCTCGACATAAACCTTCGCACCCTTCTTCAGATACTGCTCGGCGACCTTGGCGAGCTGCTCGTTGAAGATGACGACATTGTGCCACTCGGTCTTCTCCTTGCGCTCGCCGGAAGTCTTGTCGCGCCAGCTTTCCGAAGTGGCGACGCGGATATTGACGACCGGCTCACCCGAATTCAAACGGCGGATTTCCGGATCCGCCCCGAGATTGCCCACCAGAATGACCTTGTTGACGCTACCCGCCATGATACTTCTCCACGCTCATCCGAAACAAAATTTCTGTCGCTCACCTTATAGACTGCGGACAATCCCCGCCTGCCGTGGCTGCCTTTTCCCACAAGGTTTTTGTTCTCTTTTCGTTCTAGTCTCATCAATCCCTACTGTCAAGGAATGTCAGCAACAAGTAGTATCTTGGGCCTGGAAATTCCACGAAATCTGGCCGCCAGGATCGAAGGTTGTTCCCGCGCACAGGAAACATGGCTTCCGAAACGCCGGCTCCGAAACGCTTCATATTCATGCCGTGCTCGCGTCACCAATTTTCGAGGCGACGTTCGACGGGTCCCCCGAGATGGTGAGACGCTGGCTTCTAACGAGCCTGTAAAAAGCGCCTGCCTAAAACACCGCCAGCCTAAAACACCGCTTGCCAAACCAATAAGTGTCGACTTATGCTTCTGCCATGATCGAAGCAGAGATTTTTCGTGCGCTTTCCGACCCGACGCGCCGCGCCGTTTACGAACGGCTCGCCGCCGGCGAGATGACCGTATCGGAACTGCGCAGCGGCATGACCGTGTCGCAACCGGCCGTCTCGCAGCATCTCGCAGTGCTGCGCGGCGCCGGCCTGGTGGCCGAGCGGCGAGGCGGCCGCAACGCTTATTATCGCGCCGATCCGCAAGGGCTCGACCCGCTGCTCGGTTGGATCGAGCGCTACCGCGCGTTCTGGCCCGAGCGTATCGAAAGACTCAAGGCGGTTTTGAAGGATATGGACCAATGACGGCAAAACAGCATTCAGACATGGCGGCAGATTCGATCGAGTTTGAGTGCGAGCTTCCAGAGCCGCCGGAAAAAGTGTGGCGGGCGCTGACGGTGCCGGACCTGCTTGCAGCCTGGATGATGCCGAACGACATCAAGCCGGAGATCGGCGGCCGCTTTGCCTTTGCTAAGGCTGATAGTCAGATCGAGTGCGAAATCCTCGACGCCGAGCCCGAACGCCTGCTGCGTTATTCCTGGCGGGAGCGGCCGGCGCCTGGCAACACAGCGGATCCGCTCACCAGCCCGCTGGACAACCCAATGGATAGCATTGTCACCTTCACGCTCGACCGCACCCTGTCGGGCGGCACGCATCTGCGCATCGTCCACGATGGATTTGCGCGGGTAGCTACGCCTGCGGTTGCAGGCGCCGGTTGCCGGGTTTCGCTCAACGCACACAGCCCCAGACAGATCATAGCCGCAAACACGCCTCGCCTCTCCCTGCGCGCGGCCTGAACGACACAACGGAAAAAAGCGATGAGCGGTTTTGCCAACCTGGTGCCGATGGTGATCGAGCAGTCGAGCCGCGGCGAACGCGCCTTCGACATTTTTTCGCGGCTGCTGCGCGAGCCATCGTCTTCATCAACGGTCCGATCGATGACAATGTGTCGGCGCTGGTCTGTGCCCAGCTTCTGTCGCTGGAATCCGACAATCCCGACAAGGAGATTTCGCTCTACATCAACTCGCCGGGCGGCGTGGTGACCAGCGGTTTCGCCATCTACGACACGATGCAGTATATACGCAGTCCGGTATCGACCGTCTGCATGGGCTTTGCCGCCTCGATGGCCTCTTTCCTGCTGATGGCGGGCACGCCGGGCCGGCGCATCGCGCTGCCCAACACCAGCATCCTGCTGCACCAGCCGTCAGGCGGGTTCCAGGGCCAGGCCTCCGACATCCAGCGCCACGCCGAAGGCATCCTCAGGACCAAGCGGCGCATGACCGAGCTTTACGCGCACCACTGCGGTCGCACCTTCGAAGAGGTCGAACGCACGCTCGACCGCGACCATTTCATGACCGCCGAGGAGGCAAAGACCTGGGGGCTTGTCGACCATGTTTTTGACACGCGCAAACAGGCGGCGTGAAAGGGGTGGCCGAACGCCATGAGCGATAACAGCCAAGCCGTTCGGCAAGTTTGATCGCCACCGGTCTGGCTTCGGCCAGTGTGCGGCGATACAGTCCGCCGATGTCTAGGATTTCACGCACTTGCTTGAACCGACTGATCATCGGCATCGCCGTCGCGGCCATGACCTCCGGCGCAGCGCTCGCCGAAGACAATTCAACGCCGCCCCACGAAGGCACGCTGCCAGGCGTGGCCGGCGACTATCGCGTCGCCAGGCCGGCTCCCGAACCCGACGACGCCGTGCCCAGCAACGGCCAGTTCAAGATCGGCGATACCGATGTCAGGATTTCCGGCAGCATAACCTTCGATGTCGGCGCCGGCACGATCAATGCCCCCCGGCGGTAGGACAGGTCCATCGGCCTTCATCGTTGCCACAAATCTCAAGGCACTCGTGCGCTGCGGCCATCTGAAATGAACAGCCCCGCCGCTGCTTCCGCAAACGGTCGGGGCTTTTTTTGGATCTAAAATCCAAACTTGCCGGGAGTACACTGCCGGCCTTTGATTTCGGATGCTTCGCGGCGTTCAGCCGACGATCCGACTAGTAGTCTCTGATTTTAATGGGGATCGGCAGATCACGGTTTGTCGGGCGGCGCAAACGCCTGGACCTGGCACTTATGCCTGCCGCGGCTCCAGCGACACGTGGAGCCTCAAGGGACTGTCCGGTGGAGTCATTCCTCTGCTCTCCTTTTCTGTCCATTGCGACCGGTGTCGTCCGAAGCACATATCGCAAAAGCCCGCGGCGTCTCGCAGGCCACCTTGGGTGGCGAGGCCATCAAAAGACGGCCGGCTTCGGTTGACGTTTGGAGTCTGACTCTCAGAGGCTGAGACGTCAACCGTTGGATAGCCGATTACAAAAAATGTGATCGCTTGTGTGGCGAATCCGAAATTTGCATCCGTTTTGAGCAGCCCGGCGTCGGCCGTGGATTACCTGGGCGCTTTTGTCAGGAGCGTGTTCGGCCTTTGTTCTTTCCGCTTGCTCGCCCGCGCGAAAGACGGTTAAAGGCTCTGGTCGAGAGTTGTGGCGTCTCTCGAAAAGGTGACGAAATTACCTACATAGGGGATGGTCGGGACAACCCGCCATCCCATGAGATTCCAGATCTGAGGCGGCGACCGGCGATGGCCGACCATAAATATCTTTCCATTCGCGGGGCGCGCGAACACAATCTGAAGAATGTCGATCTCGACTTGCCGCGTGACAGCCTGATCGTCATGACCGGCCTGTCGGGGTCCGGCAAGTCGTCGCTCGCCTTCGACACCATCTATGCCGAAGGCCAGCGCCGCTATGTCGAGAGCCTGTCGGCCTATGCGCGGCAATTCCTCGAAATGATGCAGAAGCCTGACGTCGACCAGATCGACGGCCTGTCGCCGGCCATCTCAATCGAGCAGAAGACCACTTCGAAGAACCCACGCTCGACGGTCGGGACCGTCACCGAGATCTACGACTATATGCGGCTGCTGTTCGCGCGCGTCGGCATCCCTTATTCGCCGGCCACCGGCCTGCCGATCGAGAGCCAGACGGTGTCGCAGATGGTCGACCGCGTGTTGGCGGTCGAGGAAGGCACTCGTCTGTTCATCCTGGCGCCGATGGTGCGAGGGCGCAAAGGCGAATACCGCAAGGAACTGCTGGAACTGCAGAAAAAGGGTTTTCAGCGCGTGAAGGTCGATGGTGTCTTTTACGAAATCGCCGACGTGCCGGCGCTGGACAAGAAATACAAGCATGATCTCGACGTCGTCGTCGACCGCATCGTGGTGCGCGGCGATCTGGCGACGCGGCTTGCCGATTCCATCGAGACCGCGCTGAAGCTCGCCGACGGGCTGGCGGTGGCCGAATTCGCCGACCGGCCGCTCGACGCCAGCCAGACCGGCGAGGATTCGGTCAACAAGTCGAAGAACGAGACGCACGAACGTATTCTGTTCTCGGAAAAGTTCGCCTGCCCGGTGTCCGGCTTCACCATTCCTGAGATCGAGCCGCGGCTGTTCTCCTTCAACAACCCGTTCGGCGCCTGCCCGACCTGCGACGGCCTCGGCAGCCAGCGCGCCATCGACGCCAGTCTGATCGTGCCCGACGACAATTTGTCCCTGCGTGCGGGCGCCGTCAGCCCATGGGCGAAATCGACCTCCCCCTATTACGTGCAGACGCTGGAGGCGCTGGGCAAGGCCTATGGCTTCAAGCTCGGCGACAAGTTCCGGGACCTGACCGAAGAGGCAAAGCAAGCCATCCTGCATGGCACCGGCGAGCGCGAGGTCACTTTCCAGTATGATGACGGCCTGCGCTCCTACAAGACGACGAAAACCTTCGAGGGGGTCATTCCCAATCTCGAGCGGCGCTGGAAGGAAACCGAATCGGCCTGGATGCGCGAGGAGATCGAGCGCTTCATGTCGGCCACGCCTTGCCCGGCCTGCCGCGGCTACCGGCTGAAGCCGGAAGCGCTTGCGGTGAAGATCGCCGGCAAGCATATCGGCGAGGTCACCGAGCTGTCGATCCGCAAGGCCGACCAATGGTTCACCGCCCTGCCCGCTTCGCTCAGCGACAAGCAGAACGAGATCGCGGTGCGCGTGCTCAAGGAGATCCGTGAGCGGCTGCGCTTCCTGAACGATGTCGGGCTCGACTACCTGACGCTGTCGCGCAATTCCGGCACGCTGTCGGGCGGCGAGAGCCAGCGCATTCGCCTGGCCTCGCAGATCGGCTCCGGCCTCACCGGCGTGCTCTATGTGCTGGACGAGCCGTCGATCGGCCTGCATCAGCGCGACAACGCGCGCCTGCTCGACACGCTGAAGCATCTGCGCGACATCGGCAACACGGTGATCGTCGTCGAGCATGACGAGGACGCCATCCTGCATGCCGACTATGTCGTTGATATCGGCCCGGCCGCCGGCATCCATGGCGGCCACATCATCGCGCAGGGAACGCCGCAGCAGATCATGGCGAGCCCCGCCTCGATCACCGGCAAATATCTGTCAGGCGAGCTCGAAGTGGCGACGCCGGCCGTGCGGCGCGAGGCCAAGAAGAACCGGCGCCTGAAGATCGTCGGCGCGCGTGGCAACAATCTGAAGAACGTTACCGCCGAAATCCCGCTCGGCACCTTCACCGCCGTCACCGGCGTCTCCGGCGGCGGCAAGTCGACCTTCCTGATCGAGACGTTGTTCAAAGCAGCGTCGCGCCGCATCATGGGCTCGCGCGAGCATCCGGCCGATCATGACCGCATCGAGGGCCTCGAATTTCTCGACAAGGTCATCGATATCGACCAGTCGCCGATCGGACGGACGCCGCGTTCCAATCCCGCCACCTATACCGGCGCCTTTACGCCGATCCGCGACTGGTTCGCCGGCTTGCCGGAATCCAAGGCGCGCGGCTATCAGCCGGGCCGCTTCTCGTTCAACGTCAAGGGCGGCCGCTGCGAGGCCTGCCAGGGCGACGGTGTCATCAAGATCGAGATGCACTTCCTGCCCGACGTCTATGTCACCTGCGACGTCTGCCATGGCAAGCGCTACAACCGCGAAACGCTCGACGTCCTGTTTAAGGGCAAGTCGATTGCCGACGTGCTCGACATGACGGTCGAGGAGGGCGTCGATTTCTTCGCCGCCGTGCCCGGCGTGCGCGACAAGCTGGAGACGCTGAAACAGGTCGGCCTCGGCTACATCCATGTCGGCCAGCAGGCGACGACGCTGTCGGGCGGCGAGGCGCAGCGCATCAAGCTCGCCAAGGAACTGTCGCGCAAGGCGACCGGCAAGACGCTCTACATCCTCGACGAGCCGACCACCGGCCTGCATTTCCACGACGTCGCCAAGCTCTTGGAAGTGCTGCACGAGCTGGTCGACCAGGGCAACACGGTGGTCGTCATCGAGCACAATCTCGAGGTCATAAAAACCGCCGACTGGGTGCTCGACCTCGGTCCCGAGGGTGGCGACGGCGGCGGCGAGCTGGTGGCGTCAGGCACGCCGGAGGACATCGTCCGCGAGAAGCGCAGCTACACCGGCCAGTTCCTGCGCGAATTGCTGGAGCGGCGGCCCGGAGGCAAGCGCGAAGCGGCGGAGTGAGTGAGGACTGGCTGGCGTTTGGAAGAACCTTCAAATGAAGATCAGAAGAGCGCTTGCTGAGGATCTCGCCACAATCGTCCGGCTGACCGAAGCCGCCTATGCGCCCTACACGGCCTTGCTGGGCGCGCCGCCGATCCCGGTCACCGAGGACTATGCGCCGCGGATCGAACGCGGCGAGGTCCGGCTGCTGGAAAGCAGCGGCGAGCCGGCCGGACTGATTGTCCTCGAGCGGCACCCAAACCACACGATGATCTTCTCCGTCGCCGTCGGCCCTGCTTTCCAGGGCAAGGGTTTCGGCATCGCACTGCGCAAGTGGGCGGACGAACAGACGCGCCTGTGGCATTTGCCCGAGGTGCGGCTCTACACCAACGCCAGGATGGAACGAAACATCGCGCTCTACAAAGCCTATGGCTTTCACGAAACGGGTCGTCGGCCCAATCCATACCGGCCAGGATCGACGGTCGTCGACATGGCTAAAGCCACCCAGACAACGGCCATCGCCTGATCCTTTTCAGCAAACGGGAGGACGACAGTGACTCAATCAGGAACAATTCGCGCCGGCATGGGCGGCTGGACCTTCGAGCCATGGGACGCGTCGTTCTATCCGGACAAGCTGTCCAAGGCGAAACAGCTGCACTACGCTACCCGGCAGGTGGCGAGCATCGAGGTCAACGGCACCTATTATTCGAGTTTCAAGGAGCCGACCTTCGTCAAATGGGCTAACGAGGCGCCGGACGGTTTTGTCTATTCGCTGAAAGGCAACCGCTTCGTCACCAACCGCCGCGTGCTCGGCGAGGCCGGTGAATCGATGATGCGCTTCCTGGGGTCGGGCGTCGCCGCACTCGGCGACAAGCTCGGGCCGATCCTGTGGCAGTTCGCGCCGACCAAAAAGTTCGATCCGGACGATTTCGAGGCCTTCCTCAAGCTTTTGCCTGAAAAGCAGGACGGCGTTGCGCTGCGCCATGCGGTGGAGGTGCGCAACGACAGCTTCGTCGTGCCGGAATTCGCTGCCCTGGCGCGCAAATACAAGGTGGCGATCGTCTACGCCGACCACGCCAAATATCCTGGGATCGCCGACATCACCGGCGATTTCATCTATGTCCGGTTGCAGACCGGCAGCGATGATAATCCCGACTGCTACACGCCAAAGGCGCTCGACGAATGGGCGGCACGGGCAAAAACCTGGGCGGAAGGCAAGGCGCCGGCCGACCTGCCGCGCACCGATCCGCCAACCGACGCACCGGTCAAACCGCGCGATGTGTTCGTCTACTTCATCACCGAGGGCAAGGTCCGCGCGCCGTTCGGCGCCATGGCGCTGATGAAGCGCGTCACCGGCTGACAACGTCGAATCATGGCATCTTCACAGCCGTCGTAACCTTATCGATACCTCCTTGCTGCATGAATTCGCGGAGCTGGGGCAGCCGCGGGTTAGGGCATGTCGCTCGACTACCACTCACTTCTGCTAGCTGTCGGTTTTTCCGCCGCCTGCCTGAGCCTGACGTTGTTCGGCATCTGGCTAACCGCGCGAACTGAAAAGTTTCTGCTGACATGGTCGATCAGCGCGTTGTTGGTCGTCGGCGACGTATTCATATACGAGGACTATATCGAGACGCCCGGACGCATCCTCGGTATCGCGACCTTCGCCTTGCTCCTGGTTGGGTTCTCGACCATGCTGGGCGCCGCCTACCAGTTCAGGTCAGGCCAGTCGCCGATCCCGCTGACGGTGCTCGGCAGCTGCATCTCGCTTGCCCTGGCGCTGCCGCCGATGGCGCTCGGATATGACGGGCTCGGCTTCATATTCGAAAATTTCCTTGCCGCCCTGATTCTGTTTTCAACGGCCTATCAGTACTGGGTCGGGCGCGCTGAAACTCCTGTCCCGATCATCGGCCTTACCGTGCTCTACTCGGCCACCGGCATTTCCTTTGTGCTGTGCGCCATGGCTCTTGCATGGGATGGGAAGCTTGTCCTCGGACATGCGCCCAGCAACTGGGCCGAGGATCTGAGCCTCGTCGTCGTCATCGCCAGCATGACCGGCATCGGCGCCCTTTCGCTGGCACTCAACCAGGGCCGTCTGGCCCGATATCACCGTCTGAACGCGCTGACCGATCCGCTGACCGGCCTGCTCAATCGCCGCGCGCTGTTCGATCTCAATGGCGGCGCCCCGATCGGGGCTTTCACGGCGGTGGTCATGTTCGACCTCGACGGCTTCAAGGTCATCAACGACGAGTTCGGGCACGCCACGGGCGATCAGGTGTTGAGAGTGTTCGCCGAGGACCTGGTCGAGAACCTTCGCCCGACCGATGTCGCCGCGCGCATGGGCGGAGAGGAATTCGCGCTGGTTCTGAAGCGCACCCTGCCCGAAGCGGTGGAGTTCACCGCCGAGCGTATACGCACCTCCTTCGCCGCGCGTGTCATCGAGACCGAAACCCGTCCCCTGACATGTACGATCAGCGCCGGATACGCTTTCGGCAGCAAGGACGGCATGAGCTTTGACAAGGTGCTCAGCGCCGCCGACAAGGCGCTCTATGCCGCCAAGCGTGGCGGTCGCAACCGCGTCGCGGCCTCGACCTTCCGACGCGCAAGTTAGCCGCGTGGCGGTATAGCGCATCCGCCCCTTCCGTCAGCCCTCACGCCGCCATCACGACCTCGTTGTAGGTATCGAGATCGACGTAGAAGACCTTGGTGATCTCTGCGATCAGCTCGTCGTGGTCGTATCCTTGCGATTTCAGAACATTGATAGCGGTCATGATGTCGACGCGCTCGGTGAGCCGTCGTTTCTGGTAGTCCTCGACGTAACGTTCCATCGGCGTCCCTGGCCCAAGTGCTCCAAATGCATCGAACAAAAATCGGATCGCAGGAAGGGGTTGCTTGCACAGAACGTGCCGGCTGAGCCCACGCCTCACCTTGATCCGTCAACGAGACTGATACGGAAAGCGGCCGACTCAACAAGGCCAAGTAAAGCCTAGCATGCAATCCTCGGCGCGCCAGAGGCGTTCAGGAAAGACTGAGCGGCTTTCGTGATTTCGTCATCCTTGGGTGCAGTGACGCGAAGCGGAGCGAAGACCCAACGCCGTAACTTCAGAGCATCGCCACAGTGCAGAATCCAGGGTGGGGGGAGAACGGCTTCTATTCTTGACCGCTGCACTCTTCGGCGGATGTCACGGCATGGATCCTGGGCTCTGCGCCGCGTCGCTTCGCTCCTTGCTTCGCCGCAGGATGACGAGGGGAGAGATGGTTCGGCTAATCTCGAGGGTCTGCGATTAAACGGTCAGGAACTTGCGAACATCCGCCCGGTCGAGATCCTCGGCCGGGCCGGTGTGGACGATCTGCCCGCGGTCCATGATGTTGACCTCGTCTGCCAGTTCCCGGCAGAAATCGAGATACTGTTCGACCAGCAGCACGGCTATGCCGGCCTGGTCGCGCAGATAGCGGATGGCGCGGCCGATATCTTTGATGATCGACGGCTGGATGCCCTCGGTCGGCTCGTCGAGCACCAGCAGTTTCGGCCGCATCACCAGTGCCCTGCCGATGGCAAGCTGCTGCTGCTGGCCGCCGGAAAGGTCACCGCCCCGGCGGCGGAGCATCTGCTTCAGCACCGGGAACAATTCGAAGACATGGCCGGGAATGTTGCGGTCGGCGCGCCTCAATGGCGCAAAGCCCGATTCGAGGTTTTCCCGCACCGTGAGCAGCGGGAAGATCTCCCTGCCCTGCGGCACGAATGCGATGCCCGACCGGGCGCGATCATACGCCGCGCTCCGGTCGAGCGCCTTCCCCTCGAAGGCAACGCTTCCGCTCGTCAGCCGGTGGTGGCCGACGATCGATCTCATCAAACTGGTTTTGCCGACGCCGTTGCGGCCGAGCACGCAGGTGATCTTGCCCGCGCCGGCCTTCAGCGAGACGCCACGCAGCGCCTGGGCGGCGCCGTAGTGCAGCGTGGCGTTGGAGACTTCGAGCATGGTCAGCGCCTTCCCCAACGCCTGAAGAACGAAAGGTCGAAATGATGGAACGGAACGCGCCAGACCATGATTATCTCCCCAGATAGACTTCAACGACACGCTCGTCGGCCGAAACGAAATCGAGCGAGCCTTCGGACAGGACCGAACCTTCGTGCAGGCAGGTGACCTTGACGCCGAGCTCGCGCACGAAATGCATGTCGTGCTCGACGACGATGACTGAGTGGTCGCGCGCAATATCCTTGAGCAGCCGCGCGGTCTCCTCGGTCTCGGCGTCGGTCATGCCGGCGACAGGTTCGTCGACCAGCAGCAGCTTCGGATCCTGCGCCAGCAGCATGCCGATCTCGAGCCATTGCTTCTGTCCGTGGCTGAGATTGGCGGCGAGTTCATCGCGCTTGTCGCCCAGCCGGGTGATGCCGAGGATATCGTCGATCTGCCGCGCCTCCGCGGCCGAGCGGCGATGGAGTAGCGCCGGGAAGATTGAGCGTGGGCCCTTCAGCGCCAGCACCAGGTTCTCCTCGATCGTGTGGCTTTCGAAGACGGTCGGCTTCTGGAATTTCCTGCCGATGCCCATCATGGCGATTTCGGCCTCGTCATGTTTGGTCAGGTCGACCTGGCCGTCGAAGTAGACCTCGCCCGCGTCGGGACGCGTCTTGCCGGTGACGATGTCCATCATCGTGGTCTTGCCGGCGCCGTTGGGACCGATGATTGCCCGCATCTCGCCCTTGTCGAGCACCAGCGACAGATTGTTGATGGCGCGAAAGCCGTCGAAGGAAACCGAGACGCCGTCGAGATAGAGGATGGTGTTGCTCTTCGACATCGCTCACTCCGCCGGCTGCGGTTCGGGGCCGGACGCGGACCAGTCGCCGGGCGTCCTCGCGGCACTGCGAACGATCTTCGGCGGCGCCGGGGCATCCTGATCGGTGCCGGCTTCCTCGGCAATCGAGGCCGCACGCAGCGCCTTGGCATTGCCGCGCCAGGAATCCCACATGCCGACAATGCCCTTGGGCAGGAACAGCGTGACGGCGACGAACAGTCCGCCCAGCGCAAACAGCCAGAACTCGGGCAGCACGCCGGTGAACCAGGATTTGCCGGCATTGACCACAAGCGCGCCGATGATCGGCCCGACGATGGTGCCGCGCCCGCCTACGGCCACCCACACCACGACCTCGATCGAATTGGACGGCTCGAACTCGCCTGGATTGATGATGCCGACCTGCGGCACGTAGAGCGCGCCGGCAATGCCGGCCATGACAGCCGACACGGTGAAGGCGAACAGTTTGACGTTCTCCGCGCGCCAGCCGAGAAAGCGGGTGCGGCTCTCAGCGTCGCGCACCGCCATCAGCAGCTTGCCGTATTTGGAACCGACGATTGCCCAGGTGACGAAGACGGCGAGCGCCAGCGTGGCGGCGCTGGCCGCGAACAATGCCGAGCGTGTCGCATCCGCCTGCACGTTGTAGCCGAGAATATCCTTGAAATCGGTCAGGCCGTTGTTGCCGCCGAAACCCATGTCGTTGCGGAAAAACGCAAGCAGCAGCGCATAGGTCATCGCCTGGGTGATGATCGACAGGTAGACGCCGGTGACGCGGCTGCGGAAGGCGAACCAGCCGAAGACGAAGGCGAGCAGGCCGGGCACCGCAAGCACCATGATCGCGGCAAACCAGAACTGGTCGAAACCGTACCAGAACCACGGCAATTCCCCGTAGTTCAGGAACACCATGAAGTCCGGCAGCAGCGGATTGCCGTAGACGCCGCGCGAACCGATCTGGCGCATCAGATACATGCCCATCGCATAGCCGCCGAGCGCGAAGAAGGCGCCGTGGCCGAGCGAAAGGATGCCGCAATAGCCCCAGACGAGATCGAGCGCCAAAGCGAGCAGCGCGTAGCAGAAATACTTGCCGGTGAGCGCGACGACATAGGACGGCACGTAGAACGCACTCGTCGGCGAGACCGCAAGATTGAGCAGCGGCACGATGAAGGCGACCGCCAAAAGGATGAAGATCGTGATCGCGATGCGGCGATCGGCGCCGGCGGCGAAGAAGCGTCCCGTGATCATGCTTCCACCGACCTGCCCTTCAGCGCGAAAAGGCCGCGCGGGCGCTTCTGGATGAACAGGATGATGAGGACCAGCACGACAATCTTGCCGAGGACTGCCCCGGCATAGGGTTCAAGGAATTTGTTGACGATACCGAGCGAGAAGGCGCCGACCAGCGTGCCCCAGAGATTGCCGACGCCGCCGAAGACGACGACCATGAAGCTGTCGATGATGTAGCCGCGGCCGAGATTGGGCGAGACATTGTCGATCTGGCTGAGCGCGACACCGGCAATGCCTGCAATGCCGGACCCCAATGCAAAGGTCAGCGCGTCGACCCATGGTGTCCTGATGCCCATCGAAGCGGCCATGCGGCGGTTGGCGGTGACGGCGCGCATCTGCAGGCCCCAGGGCGTGCGCTTCATCACATAAAGCAGCACCGCGAACACGCCGAGCGCGAATACCAGTATCCAGAGCCGGTTCCAGGTCACGGCGAGCTGGCCGATATCGAACGAACCCGACATCCATGACGGGTTGCCGACCTCCTGGTTCGTCGGCCCGAAGATGGTGCGCACGGCCTGCTGCAGGATCAGCGAGACGCCCCATGTCGCCAGCAGCGTCTCCAGCGGCCGGCCGTAAAGGAAACGGATCACGCCCCGCTCGATGACAAGGCCGACGAGCGCCGCGACCGAGAAGGCGAGCGGCAGTGCGATGACCAGCGACCAGTCGAACAGGCCGGGAAAGGAGTTTCGGATCACCTCCTGCACGACAAAGGTCGTGTAGGCGCCGAGCATCACCATTTCGCCATGCGCCATGTTGATGACCCCCATGACGCCGAAGGTGATGGCGAGACCGATCGCCGCCAGCAGCAGCACCGATCCGAGCGAGATGCCGTACCAGATGTTCTGGCCCGCATCCCACAGCGCCAGCGTCGAATTGATGTTGGCGATCGCCGCCGTCGCCGCGTCCTTGACCGCGCCTTCGGAATTGGCCTCGACGGCGGTGAGCAGGGACAGTGCGTTGCGATCGCCGCGCGCGCCGATCAGGGCGGTCGCCGCGAGTTTGTCGGCCTCCGGCCTGTCCGACACCAGAACCGATGCGGCGCGGGCCTGTTCGAGCAGCGCTTTGACGCTTGCCACACTCTCGCTGGTGATCGCGGCATCGAGTGGCTCGATGTTTGTGGCATCGGGTGTCTTGAACATGGTGTCGGCGGCAGCAATGCGCGCAGCCGGATCTTTCGCGCCGAGCGTCAGTGTGCCCAGAGCATCGCGGATGGCGCGGCGCAGCGTATTGTTGACCTTGATCTTGGTGATCTCGCCCTTGGCCGCCTCGCCGGACTTTTCCCCGCTCAGCGGGTCGAGCAGCGCAACGCTGCCGCCGCCTTCCTTACCGATGAAAACCAGCGAATCGGCCTTGCGAACGTAAAGATCGCCCTCCGCAAGCGCGCCAAGCGGACGTTCGACGGCAGTGTCACCGGTGGCCGCGAGCTCGCGCACGACAGCTTCGGTGGCCGAAAAATTCGAGGCAGTGGCAAATTTGGCAATGATGGCGCGCAGATCCGCTTCGGCAGCGTTCGACGGCGACAGCATCCCCAGGAGGAGGAGGAGCAGCAGCGTCAGGCCGATCGCGCGGGTAAAGATCATCGATTTCTGGCGACTCTTGAAAGGTTGAACTTCGCGTCCGGGTGGGCTGGAGGAGAGGAGGAGCTCGCCCGGACGCGTCGCGGTCTAGGTCGTGGAGAAATCCACGACCGTCAGACCCGGGAGGATCAGTTGGTTCCCTTGCCGCCACACTTGCCGGTTGCAACATTGAAGTTGCCGCAGGACAGAGGCGCGCGCCAATCGGAGATCAGGTCCTTCGAATCAGCCAGATAGTCGGACCACTCGTCACCCATCACCAGGCCAGGCGTCTGCGAGACGGTCTCGAACTGGCCGTCGGCCTGGATTTCGCCGATCAGCACCGGCTTGGTGATGTGATGGTTCGGCATCATGGTCGAATAACCACCGGTCAGGTTCGGCACCGAGACGCCGATCACGGCGTCGATGACCTTGTCAGGATCGGTGGTGCCGGCCTTCTCAACCGCCTTCACCCACATGTTGAAGCCGACATAGTGGGCTTCCATCGGGTCGTTGGTGGTGCGCTTGTCGTTCTTGATGAACTTGTGCCAGTCGGCAATGAACTTCGCGTTCTCGGGCGTATCGATGCTCTGGAAATAGTTCCAGGCGGCGAGATGGCCGACGAGCGGCGCGGTGTCGAGACCGGCAAGCTCTTCCTCGCCGACCGAGAAGGCCATGACCGGGATGTCCTCGGCCTTGATGCCCTGATTGCCGAGTTCCTTGTAGAACGGCACGTTGGCGTCGCCATTGACGGTCGAGACGACGGCGGTCTTCTTGCCGGCCGAGCCGAACTTCTTGATCGCCGAGACCTCGGTCTGCCAATCGGAGAAGCCGAACGGCGTGTAGTTGACCAAGATGTCTTCGGCGGCGACGCCCTTGGCTTTCAGATAGGCTTCGAGGATCTTGTTGGTGGTGCGCGGATAAACGTAGTCGGTGCCTTCAAGCACCCAGCGTTTCACCGAACCGCCGTCCTCGCTCATCAGATAGTCGACGGCCGGAATTGCCTGCTGGTTCGGCGCCGCACCGGTGTAGAACACGTTGCGCTCGCTCTCCTCGCCCTCATACTGGACGGGGTAGAACAGGATGTTGTCGAGCTCGCTGAACACCGGCAGCACCGACTTGCGCGACACCGAGGTCCAGCAACCGAACACCGCCGCGACCTTGTCCTTGGAGATCAGCTCGCGCGCCTTTTCGGCGAACAGCGGCCAGTTCGAAGCCGGATCGACGACGACCGCTTCGAGTTTCTTGCCGAGCAGGCCGCCCTTTGCATTCTGCTCTTCGATGAGCATCAGCATGGCGTCCTTCAGCGTCGTCTCCGAAATCGCCATGGTACCCGACAGCGAGTGAAGAATACCCACCTTGATCGTATCGTCAGCCGCCCTGGCCGGGACGCTCATCAGCAGGCCGGCCGTAACCGCGCCTGCCGAAAGCATTTTTGTTATTGTCGAGAAACTGCCCCTCATATTTCAAACTCCCTAGCTGGTTGATCGCATCGCAAACAGACCATGCAACGGCTGTGCCAACCGCGGGAGCAAAATTAAGTGGGCTTGGATTTCCCAGCCCTATCAGCCGGTTAATATATTAGCCGCCAAAGATAAGCGCCGCCGCCGGTGCTCTGCCTGGAAAAAACTCCCCCGCTCTCGCCTAATTCTTGATCACTCGCGAATTAATGCGCCAATTTTGAGCAGAACCAAATCAAAGACGGCGAACCGTTGCACCGCAGCAGGAAAATGGGGCAAGTTCGATCTTCAAAAGAGCGACGTCATGGCCTCCAGGATTTCTTGTATTTTCAGCACCATGCTTCTGGTTGCGGCCACCGGCGGCGCACGCGCCGACTTCACCGACGGCAAATTGCCGGACGGCACCTATCACTGCGAAGTCTATCTGCTTGGCATGTTCCTCAGCCTTGGCGACATCACCATCAAGGGGAATGTCTATAGCGGCCCGGTGACCTTCGGAACCGCCCGGCAGGGCTACAACTATCAGATGGATGCAAACGGCGAGATCACCTGGTTGGGCCCGTTGGGCGGCTATACGACCGGCGGCAACTCGATCTCGCTCACGCAAGCCACCCTGGACGGTCAAACCAGCCCGTCCTTCGACATCATCATGAAGCAGCCTGACGGCGCCTTCACCGCCTCGACCTGCACAAAGCGTTGAACAGCCGACAGGAAGAGGCGCCAAACCTTGCGAGGTTCCGCGCCAGCAGGCAAGTCGGGAGGGTATGGCTAAATGCTCTTGGCCGACATCTGTTCGGCGATATAGTCAGCCTGACGGATCGCCAGCGACACGATCGTCAATGTCGGATTTTCAGCGCCGCCGGTGGTGAACTGGCTGCCATCCGACACGAACAGGTTCTTGATGTCGTGCGCCTGGCCATGCTTGTTGACGACGCCGTCGGTCGCCTTCTCGCTCATCCGGTTGGTGCCGAGATTATGGGTCGACGGATAGGGTGGCGTCGGGAAGGTCCGCGTCGCCCCGACCGCCGCGTAGAGCGCCGAGCCCTGCGTGTAGGCGTGGTTGCGCATCGCCGTGTCGTTGGCATGGTCGTCGAAATGGACGTCCGCCACCGGCATGCCGTGCTCGTCCTTGATATCGGCATGCAGCGTGATGCGGTTTTCCTCGCGCGGCATGTCCTCGCCGACGATCCACATGCCGGCCATATGGTCGTAGTGGTCGAGCGCCGTGGTGAAGGAACGCCCCCAGCCGCCGGGATTAAGGAAGGCGGCCATGAACGGCAGGCCGAGCGACAGCGTCTCTAACTCGTAGCCGCCGACGAAGCCGCGCGAGGAATCGTTGCGGGCTTCGTCGCGGATGATACCGGCCATGGTGGTGCCGCGATACATATGCACCGGCTTGTCGAAGATGCCGTAGACCGAGCCCGTGGTGTGGCGCATGTAGTTCTTGCCGACCTGCCCCGACGAATTGGCAAGGCCGTCGGGAAACTGGCTCGATGCCGAATTGAGCAGCAGCCGCGGGCTCTCGATCGAATTTCCCGCGACGGCGACGATGCGGGCCTTCTGTTCCTGAAGTTTGCCGTCCTTGTCGGCATAAACGACGCCGGTCACCTTGCCGCTGGGATCGTGGTTGATCTTGATCGCCATGGCGTTTGGCCTGACCTCGAGATGGCCGGTCGCCTCGCCCTTGGGAATTTCGCTGTAGAGCGTCGACCATTTGGCGCCCCATTTGCAGCCTTGGAAGCAGAAGCCGGTCTGCTGGCAGGCATTGCGGTCGTCGCGTGGCTCGGAATTGATTGCCATCCGGCCGGTGTGGCACTCCTTGTAGCCGAGCTTGTCGGCGCCGGCCTTCATCACCTTGAAGTTGTTGTTGCCAGGAAGGCCCGGGATGTTGTTGGTGAGCGTCACGCCTAGTCTGTCTTCGGCCTTTGCGTAGTAGGGCTCCAGCTCGGCAAGCGTGATCGGCCAATCGAGCAGGTTCGCGCCTTCCAGTTTTCCGTAGGTCGAAAGCGTTCTGAATTCATGCTCCTGAAAGCGCAGCGAGGCGCCCGCCCAGTGCGTGGTCGAGCCGCCGACCGCCTTGACGATCCAAGCCGGCAGATTGGGGAAATCCTTCGCCACCCGCCAGTCTCCCGAGGTCGTGCGCTTGTCCGTCCAGGCGAGCTGGGCGAATGAATCCCACTCGTCGTTGATGAAATCCTCATATTCGTGGCGGGCGCCCGCTTCCAGGATGACGACATCGATGCCCTTCTGGGCGAGTTCGTTGCCGAGCGTGCCGCCGCCGGCGCCCGAGCCGATGATGACGACCACGCCATCGTTCTTGAGATCAAATGGTGCTGCCATGGATTCCTCCCGTGATGTCTGTTGTGTACGGTTTGGGACGATGGGGCTCAGAGCCACTCGATGTCGTCGAACCCGCGCGCCATGTAGCCGCCCTTGGAGTAGGACTCGCCCTCGTAGCCGAAGATCGGCCAGACCTCCTTCTGGTTGTAGAGGCCGACGACAAGCCCGCCGCGGACTGCCTGGAAGAACGGCGTGTCCTCGATCTCTCTCAGCACCGTAATGCGCTGCTCCTCCCAGCCGAGACCGGTGTAGCCGCCCTTGCCCGACTTCACGTCGAGATCGGCAATTCCCTTTTCGATCAGATCTTTGTGGGTGGGGTCTTTCCCGGCCTGCTCATCATGGGCCTTGACGGCGATTGCGTAATATTTGTCAGGCACTTGATCGTGCGGGTAGATGTCGCGCGCCATGTGAATCAGGGTCGCCATGGTTTCGGGCTTGAGCGCGGATGTTTCGAGACCCCAGGCATGTTCCGGGCTGATGACGGCACTGCCTGAAATGACCAGCAACGCGCCGACACCGCCGCGCTTCAGAAGCTCGCGGCGCGATAGGCCGGGCTTCTTTTCATGGGCCGGCTTGCTCTCATAAATCGTGACCATTTGTTCCTCCCTTGCTTGCTATCTGCACCCGAAGGTGCCCTGGCTGGCGCCGCGCTGGCCGGCGCGGCCGTAATGTCTCCTATTTGAACCGGCCCTGACGCTGCAGGACCTCGATCTTGTAGCCGTCGGGATCCTCGATGAAGAAGAAGCGCGCGAGGAGCGCTCCGTCGCGGTTGAACTCGACGATCTTCTTCGGGCCGAGGCCAAGCGCGCCGAGCCGGTCATGTTCGCTGTCCAGATCGGCGACCGAAACCGCGAGATGGCCGTAGCCGTCGCCGAGCGCGTAAGGCTCCTGGCGGCCCTTGTTGACGGTGAGCTCGACCTCGAACTCCGCCTCGGCATTGCTCAGATAGACGAGCGTGAAGGTTTCGAAATCGAGCCGTTCAGCGACGTCCAGCCCAAAGGCTTTCCGGTAGAAGTCGATGGACCGGGCCTCGTCCAGAACCCGGATCATGGTGTGGATCGTCTTCGCCAAATGACACTCCGTCGCAGCAGCGCCTTATGCGCGTCGGCGTGATTATGCGCGGGTTGCGGCAGAGGTGGTGGCAGCCGATTACCACGCGCTAATCTAACGACGGGGTGGCAAACCGCTAATGCATGTCGCGCAAAAGTGCGCAGCGGTTTTGCGATAACGACATGCATAAGAACGAGGCCTAAAAGCGCGTCGCATGAATCCATTCAAACGCGACGCGCTTTTAAGGACGAAAGTCCGATTGCTGTTTTCCGCTTTCCAGCTGAAGATAATTTGCCACGATAGGCACTGCTCAAAGGCGCGAATCGCTGCAGATTGCGCCTAAAATCAACAAGAATGGCCAAGACCAATAAGAACGGGAGGTAACGATGTGCAGAGTTTTTGCCGGGCAGGATCCGGAGGGCTACCGGCAGATCAATCGATCGATCCGCATCGACGGGCACTCGACGAGCATCCAACTCGAGGCGACGTTCTGGGCATTGCTCGACGAGATCGCCGACAGCCAGGGTCTGACGACCCCGAAATTCATCTCGAAGCTCTATGACGAGGCTATCGAGATCAATGGCCAGATTCCGAACTTCGCCTCGATGCTGCGCACGACCTGTGCTCTCTATCTGCGTGGCCATCGGCCGGGCATCGAGGAACACACGGCCCCGAAGCGGCAAGCAGCTTAACTTTCGATCGCAACATCGAGTGCCAGGCGAGTCATATCGGTGAAAAGCGCCTGGCGTTCGGAATAGTCGGTTTGCTCGCCGGTCACCACATTGTCGACGACAGTCAGCATCGACAGGGCCCGGGCGCCGAAGTGCGCGGCAATGCGATAGAGCGCACTGGTCTCCATATCCACGGCCAGCGCGCCCTGTGCCTGTGCTTCGGCGAAGCGATCGCGCCCCTGGGGATGATAGAATATATCGCTGCAGATGGTCAGCCCGGCCTGATGTTCGATGCCGATTTCGGCAGCCCGCGTCAATGCCTGGGCATAAAGCGCCGGATCGGGGCCGGCATCAGCACCGTAGAGCCCAAAGACTTGGCCGCTCTCTGCACTTTCACCCCGCACCGACTGCGAGATCACTAGGCTGCGCAGTTTAACCGCCGCCGTCAGGGCGCCACAGGTGCCGGTGCGGATCAGTGTCCTCACGCCATGGAAGTCCAGCAATTCATGCGCGTAGATCAGGAATGACGAGACGCCGATGCCGGTGGACTGGATGCTGACGGGCTTACCGCGAAACAGGCCGGTAAAACCGAGGGCCTCCCTTCGACGGTTGACGCAGCGCGGCGCCTCCAGAAAGGTTTCCGCCATCCATTCGGCACGCTGCGGATCGCCCGGCAACAGCACTGTTGCGGCATAATCACCCTTGCCTGCCTCGTTGTGCGGCGTCACGGTATGCTCCCCCAAAACCCGCCGCCCGTTTCGCCATAATCATGGCAGTCTCACGCCATTTCGCAAGTGCGAGAATTAGTATGCCCTAAGATTCCAGCACATCCTTGACGATTGTGGCCAGTTGCTTGAGCGAAAACGGCTTCGGCAGGAAACCGAAATGCGCGTCTGCCGGCAGGTTCTTGGCGAACGCATCCTCGGCGTAACCGGAAACGAAGACGAATTTGATGTCGGGTTGCCGCTTGCGCAGTTCGCCAAGCAGGGTCGGCCCATCCATCTCAGGCATCACCACGTCGGAAACGACAATGTCGACCTTGCCGCCGAGCGCCTCGAAGACTTCCAGCGCCTCGACGCCCGAGGACGCTTCGTGGACGGTGTAGCCGCGCGACGTCAGCGCCCGCATGCCGCCCATGCGCACGGCATCCTCGTCCTCGACGAGCAGCACCGTGGCCGAGCCCGACAGATCCTTGGCTGCGTCGGCGATCTTTGCCGGTGCGACCGGTGCCTCGCCGGGCTCGCCTGCCTTTCTCGCCTCAGCAATGTAGCGCGGCAGGAAAATGCGGAACACCGATCCCTTGCCGACCTCGGAATCGCAGAAGATGAAGCCGCCTGTCTGCTTGATGATGCCGTAGACCATGGACAGGCCGAGGCCGGTGCCCTTGCCGACCTCCTTGGTGGTGAAGAAGGGTTCGAAAATCTTCTTGAGGACTTCGGGGGCGATGCCGCTGCCGGTGTCTTCGACTTCGACCACCACGTAATCGGCCGGCGCAAGTTCGCGGTAGGGTAGGCTTTTGCTCTCTTCTGTCGTCACGTTCCGGGTGCGCACGGTGAGGTCGCCGCCAGCCGGCATCGCATCGCGCGCATTGACCGCCAGATTGACCACCACCTGCTCGAACTGCCCGATGTCGACCTTCACCGGCCACAGATCGCGGCCATGATCGACCTTCAGCTTGATGTCGCTTCCGACCAGGCGGGCCAGCAGCATCCGCAGGTCGGCAAGCACGTCGGTCAGGTTGAGCACCTCCGGCCGCAGCGTCTGCTTGCGCGAGAAGGCCAGAAGCTGCCTCACCAGCGAAGCCGCCCGGTTGGCGTTCTGCTTGATGTTCATGATGTCGGGGAAGGACGGGTCCGACGGGCGGTGGTTGGTCAACAAAAGGTCCGACGCCATGATGATGGCGGTCAGGACGTTGTTGAAGTCGTGTGCGATGCCGCCGGCAAGCTGGCCGACCGCCTGCATCTTCTGGCTTTGCGCCATCTGGCCCTCGAGCGCCTTCTGCTCGGTGGTCTCGACGGCATAGACGATAGCCGATTCTTCGGCGCCCTCGCCGGTGCCGTCGGCAACCGCGTTGACGTAAAAGCGCATGTGCCGTTCTTCATTGCCGGGCAGCAGCGTATCGATCGGTTCGATGTCGGCCTGCCTTTGTCGCGCTTTTTCGAACGCCGCGGCAAAGGCGGGCCGGTCGCGCTCATGGATCACCGTGTCCAGCCGCACGCGCCGATCGACCGCGTCCCCGTCGACGACGGAGGAAAACAGCGACAGGAAAGGCGCGTTGGTGCGCAAGATGCGCCCGCTGTTGTCGACCGCCGCTATTGCCATCGGCGTCGAATTGAAGAAGCGGGTGAAGCGGATCTCCGAGGCGCGAAGATCGGCGGAAGCGTCCTCACCTTGCGTCCGGTTGAGCACGATGGTGCGCGTCGGACCGTTGACACCCTCGCGGCTGGCTGAGACCCTATGCATGAAACGCACGGGCAGCGCCTCGCCTTTCACCGTCGTCAGATCGAGATCGATGACCGCATTGCGCGTGGTGCCGGGATCGGCCTTGACTGAGCGGACCAGCGCCATGCCGTCGCCGGCGACGATCTCCGGAAGCGTAACGGCACCAGGCGTGAAGCTCGTCAGGTCGATGCCCAGCCACTCCGCCAGCGTGGCGTTGATATAGGTGACGCGGCCTTCCTGGTCGGCCGAAAAGAAGCCGGCCGGCGCATGGTCGAGATGGTCGATGGCCTCCTGCAGATCGAGGAAGAACCGCTCCTGCTCGGCCCGTTCCTCCGAGATATCGGCGAGTTGCCAGGCGAGCAAGGGCAGCCGCTGGCCCGGGACGCTGAAGGCGCGGGCGCGGGCACGGTACCAGCGCGCGCCCGGCTCGGCGCCGGGTCGAATGGATTGCGCAAGCCGAAACTCTCCGTCGCCGGGCTGGCCGTCGCGCAGGCCGGAGGCGAGCCGGTATATGGTCACCGAGGCCTCGGGAACGTCGGACAGCAAACTTTCGACCGTCTTGAGATCCGCCGCGGACGCGGCGCCCGTCATGTCGGCATAGGCCCGATTGGCGTAGACGACACGACCCTTGGTGTCCGTGACCAGAAGACCTTGCGACATCGAATCGACAAACGCTTTCGATAGCTCGTCACTCGTCGAGCGCGGTGTGATCTGCACGAAGCCGATGGCGGTGGCGAACAGGAAGCCGACGCCGATCATCGCCAGCACACCAAGCATTCCGAGCAGGAATGGATCGCCAAGACGTTCGCGGAAAAGGCCGAAGACGATCGCAGCGCCGGTCAGGACGACGATGAAGACGATGAGCCGGGTGACCGCACCCGGTCGCGTGTTCTGGTCGACGATCGGTACCGGATAGAAATCGCCGCGCGCTTCCTTGGCCATATGCCCCCTGCTCATGAAATCCGGTACTTGCCCCTGCCCGGTTGAATCACATTCTCAGGGTCCGGAAAAGGCCTTGGCGGCAAATGTCCGCTAAAAATGACGCCCGTTCTGCGCCTGGTGTGGTGAAACCGAAATTCGCATCACCTTGGTGCAACGCGGAGCGAATTTCGGATTCATCACATCAGCAACTTGCTGAAAATCCAGTGTGGTGGATTTGAAGTGGGAACGCTGACGCACTCAATTCGCAGGAACTTCAAATCCACCAGATTGGCGTTTCAAGCTGTTCAAGAAGCGCGAAAGGCAACTTGCAGGGGCGTGCCGCAACAGTCTAGTGTCACTTTTCTTCGAAAGCCGATACGGGGGCACTAATGCAAGGGCTGGATAGCGTTTTGGGTCCTTATGCCGCGGAAATCCTGTGGACGCTGGTCGCGCTTGTCCTTCTGGCCATTATTCTCCTCATCATCAAGCTGGTCCGCAATCTGACCTTTGGAACATTCGTTGCCGGTGGCAGGAACCGCAAGACGCGCCTGGCCGTCATGGACGCCACCGCTGTCGACAGTCACCGCCGGTTGGTGCTGGTGCGCCGCGACGACATCGAGCACCTGCTGTTGATCGGAGGCCCAACCGATGTCGTCGTCGAACGCGACATCCGGCTGTCGGCGCTGCGCCGTCCTGCACTGACCGGAGATAGCGGCGGCCATCAGCCGGCACCGCGGCCGCGCGCGCCTCAACCGGCTCCTGCGCCAATGACGCAAGCACCGCCTCCGCAGCCGGTAAGCGCGGCCCCGGCGCCTGTCCGGCCCCATCAGACGGCGCCAGCGCCGAAGCCAGCAGCGCAAAGTCATCAATCGGCGACCGTCACGCCGCTGCCCGCCTACGGATCGACGAACGCCACTGCCTTTCGACAGGCGCCATCGCCGGCAAGACAGGATTCCCCGCCAAAGCAGGATTCTATTGACGATACGCTGATGAGGGAGCTCGAGGTCTCGTTTGATGACCCGCACCCCACCAAGCCGGAGAGCAAGCCGGCGGCAAAGGCACCGTCGTCTCTCGATGACGAGATGACGAAGCTTCTCGGCGAGCTTTCCAGCCAGAAAAGATAACCGGCCAGAAACCGGGGCAGCGAACAGCTAACAAAAAATGTCCGGAGACCGGCCATGACAAAATTCGCTATCGGCTGCTTTTTAGGCGCTCCGCCTGTGCTTCAGTCGTCGCGGTAGACCTTCTCGCGGCGCTCGTGGCGCTCCTGCGCCTCGATCGACAAGGTCGCGATCGGACGCGCATCGAGCCGCTTCAGCGCGATGGGCTCGCCGGTTTCCTCACAATAGCCGTAAGTGCCTTCATCAATGCGCTGAAGCGCGGAATCAATTTTTGAAATGAGTTTTCGCTGGCGATCGCGGGCGCGAAGTTCGATGGCGCGGTCAGTTTCCGAAGAGGCGCGATCAGCGAGATCGGGATGGTTGGCGTTTTCCTGCTGCAGGATTTCGAGAGTTTCGCGCGCTTCGCGCAGTATGTCGTTCTTCCAGGTGACGAGCTTCAGGCGAAAGTAGGATTTCTGCCGTTCGTTCATGAACGGCTCGTCTTCGGAGGGTACGTAATCGGCAGTAACGATGTCGTTCATTCGACTCACCCAAACAGCCCCAATTTTGGCGCCTATATATTCGCGGACCGAATGCTGCACAAGCGTAATCGACGACAGTTTCACGCAATTGTTAATGTCGGGCAAAACGGTATTGGCCGCATCATTCGCATGAAGGGCA
This sequence comes from Mesorhizobium sp. WSM4849, assembly GCF_055811385.1. Classification (NCBI taxonomy): domain Bacteria; kingdom Pseudomonadati; phylum Pseudomonadota; class Alphaproteobacteria; order Hyphomicrobiales; family Phyllobacteriaceae; genus Mesorhizobium; species Mesorhizobium sp. WSM4849. The sequence continues at coordinate 75,514 of NZ_JBVVPW010000021.1, forward strand.
CGACCGAATTCGCGTATGATTTGTTGGGTTTGAAAGGTGCCGGCCATTGTGCATAAGGCCGTTCTCATGGCTAATCCTGCAGCGCCTTTTGACGAGTTTCGGTGTTTGGCACAAGCGAGGGCCGGTGAGCAAGCTTTACCTGTTGAGGCATGCCAAGGCCGGATGGGCCCTGCCCGGCATGCGCGATTTCGACCGTCCGCTCGACGCATCCGGCCTCGCCGACGCCGAAACCATGGGTGCGGCCATGCGGGCCCGCAGCTACATTCCGGACCTCACCCTTTGCTCCAACGCAAAGCGAGCGCGCCAGACGCTGGAAGGCCTGGCCGGCCACACCGATACAGGCCGGGTCCTGTTCTTGGACACGCTCTATAGCGAGGACGCCGCCAGTTATCTCTCGATCATCCGCGGCAATGGCGGGCCAGGCTCGCTGCTCGTCATCGGCCACAACCCGATGACGGAAGATCTTACTATCGCGCTTTCGGGCGATGGCGACGAGGCTGCGAGGGGAATTCTGAACCACGGCTTCCCGGCCTCCGGCCTTGCGGTCGTCCGTTTTCCAGGCAGTCTTGCCAATGCCGCGCAAGGCACCGGCTATCTCGAAGCCTTCGTGACGCCGGCCGATCTCTGACGCCATTTCAACCTAGCGTGGTGGATTTGAAGTTCCTGCCACTTCAATGGCATCAGCGTTCAGGAACTTCAAATCCAAAAGCATACTACAGCGCCGCGCGTCCTCCTGGACGCGCAAAGGACGCTGTAGAACTCAATTTTGCGCATGATCTTTTCCGAACCTATGGTTCGGGTTCATGCGCGAATTCAATGATTTGCTGGTGTGGCTTAGAATCCGAAATTCGCTCACTGCGCTGCTCCAAGGTACTGCGAATTTCGGATTCGCCACACTAGGCGGCAGCGTCTATATCGGGTCGTACCGAAGCCCCGAGAGACGCATTTTGGCATCATCGCTGACCACTTTCACCGACGAGGCGAAGATTGCCCTGGATACGCTGTCGGGGCGCGCTACCGGGCTTTTTTCGCCATCGCTGCGGCTGGGTGTCACTGGCCTTTCCCGCGCAGGCAAGACAGTGTTCATCTCAGCCTTTGTCCACAATCTGATCCATGGCGGGCGCTTGCCGCTGTTCGCGGCGCAGAAATCGGGACGCATCGCCCGTGCCTTCCTCGAAGAGCAACCGGATGACGCCGTACCGCGATTCCAGTACGAGGATCACGTAGCGGCCCTGGTCAACGACCGCCTGTGGCCGGATTCGACACGTGCCATTTCCGAGCTGAGGCTCACCATCGAATATGAATCGGCCTCCGGCTGGAGCCGCATGTTTTCATCGGGCAGATTGTCGCTCGATATCGTCGACTATCCCGGCGAATGGCTGCTCGACCTGCCGCTGCTCGGCAAATCCTACGCTGATTTCTCACGCGAAGCCTTCGAGATGGCCGTGCTGCCGGTGCGCGTCGACCTTTCACAGGAATGGCGCGCGCTCTCGGCAACGGTCGATCCGAATGCGGACGCCGACGAGATGACGGCGCGCCGCCTCGCCGACAGCTTCGCCGCTTATCTCAAGGCATGCAAGCTCGACGAGCGGGCGCTTTCAACCCTGCCACCCGGCCGTTTCCTGATGCCCGGCGATCTTGAGGGCTCGCCGGCACTGACCTTCGCGCCCTTGCCGGGCCTGAGTGAGCGGCGGGCGCGTTCCGGGTCGCTTCAGGCGATGATGGAGCGGCGCTACGAGGCCTACAAGACATATGTCGTAAAGCCGTTCTTCCGGGAGCACATCACGCGCCTCGACCGTCAGATCGTGGTGATAGACGCCCTGCAGGCCTTGAACGCGGGCCCCGGCGCCATGGCCGATCTCGAACGTGCTGTGACCGAAATCCTCGCATGTTTCCGCCCCGGCCGCGGCAATTTCCTGACCGACTTTTTTTCAAGACGCATCGACCGCATATTGGTAGCGGCGACGAAGGCGGACCATCTGCACCACGAAAGCCACGACCGGCTGCAGGCGATCGTGCGGCGGCTCGCCGACCGTGCCGTGGCGCGGGCGAATTTCACCGGCGCCGATGTCGACGTAGTTGCCCTGGCGGCGGTGCGCGCGACCCGGGAAGGCACGGTCAAGCAAGGCCGTGAGACGTTGCCGGTCATCATTGGCACACCGTTGAAAGGTGAAAAGATCAACGGCGAAACATTTGATGGAAGAACCGAAACAGCCATATTTCCCGGTGACTTACCAGAGAAAATTGACACGGTGTTCGAAGTCTCTGGGCCAGACAATCGGCAGAGCCCAGACCATCGGCAAAGTCCAGACCGTCGACAAAGTAATGATGACCCGGCAATCCGCTTCGTGCGCTTTCGCCCGCCAAAGCTCGAAAGCACGGCTGAAGGCGTCACGCTGTCGCTGCCGCATATCAGGCTCGACCGCGCCCTGCAGTTCCTGATCGGAGATCGTCTGGCATGACCGCGCCCCGCAAGCCGGCGGCTTTTCGCATCGAGCCGGAAGCCGCGCCAAAAGAACGGGCAGCCTTGCGGCAGCCCGACGCTCCATCGGCCAGAAGGCCACGCGCCGCGAAGGCTGATCTTGCCGTCGTCACTCCGGCGGAAATCGACGTTTTCGACGAGCCAGATATTATCGCCGCCGAACCGCCGCCGGCGACCGCGCCGCGTAAGCGTTCGATATCAGGTGGCTTGTTGTTCGGCGCATTGGGCGTTCTGGTTTCGCTGGCCCTCGGCCTTTGGACCGATCAGCTGATTCGCGATCTGTTCGCACGTGCCGAATGGCTGGGCTGGCTTGCCGCCGGGATGGCCGTGATCGCGGTGCTGGCGCTTCTGGTCATCCTCGTCCGCGAATTCCTGGCGATCGCCCGCCTCGCCGAGGTCGAAAAGCTACAGAAGCGGGCACTCGACGCCATTGCCCGCGACGATCCGAAGGCCGCTCGCGCCGTGGTCGACGAACTCTCGGCCTTTGTCGCGGCCAAACCCGAAACCGCGGCCGGCAGACGTGCGTTGGCAGACTTGCGCGACGAGATCATCGACGGTGGCAATCTGGTGCGCCTGGCCGAGACCGAAATCCTCGGCCCCCTCGATGCGCGCGCCAAGGTGATGATCCTCGAAGCGGCAAAGCGTGTGTCGCTGGTGACGGCGGTCAGCCCTCGCGCTCTGGTCGACGTCGCCTATGTCGTGTTCGAAGCGGGCCGGCTGATTCGCCGGCTGTCGGAACTTTATGGCGGCCGGCCGGGCACGCTGGGGTTCTTCCGGCTGGCGCGCAGCGTTCTCGCTCATCTGGCGGTGACCGGCTCGATTGCCGTCGGCGACAGTTTCGTTCAGCAGATCGTCGGCCATGGCCTCGCTGCTCGGCTCTCGGCCAAGCTTGGCGAAGGTGTCGTCAACGGCATGATGACGGCGCGCATCGGCATTGCTGCCATGGAGACCGCAAGGCCCCTGCCCTTCAGCGCCACGAGACGCCCCGGCATGGGTGATTTCCTGTCCGCGCTGACATCGTTTGCAACGAAAAAGCACAAGGAAACATCGGCTTCCGACAATTGACAACTATCTCCAGCGCCGCACGTCTAGTGGGCGCGAAAAGGACGCTGAAGCACTTTGATTCGCGCATGATCCCAGCGCAAATCGCTTCCGATTTTCGGAGCCATGCGCTAGCGGTGACGAAGCATTAACCAATCTTGTTCATGGTCGGACGGGTTCCAAACAGTCTCTTTGTTGCCGGGTGTCGTCGATGAAAAGCGTGATCTTGTCTAGCGTCCTGCCAATGGCGGTCGCGGTTTCAACAACTGCCGGCATGGCCGAAAAGACCTTTGCAGCAGAACGGGACAAGAAGTTCTTTCAATCGGTGGAAGGCGAATGGGTCGGCCCGGGGGAAATCGTCGCCGGCAAATACAAGGGCACGAAATTCACCTGCAATTTCACCGGTTCGACACCAGACGGCAAGATCGGCATGTCGCTCGACGGCGGCTGCCGGGTCGGCATGTTCACCCAGCAGATGTCGGCGACGATCCAGCACAAAGGCCGCGAGGGCTACAAGGGCAGCTTCATGGGCGGTGCTGCCGGTTCCGGCCTCGACATTATCGGCGGCAACGTGGTCAGCGCCAACAAGGTCGTCTTCACCATCAACCGCAACCAGTTGCGCGGCGTCATGCAGGCTCTTGTCCCCAACGACAATTCGATGACGGTGACGGTTGCGGTGCGCGTCGACCAGCAATTAGTGCCGGTCATTGGCATGAAGCTGAAGCGCGTCGATACGGTCGAAGTCGGCTCCATAGCCCCGAACTGAGCGACCTTTTGCACGTCCGATAGGCGGCGCTCTACTCTAGTTGCAAAAAAGCGGCAGCCACCGCCACCGCTTTCTCCAAAACTCCGATCGATGCACAGCCCTTGATGGCGGTGATCAACTCGTCATAGGCCTTGCAGGCCTCGTCCGCCGTCGTCGTGCCCTGATACTTGGTTATGACCGCCTGGACCTTGGCGGTGAGGTCGGCTGCCTTGGCCGGATCCTTGGTAACGGCCTCCTGAAGGGCTGCAGTCATGTCCTGAGCTTTCTTGGACAGCATTTCGGTCGTGCAGTCCGGCGCCTTCGAGCAGGCCGATCCGGCGAGTGCCGCGATGCCAACGGCAACAAGCAAAAAAATCTACATGTCAGTCGTCTCCCTCAAAAAAGGCGGCCGACTTGATCGTCGTCCGCCCTTCACGGCCAAAGCCGCGCGTCCTTAGCGCCCGATTGCTGCAACATTCAACGCAGCGGGTGCATAAAGCTGTGGAGCGCGCCTGCAACGCTGCTGCACCAGTTTCCGGATTCGGACTGTTCGATTTCAGCCGAAGCCCCTATCTTGGCCGCTCGATGCCGCAGCACGTGCGGCGGCCCCTAGAGAGAACGGAACGGCAGGCATGGCGGCAGAAGCAGCGGGCAGCGATCTGATCCACGTGGTGGCGCTGCTCGCCGCAGGTGTTGTCGCCGTACCGATCTTCAAGCGCGTGGGGCTTGGCTCCATTCTCGGCTATCTGGCGGCCGGCGTGGTCATCGGCCCGTTCGGCATCGGCATCTTTTCCGAATCGGAAGCGATTCTTCACGTCGCCGAGCTCGGCGTCGTCATGTTCCTGTTCATCATCGGGCTGGAGATGCAACCGTCGCGGCTGTGGGGACTCAGGCGAGAGATCTTTGGCCTTGGGGCATTGCAGGTCGGCGTGTGCGCGCTGTTGCTGACCGGCGTCGGACTGGCGGGAGGTTTTCCGGTCTCGCAATCCTTCGTCGCCGGCGCCGGCTTCGTGCTGACCTCGACGGCGATCGTCATGCAGCTTCTGGAGGAGCGCGGTGAGATCGCCGCGCCCAAAGGCCAGCGCATTGTCTCCATCCTGCTGCTCGAGGACCTGGCGATTGTGCCGCTGCTGGCCCTGATCGCCTTCCTAGCGCCGGGCGGCGCCGATATGAGCTTGACGCAGCGGCTGATGGAGGTGGGCATCGGCCTTGCCGCCATCGTCGGGCTGGTGCTGGCCGGGCGCTATCTGCTCAACCCGTTCTTTCGCATCCTGGCGGACGCCCGCGCCCGCGAAGTGATGACCGCAGCCGCCCTTCTGGTGGTTCTGGGGTCGGCGCTTGCCATGCAGCTCAGCGGCCTGTCGATGGCGATGGGCGCTTTCCTGGCCGGCGTGCTGTTGTCGGAATCCACCTTCCGCCATCAGCTCGAGGCCGATGTCGAACCGTTCCGCGGTGTGCTGCTCGGGCTGTTCTTCCTCGCTGTCGGCATGTCGCTCGACCTGCATGTGGTCATCGAGAACTGGCGGATTGTCGTCATCTACGTCGTCGCCTACATGGTGATAAAGGCGATCGGCATCTATCTCGTCGCCCGCATCCTCAAGACCGGTCACCGGGAAGCGCTCGAGCGTGCCGTCTTCATGGCGCAAGGCGGCGAATTCGCCTTCGTTCTCTATTCCGCAGCCGCGGCGGTCGGCATCATCGACAGCCAGGCTAACGCGACCCTGACGGCGATCGTCATCATCTCCATGGTGCTGACACCGCTGGCCATTCTGGCATTGCGGTATCTGACGCCGCGCGACGAGCAGTCGCTCGAAGGCGTCGACATCGCCGATGGCCTTACCGGCAGCGTGCTGATCATCGGCTTCGGCCGCTTCGGCCAGATCGCCAGCCAGCCGCTGCTGTTGCGCGGGATCGATGTGTCGATCATCGACAATGAGGTCGAGATGATCCAGGCGGCGGCCGATTTCGGTTTCAAGGTCTATTATGGCGACGGCACGCGGCTGGACATTCTGCGTGCCGCAGGCGCTGGCCGCGCGCGCGCCGTGTTGATCTGCGTCGACAAACCCGATGTCGCGGTCCGCATCGCAAAGCTCATCAAGGCGGAGTTTCCCCTGCTGACCGTGCTGGCACGCGCTTTCGACCGCGGAACCGCACTCCAGTTGATACGTGCCGACGTCGATTTCCAGATTCGCGAAACCTTCGAATCAGCGCTTGTCTTCGGCGGCTCCACGCTGGAAGCGCTGGGCGTCGACCCGGAGGAAGTCGCCGAGGTGATCGAGGACGTCCGCTACCGCGATGCCGCCCGCTTCGAGCTGCAGCTCGCCGAAGGCGTTCGCGCCGGAGCGCGCTTCCTCAAGGGCAATATCGGCACGCCGATTCCGACACCGCTCAGCCAGCCACGCCACGCCGGTCAGGCGCTCAATGAAGAAACCGCCGGCGTTCTGCATAAATCCGAGCCTGCGGATTTAACACCTGGAGCAAACAGATGATCGAACTGGACGAGCGCGCGCTCTCCGTCACCAAATTCTGGCGTGACGCTGGGGAAGACGCATGGTTCGAGAAGAATGACGCCTTCGACGCGGAGTTCCGCAATCGGTTTCTCGACCTGCACTACGCTGCCGCGCGGCGTGAATGCGACGACTGGTCGAAGCATGCCGAAGGCTCACTGGCGCTGATGATCCTGCTCGACCAGTTCCCGCGAAACTGCTTTCGCGGCACCGGCCATATGTATGCGACCGACCCGCTGGCAAGGCATTTTGCCGAGAAGGCGATCGCCGCCGGCCAGGATCTGGCGCTCGACGAAGAGCTGCGCGTCTTCCTCTATCTGCCTTATGAGCATTCGGAGCATCTCGCCGACCAGCTCAAATCAGTGGACCTCACTACCGCCAAAGCCCAATCTTATCTGAAATATGCGGTCGAGCACCTGGAGATCATTCAGCGCTTCGGCCGCTTTCCGCATCGAAACAGGATGCTTGGCCGCGAGACGACGCCGGAGGAACAGGTGTTCCTCGACGGCGGCGGATTTTCCGGCTGAGCTCAGTGCATCGGAGCGAAAGGTGCGAAGCGGCTTTCGGTTAAATCCAATGCGTAAACAAAGAGATAGAGCAGCGCAGCGGTTCCATTTGAAAACACGCCGTTTAGGTCAGCCACCAATCCCGGCCGGACGGCAATTGCTCGATGCCGGCGCTGTCGAGAGCGGCAAGCCGCTCCGCCACGCTTCTGCCGTCGACGGTGAGGTCAGGCGCGATCTCGGCCAGCGGCGCCAGAACGAAAGCGCGCTCCAGCATGCGCGGATGTGGCACTTCCAGCCCGGTTTCGTGGATAATCCGATCGCCGAACACCAGAATGTCGATGTCGATCAGGCGTGGACCCCAGCGCTCCTCGCGCACCCGCTTCAGCCTGCGCTCTACATCGAGGCAGAGATCGAGCAAAGCATGTGGTGCGAGCACAGTCGAAATTTCGGCAGCCGCATTGAGAAAATCCGGCTGGTCGAGCTTGCCCCAGGGCGGCGTGCGGTAAAGCGAGGAGACGACAACGACGCGCGCGTTCTCGTCGGCGTCCAGCATGCGCAGCGCCGCGCCCATCGACCTTGCCGGGTCGCCGAGATTGCCGCCAAGGCTGAGGTAGACAGTATTATTCGGGCCAGACAACGGTCACCTCGACATGATCGAGCACACCGGGCACCGGAGCGTTCGGCTTGCGCACGGTAATCTCGGCTTTTTTGATCTGGGGAAACCGGGCCGTCAGCGCCCGGGCCACCTCCAGCGCCAGCGCTTCTATCAGAAAACGCCTCTCCCCGGTTATGATCTTTTCGATCACCCCGAAGGCGACACCATAGTGGACGGTATCCTCGATGGAATCGTCGACCAGCGCGCGGCCGGGTTCGACGGTGAGCGCGGCGTCGACATAGAAGCGCTGGCCGAGCGTCTCCTCCTCATCCAGCACGCCGTGCCGGGCGAAGAAAGCGCAGTTCTTCATGCGTATGACATACATCGCTCAGCGTCCCGCTCGATTAGAGCGAGGTGCGTCCAGTTGGACGCACAAACTACGCTCTAACGCTTAAATCGACGCATCCTGCCGGAAATCGATTTTGATTTTCGAGCCTATGCGGTGGTTTCACGCGCCAGCATAGCATCGGCAAGCGCCAGCGCATCCACATTGATTGCGACATCGTGGACGCGAAAAAGCTGCGCGCCCTTGAGCCTCAGTATGACGCTCGTCGCCGCCGTTCCGGCACCCCTGGCCGAGGCGTCGCGGCCGGTGACGGCGCCGATGAAGCGCTTTCGCGACGTACCCGCCATCAGTGGAAAGCCCAAGGCATCGAGTTCGGAAAACCGTGCCATCAGGTCGAGATTTTCCTCCGCTGTTTCCTTGGCGAAGCCAAAGCCCGGATCGAGCACGATTTGGTCGTCGGCAACGCCGCTTCGCCGGGCGATTTCCAGTGACTTGCTGAGGAAGGAAAACTGATCCTCGATCACGTCGGGCAGTTTTTGCCTGTCACGTCCGGTGTGCATGATGACCAGCCCGGCGCCGGTCTCGGCAGCGACCCGCGCGACGCCCGGTTCGCGCTGCAGGCCCCAGACATCGTTGACGATATGGGCGCCGGCAGCGACGGCAAGCCGGGCAGTGTCCTCGCGATAGGTGTCGACCGAAATCAGCGCCTTGCCAAGCCTGGCGAGCGCCTCGATGACAGGCAGCACGCGGGCCTGCTCTTCCTCGACGGCTACCGGAGATGCGCCGGGACGTGTCGATTCTCCACCGACGTCAATGACGGAGGCGCCCTCTTCCACCATCCGGCGGGCCTGGGCCATCGCCTGTTCGGGCGCAACGAACAGTCCCCCGTCGGAAAAACTGTCCGGCGTGACATTGAGGATACCGACGATCACCGCCTTGCCGCCAAGGTCGAGATGACGCCCATGCGCCAGTTGCCATCGCCGTGTCGTCATTGTCCATCAATCATGTGTGATCCGCCAAAGATCAATTCCGTTGCGCCGGCAGCGGCCGTAGCGCATGGTAGGCAAAGAGGCAACATGATGAAACGATCACTGCTTTGCGCCCTGATGCTCGCTTTTTCTGCCTTGCCGGCGGGCACGGCGAGTTTGGTAAAGACATATAGCTACTTCAGCATCGGCGGCAGAACGCTCGATGATATCGGATCCCAGCTTACGAAACTTGGACCTCAGGTGAAAAGCACCGGGATGCGGCATCCAGGCGCCACGCAGATGGCGTTCACCACCCGCGTCAGCTATGCGGAAAAATCGAATTCCTGCGCGATTGCTGACGCCGACGTCACCCTCAAGGTCAAGGTGATCCTTCCCGAGTGGCGCCGCTCGCGCAAGGCTGATGCGGGCGTAAGGCTGTTTTGGGATACATTGTCCGCCGACATCAAGCGCCATGAGGACCGCCATGTCGAGATCGCCAAGAACCATGCCCGCGACCTCGAGGATGCGCTGAAGGCGACCTATCCGCAGAAGACTTGCCAGGAGGCCAAGGCCAAGGCCGCGGAAGTCGCCGCCGCTATTCTTGCCAAGCACGACCAGGCCCAGATGCAATTCGATCGCGTCGAGACAATCAATTTCGAAAGCCGTATCCTGCGGCTGCTGCGCTATCGCATGGAGCGCATCGAGAACGGCCGGCTGCCGGGTTAGCTCAGGCCAGATGATAAGATCGATTCTCGTGGAGTAAGAGTGGGCGTCAGCCGGCGACGCCGAGCTTCTTCTGTAAGCTGGTCGACGACGTCGTATACTGGAATACGATGCGCTCGCCGGGGCTGACGATGCGCTTGGCTGCCTGCGCCATCAGGGCGACCTCATGGAAGCCCGACAGGATCAGCTTCAGCTTGCCGGGGTACCAGTTGATGTCGCCGACGGCGAAGATGCCCGGTACCGACGTCTGGAATTTCTCGGTGTCGACCGGGATCATGTTCTCATGAAGATTGAGCCCCCACTCGGCGATCGGTCCGAGCTTCATGGTCAGGCCAAAGAACGGCAGCATCCGCGTGCACGGCACCTCGATATCGCCGCTGGGGCCTTTGATGGTCGCGGAGGAAAGCTGGCCGTCGGCGCCGGACAATCCCGTCACCTGCCCGACCTGGAAATCCAGTTCCTTCATCTCCTGCATGGCGTACATCTTGTTGACGCTGTCGGGCGCCGCGCGAAACTCCGGCCGGCGGTGGACCAGCGTCACGCTCTTGGCCACAGGCTGCAGGTTCAGCGTCCAGTCGAGCGCCGAATCGCCGCCACCGACGATGATGAGGTCGTGGCCGCGAAATTCCTCCATCCGGCGAACCGAGTAGAAGACGCTCTTGCCCTCATAAAGCTCGATGCCCGGGATCGGCGGCCGCTTCGGCTGGAACGAGCCGCCGCCGGCGGCGATAACCACAACCTTGGCTTCAAACACCTCGTTCTCGTCGGTGATCACGCGAAAGCTGCCGTCCTCGAGCTTTTCGAGGCTTGAGACCATGCGGTTGAAGGTGAAGTCGGGCTTGAACGGCGCGATCTGCTCAAGCAGTCTGTCGACCAGGCCCTGCGCCGAAATCGATTGCCAGCCGGGAATGTCGTAGATCGGCTTTTCCGGATAGAGTTCGGCGCATTGCCCGCCGGGCCGATCGAGTATGTCGATCAGATGGCATTTCATGTCGAAGAGGCCGAGTTCGAACACGGCGAACAGGCCGACAGGCCCCGTCCCGACAATCAATACGTCCGTCTTGGTGATATCGGTCATGAATGCGCCTTCGATGCGCACGACCGCAAAAATCGAAATCGATTTTTGCTGGGGATCATGCGCCAAATCACGGTGCTACAGCGTCCTTTGCGCGTCCGAGAGAACGCGCGGCGCTGTAGAGAACGGCGCGACACTGCATGACCATTGGCCCGCTGCCAAGCCGGAGCCGGAAAAATCGGCTATATCTAGCGCTTCAGCCTTCACGCTTCAGCCTTGGCGGGCGGGCACGCGCACAACCAGCCCGTCGAGAGCGTCGCGCACCTTGATCTGACAGGAAAGCCGTGAGTTCGGCTGGACGTCGTAGGCGAAGTCCAGCATGTCCTCCTCCATCGCTTCCGGCTCGCCGACTTCCGCCGTCCATGCCTCGTCGACATAGACGTGGCAGGTCGCGCAGGCGCAGGCGCCACCACATTCGGCCTCGATCCCCGGCACAGCGTTGCGGATCGCGTTCTCCATGACGGTCGAGCCGTTTTCGGCATCCACGTCAAAATGTGTGCCGTCATGGGCGATGAAGGTCAGCTTGGTCATTTGTCACCTGAAGGGAGTCCCAGCCGAGATAATCACTCCGGCAGACAAGTCAACTGCCGCGCGAAAGCGGCGCTCTATGCCGTTTTTTTCGGAAATCGGTTTAACGGCTGATGGCGGCGACGAAATCGCGGACTTCTTCGATCAGGGCGCCAAGCCGCTTGAGGGTATTGATATCTTCAGGTTGAAGTTCGATCGCGCTGGCGCAATCGGCAATAGCGAAGGCGCCGACGCCGCGCGCCGAACCTTTCAGCCCGTGCGCCAGAAGCAGTCTTTGCCTCACATCGGCGTCGACGATCCTGTCGCGAACCGACAGCGCCTGCTGTACGAACAGCGCCAGCACCTCCTGCTCGAGGCTGCGGTCGCCCATCGTCTGGCGCGCCAGATGCGCCAGGTCCACCGGCCGCGACCCGGCCGTTCCCGACACGTCGCCGCCGGGCATCGAGAAGGCAATGCCGTTTTCGCCACGCATGAATCTGCAACTCCGTTCTTCCAGCCGCAAAAAATAGGCCCATCCTGTGGACGACGGGTTAATGATTGGCCCGGAAAAATGTTGCGATAACGGCGCCGGAATCACAGTTCTGTTAACCTTATATTTAAAGTTTTACGTATCGCGCCGAATGCATGTTTTCTTTACCCCGGTGTGTCATTACGATACGACAGGTCCATTTTCAGCCTCTTGCGTGGGACACGACAAGCAGAATCAATAAGTCCCGCGGCAGCTTGTACAGGGTAGCGAAGGCATGGCGAAGAAAACATCGACGACAAGAACGCTCGACAACGACGTAGCCAGGGAACTCGAAAAAGCACTTGATATCGATCTGAGCGGCGATGCCGGCGGCGACCTCGACATCGCAGCGTCGATGGAAGATCTGGAAGCGCAGATATCGCAGGCTGCCGACGAGTTGGCCCGCGAAGGCCGTAACCAGAATGCCGAACCTGTCGCCGACCAGAGCCAGAATGCCGAGCCTATCGCCGACCAGGGACAGAATGCCGAGCCCGCCAACTGGAGCCTACAGACGGAGCCTGCCAACCAGGACCAGAAAGCAAAGCCCGCGGCAATGGCCAAGCCGGCTGAACTGCGCTCTTTGGAAACGCGCAATGGCCAGCCGGCCGGTTTCACGCCAGCCAATGACCCGCGTCAAAAAGACTACAAAACGCTGCTGCACACCCTCAATCGGCGTGCCTCGAACACGATCTACTGGATCGTGGCGCTCGTTTCGCTTGCCTGGATCGCGGGCGCCGGTGCATTGGCCAACCTGCTGTTTGGACCAGGCATCTGGCAAATCCGCACGCCCGGCCAGTTCTTCGCCCGTCCCGAACTGATCGGCCTGGCGATCGCTGCGATCCTGCCCGTCCTCCTGTTCTGGGCGTTTGCAGCCATGATCCGCCGCGCGCAGGAAATGCGCATCGCGGCTCAGTCGATGACGGAAGTGGCCTTCCGCTTGACCGAGCCGGAAAATATTGCCCAGGATCGCGTCATGATGATCGGGCAAGCCGTCCGCCGCGAGGTGGCGGCCATGGGTGAAGGCATCGAGCGCACGCTTGCGCGTGCCGTCGAGCTCGAAACCCTGGTCCACAGCGAGGTGAACCAGATCGAACGCTCCTACTCGGAGAATGAATCGCGCATCCGCTCGCTTGTCGACGGGCTGGGCAGCGAGCGCGAAGCGGTGGTCACTCACGCCGAACGCGTGCGCGCCTCGATCACCGGCGCGCATGAGACGCTGAAGGACGAAATCGGGGCTGCCAGCGACATCATTCGCGACAGCATTCTCAACGCCTCGACCAACCTGTCGATGACCATCACCAATTCCGGCGACACGCTGATCGACAGGATCAACCAAAGCTCGTTGTCGATCTTCGATTCGGTGGAAGGCCGGCTCGAGTCGATCACGGACCGGCTGTCGACCTCCGGCGAAGCCTTCGCCAGCCTTCTCGATACACGCATCGCCAAGCTGACGGACACGACCGACGGCCTCACCCGGTCGCTGACCGATCTGCTCGACGATCGGACCTCCGGCATGGTATCGCTGCTCGGCGGCGCCGCGCGCACGCTCAACTCCGAATTTGAAGCCAGCCTTGACGGCATCGAGCGGACGCTGGCCGAACGCGGCCAGGCGCTGATCAGTGAATTCCAGACCCGCGCCGAAGCGCTCGACACCGGCACCCAGAAGCTCAACGCCGCGCTCGAGGCCCGCGCACGCCAGATCAACGAGACGCTGGTCGAGCGCGCGCGCGAAATCGCCCATACCTTCCAGGAGAGCAAGGAGACGCTGTCGGCGATGATCGATCAGGGCAAGACCCAGATCGGCGCCGACATGGCCGATATTGTCTCGTCGACTTCGTCCATGCTCGAAGCACGCGCAGGCGATTTCGCCGGGCGCATGGAAGCGGCCCGTCATGTGGTGTCGCGCTCCTTCGACGCCGACATCCAGCGGCTTGCCGATGCCCGCGTCGGCATCGAAGAAGCCGTCGAGAACCACAGCCGCAAGCTTTCCGAAAGCCGCGAACGCATGGCGGCGGCAATGCAGGCCGATCTTGCGAAATTCGCCGAAAGCCGCGCCGGCATCGACGCGGCCGTCACCGACCAGGTGCAGAAGCTTGCCGAAGGCCGCAACCTGATCTCGCGCGCCCTCGAAGAGGATCTGCGCAAGGTCAACGAGTCAAGCGCCGCCATCGATGCTTCGCTCGGCAGCCATCTCGAAAGGCTCGAAGAGGGCCGCAACAGGCTTTCACAAGCATTGAACGAAGACTCCGGAAAACTTGTACAAGCCCGTACGATCATTGACGAAATGGTTGCCGGCCATGTTGGCAAGCTCGCCGAGGGCCGCAGCATTCTTTCACGCGCCCTCGAGGCCGATCTCGGCAAGCTGGCCGACAGTCGCGCCAGCATCGACGGACTGGTCGCCGGTCAGGTCGAGAAGATCGCCGAAGGTCGCGCCATACTCGCCAAGGCGTTGGAAACCGACATTGTCGGCATCAAGGATCTTATCGAGGGCCATTCCGCCAAACTGGCGGAAGACCGCAGCCTGCTTTCGCGCTCGCTTGAAGGCGACCTGTCCGACATCCGAGGCTTGATCGAGAACCATTCGGGCAGGCTCGCCGACGATCGCAGCCTGCTTTCGCAGACGCTCGAGGCAGACCTCGCCAAATTGGCGGAAAGCCGATCGAGCATCGACGGGCTGGTCGCCGGTCAGGTCGAGAAACTGGCCGAAGGCCGCGATATCCTCAAGCGCGCGCTGGAATCCGATCTCAACACGATCAAGGACGTCATATCAGGCCAGTCCGAAAAGCTGGCGGAAGACCGTGGTCAGCTCTCCAAGGCGTTGGAAACCGACCTGCAGAGCGTGAATGGCCTTATCTCCGATCACATGAACAGGCTCGCCGAGGACCGTTCAATCCTGTCGAAGGCGCTCGAAGACGACCTCGCCAAACTGGCCGAAAGCCGGTCGAGCATCGATGGTCTGGTTACCGGCCAGGTCGAGAAGCTGGCAGAGGGCCGCGACATCCTCAAGCGCGCGCTGGAATCCGATCTCAATACGATCAATGACGTCATAGCAGGCCAGTCCGAAAAACTGGCGGAAGACCGCTCGACCCTGTCCAAGGCGCTTGAAGACGACCTCGCCAAGCTGGCGGAAAGCCGGTCGAGCATCGACGGGCTGGTTGCCGGCCAAGTCGAGAAACTGGCCGAAGGCCGCGACATCCTCAGACGTGCGCTGGAAGCAGACCTCAACACCATCAAGAGTGTCGTCGCCGACCAGTCCCAGCAGCTGACCGACAATCGCGCGCAGTTTGCGCAGGCGCTGGAAGCCGATCTCGGCAGCGTCAACGGTCTTGTAAACAGCCATGCCGAGAAGCTCATCCAGGACCGCTCGATCCTGTCCAAGGCGCTTGAAGACGACCTCGCCAAGCTGGCGGAAAGCCGGTCGAGCATCGACGGGCTGGTTGC
Source organism: Mesorhizobium sp. WSM4849 (assembly GCF_055811385.1). Taxonomy (NCBI): domain Bacteria; kingdom Pseudomonadati; phylum Pseudomonadota; class Alphaproteobacteria; order Hyphomicrobiales; family Phyllobacteriaceae; genus Mesorhizobium; species Mesorhizobium sp. WSM4849. The sequence continues at coordinate 90,979 of NZ_JBVVPW010000021.1, forward strand.
CGGCC